>NZ_QTPU01000040.1:0-61167 GCF_003857805.1 Burkholderia sp. Bp9099
GGCGGCGCGCGGTACAGCGGCCGATTGGTCGGATTGATGCCTTGCACGGTCATCCAGCCCATCGTTCGATCATCCAGCCCGCCGTGCCAAAGATCGGGCAGACTGGCACAGCCGTTCGTGAACGGGCCGCCGCCCCAATAGTCTTTTTCGTTGAGAAAGATCTTGTCGCCGTACTCCTTCAATTCCGCAGCTGTCGCGCGATAGCCCCAGCGGAAATGAATGACGGGCGAGAACGACGGCTCGGGCTTGATGTAGTTTCCGGACCAGAGCTTCGGATTGAGAAACCCATCCGGCGTCACACTCTCCGTGTACTTCGCGGGCGTCAGTTGTCCGGCATCGATACCGTGATACATCATCTGATCGTCCAGACGTCCGAGCCTGCGATTCAGGCCTTTGCACAGCCCTTCCTCCGACGCCTCGAACCATTCGCCTTCGGAATTCACCCCATGCACGAAGATCACGATACCGGGCAAGGGCAATTGCTTGATGCAGATGAGCGGCGTGTTCTTCGCAAACATCGTCACGCCTTCGCCCCGGCCGACGACGATCGGCGGCGGTGCCGGCCGCGACACAGCTACGTCGTCAGCATTAACTTTCGCCGCAGGTTGGTCGCGATGAGCAGTCGCCATCAGCGGCGGGTCAAGAAATGAATCAGTCATGCAGTTTCCTTCGCGATCCTATGTATTGTTTTTGATGAACTGCACCGCCAGTCTCTCGAACTGGTCAGCATCGACAGCCGGAAGTTGGCCGGCCGCATCGCTCGACAAGTTCGATAGCGGTCCGGACGGCCTTTTGATCTCGCCCTCGAATCCCGCAGCCGCGTTGCCGTCGGTGGATCGGACCAGCTTCGGTACTCGGCCAAGCGTGTCCTGACCAAACTTCGGCATATCCGCACTCATGCTCGCAGGCCCGTCCCACACATGCCCCGCCGACTTCACCGTGAATGTCCCCGGACATCCCAGTTCGATATCCCCGCCGCGCAGCTTGAGATACGCGCCACCGGACGTGACGAACACGACTTCATCGCTCGCCGTGCCGACGAGGTTTCCGCCACTGGCCGTCAACTGAAGGTTCTTCGCCGAATCGACTTGCGTATCGTCGTGCTGCGATTGAATCGTGACCTTCCCTCGATTCGCGATCGCCGACACGCCGTCGCTGTGCGCGAACATCGCGACGCCACGACCGGCATGCAGCTTGATGCGCTCGCCGCTGCTGACCTGAACGTGTTGCTGCGCGATCTG
This sequence comes from Burkholderia sp. Bp9099, assembly GCF_003857805.1. Taxonomy (NCBI): domain Bacteria; kingdom Pseudomonadati; phylum Pseudomonadota; class Betaproteobacteria; order Burkholderiales; family Burkholderiaceae; genus Burkholderia; species Burkholderia sp. Bp9099. Next base: position 1,242 of record NZ_QTPU01000040.1, read on the forward strand.
ATCGATGTTCTCGCCCGCATACATGACGTGCGTTCTGGGCGTGACGTTGAGCGACCCCGACTGCGCGCCGAACGCGATCAACGCGGGCGCATCGCCGGTCGCACCGGGCCGCGCACCGTCAGGCGTCCAGTTGCGGAACGCATCGGCGACGTTGCCCTGACCGGCGGTATCGGCCGACTGTCCGCCATGCTCGCCGGCATAGTCGCCGAGCGATTTGAACAGCGCCGTGCATTCGTCGAGCAGCCGAATCAGTTCGTCTCGATCGAGCTGACCGCCGGTGGCCCGTGTGCGCGCATAGGTCGACAACAGGATGCCCTGCGCCGCGCGCAGAGCCGCGGCGGCGTCGGTGCGCAGCTCGGCACCTTCGCCGCGATCTTTCCCGTGTCCGCTTTCGCGCGGCTGCGTCAGATAGCCGAGATTCAGTTGGGTATGCGCATGTTCGCTCGCCAGCTGCGCCGAGATTTGCGACGGCGTATCGTCGAGACGAAGCTGGTTGTATCGCCGGCCGTTGATTTCCTTGGTCTTGATGCCCGACAGGAAGCGGTTGCCGGGGAGCGCGCCCGTATGGGTGAACGTCACGGGCGGGTTCGCGCCGTTGCTCAGCACGCCGATGATGACGAGCCGGTCCGGATCGCCGGACAGACATCCCAGCAGCACTTCCATGCCGACGCGCGGCAGGAAGAGCGCGCCGAAGTTGCCGCCGGCGAGGCTTGTACCGACGCGAATCGGCGCACTGTCGCCGGCCCGGCCGTTCGTTCCGGCGCCTTGCGCGTGCGCGTGATCGGCCGGATCGTGCCCGTGGATCAGCACGCGCACGCGGCCGGCCCCGTCGCAAAACACTTCCTCGCCCTGCGCGCCGACGATCGTGCCGGTCAGCAGGTGCACCGGCGGTACGTCGACCTTCGGATCATAGGCGGGCTTGAGCGGCACGCCGCGGCGCACGCACGTGAAACGGTTTTCATAGCGCGTGTCGGTTTGCTCCGGCAGATCGACAGGTGCCGGCGCAGCCGTTTGCGCGAGGTTCCGGCTCGCCGCGAACAATGTGTGCGCGCGGCCCGCGAGCGGCTTCGGCAGGTTGTTCCAGATATCGTGCCGAACCGACGTGACGACGAACTGGCGACGATCGGCCGGCCGCATGTCCAGCTCCGGGTCGCCCGTCAGCGTGAACCAGTGGCCGACGGGCAGGTCGCGTACGCTGCTGATTCCGTCGTAACGCTCGGCTTCGAACTGATGCGCCAGTATCCGGTCGCGCGTGATGCGATCGTGATCGCGCCATGAGTCGCCGACGTGCGGGATGTCGATCGCGACGTCCGTCAGCAGGCGCGCAAGGTCGTTCCCGGCTTCGCCCTGGTCAAGGTCCGTGACAGCGGTGGAGTCATCTGCACGGGCTGGCTTGTAGTCCCAGGACGCGCGGCGGACCTGGCCGGGAGACACGCTCTGGCAGTGCGCAAAAAGCGTCACCGTGTCGCGTTGTTCGGTTCCGGCGTCGCGCGGGTGAAGCCGCAGCGTACCGGCCGGCGCTTCCTTCAGGCGATGCGGGTCGTCGCAGAACACGAGCGTATGAATCGGCCACGCGTCGTTCATGCCGCGCGCGCCTCCGGCCGGCTCGGCCTTCGCGAAGACCGTGATGCCTTCCCGGCGCAGCAGACGCCGGATGAAACGAGCGTCCGACTCGTTGACCTGCCGCGTGAGTTCGCGCACCGGATAGCGATCGGCCTGCAAGCCGGACAGGTCGAAATCGAATGCGCGCGCGAGTGCGTGGCTGCGCAGTTTCCACTCGTTCATCAGCGTCGCGAGAATCTCCGTCACGTGGCGCGATCGGAATACGCGGGCGTTGGTGCGACGGTCCATCAACGACAGCGCGTCACACACGTGCAATTGATAGACGGTCAGTTCGCCGTCGGATTGACCGGTTCGCACTTCACGCACGATCGCATTGATCGCGCGCGTACTGCCGCGGTCCGTCGTCAGCCGGACCGATACGGGCAGGCCGAGAAACAGCGTCGGCGACAGATGATCGTGGCTCGACACGCAGGTCAGCTCGCCGTCGATGCCGGACATCAGGCCTTCGCGGATATCGGCGTGATGGAGCGCAAGCAAGTGGCCGACCGCGCGCTGCGCCCGGCCGAAATGGAGATCGACGGGTCGCGAGTTCCCGTCGGTCAGACTGGACGCAAATTCCCGAAATGTTCTTGCTATCGACATCGCCATAATCTCATTGCTTTTTTATTGATTAGGATTTGTTTGAAATGTGGTCCTGTTTGAATTGAAAAAATCGGATCGAAAATTCGCGTCGAGAATATCAAGCTTGTCGGTCTCGATAAATGTATTTTTGTTTTTGTCTGGCTGGATGATTGGTTTGAAACGGTATTTTTCTTTTTCGGCGATTCGGATGATTTTGAAAGGTCTCTTATTGATCGGTAAAAAGGGCGGGCGCAAGGTGGTTCTGTCAGATTGTGTGGTTGTCGTGCAGGTCTTTTTATTTAAATAAAATCGATTTATGGATTTCGAAGATAGGATCCGTCTGATATCGAAGAAAATGGCGGCGTATTGCGCTGACGAAAAACGTGTGGACGGATTGCTTCGTGCCTGCTCGGAGCGCATCTGCCGGTTGCCGGTCTCGTCATTCGCCGCATCCTGATCGGCGCGCGGCCGGGCGGCGCGCCGAACCGCGTTCATCGGCCGCGCAAGCGGCGTCGCGTGCGGGCCTCGCTGATGTCTATGAGGGATTCCCCCGTAACCGAGGAAGGAGCGCTGCTTCAACGCTGCCGCCGTTCGCACAGCGCTTCTCCATCGACCTTTCCCGCCTGCCGCACCCGATTATTTGCGTTTCGCGAATGGCGCGTTCGCCGGTTGTTCCATACCCGATCCGCCTGCGCGCACCTATCGTTCGGGCGTCGGCTGATTGAATTCGACGCCTGCAACCGGAACGAAGCCGGACAGGCGGCCGCCACTTCCTCGCGACTCACGTCGCGTCGCACACCCAAGACAACGGACCTGGCCGATGCGCGGACGCCCCGGCGCGCGCAAGCGGACCAATCCACGGAGACAGACATGAAAGCAAACGAGTGGGATACCTCCTATGAGTGGAAGGCGGTGACGCTGCTGGCGCTCGGCTTCGGCCTGGTCGGCCTCGACCGCTGGCTCATCGCGCCGCTGTTCCCTTCGATCATGAAGGACCTGCACCTGAGCGCGCAGGACGTCGGCAACTGCATCGGCGTGCTCGGCCTGTCGTGGGGCATCTTCGCGGCGCTGATGGGCGGCATCTCCGACAAGGTCGGCCGCCGCAAGGTCCTGATCCCCGCCATCATCGCGTTCTCGCTGCTGTCCGGCTTCTCGGGCCTCGCGGGCGGCTTGCTCGGCCTGATCGCGATCCGCGGGCTGATGGGCGTCGCCGAAGGCTCGTTCTGCCCGACCAGCTTCGCGGCCACCGCCGACGCGTCGCACCCGCGGCGGCGCGGCCTGAACCTCGGGCTGCAGCAAAGCGGCTTCGCGCTATTCGGGCTGGCGCTGTCGCCGATCATCGCGACCCAACTGCTCAACGTCGTGTCGTGGCGCTGGGTGTTCGCGCTCGTGGCCATTCCCGGGCTGATCCTCGGCGCGATCATGTTCTTCGTGATCCGCGAACCGAAGCGCGCGAAGGAGGTCGTGTCGGAGCACGCGCCGGCGTCGCTCGGCCATGTGCTCAAGAGCCGCAACATCCTCGTCGCGATGGCCGCCCTGTGTTGCGCGATGACCGGCGTGTTCGTGCTCGGCGCGCTGCTGCCGCTGTACCTGACGGATTACCTTGCGCTCGGCACGCAGAAGATGGGCCTCGTGGTGTCGGCGATCGGCTTCGGCGGCTTTCTCGGGCAGTTCGGGCTGCCGGGGCTGTCCGACGTGGTGGGCCGCCGCCTCGCGAGCATCGCGGGCTTCGCCGGCACGGCGGTGATGCTCTACATCTTCCGCGGCCTCGGCCCGCAACCGGTCGTGCTGTTCGTTGTCCTGTTCGTCGCGTCGTTCTTCACGCTCGGGCTGGTGTCGCTGCTGTCGGGCCCCGTCGCGACCGAAGCCGCGCCCGTCGGCCTCGTGTCGACGTCGATCGGCGTGGTGGTCGGTTGCGGCGAGATCTTCGGCGGCGGCATCGCGCCGGCGATGGGCGGCTACGTCGCCGCGCACTTCGGGATCCAGAACATTCTGTGGCTGCCGATGGGGGCGGTGCTGCTCGGCATCGTGGTCAGCATGCTGCTGCGGGAGACGGCCCCGGCCGTGTTGCAGCGCCGCGTAGGCGTGCAGCCGGAGCTGTCGGCGGGCAAGCAGCCGTAACGTGCCCCGCGGTCATGCGCGCAGCCGGCGGGATTGACACCCGTCAGGTGACAGTGTGACGCGTTCGGCGTGACCCACCCGGCCGGCAGGTGCGGTTAGACTGCCGGTTTGGCTTTCGGGAAAGGTGCGGCATGGACCGGTTTCTGAGCATCGAGGCGTTCGTCAGGGTCGCGGAGGCGAGCAGCTTCGCGGAAGCGGCGCGGCAGCTTGGGGTCACCAGTTCGGTCGTGACGAACCGCATCCAGCAACTGGAGAAGTTCGTCAACGCGCCGCTGTTCCATCGCAGCACGCGCCACGTGCGGCTGTCCGAAGTGGGCGAGACCTTCTACCGCGAATGCGCGGAAGTCGTGGGGCGCGTCAACGAGCTGACCGACCAGATGCGCGAGCTGCGCGCGACGCCGACCGGGCGGCTGCGCATCCAGATGCTGCCCGGCTTCGCGCTCGATCACTTCGGCGTGCCGCTCGCCGAATTCAATCGCCGCTATCCGGGCATCCAGCTCGACATCATCGTCAATGACCGTGTCGTGGACCCTGTCGAAGAAGGGTTCGACATCGCGTTCCAGATCTTTCCGCCGATATCCGAGTCGCTGATCGAGCGGCGCCTGTTCGTGGTCCGACGCCTGTTCTGCGCGTCGCCGGCCTACCTCGACGCGCATGGTGCGCCACAACATCCGCGCGAATTGCTGCAGCACACCACGGCGCTGTATTCGGGTTATCCATCACGCAACCGCTGGACGCTGACACGCGGCGACGAGGTCGTCGAAATGGAGCTGCCGGGCATGATCCGGTCGAACTCCGTGCACCTGCTGCGCGAGTACGCGCTGACGGGCGGCGGCGTCGTGTGCCTGCCCACGCTGGTCGCGAGCGACGCGCTCGTCGCGGGCCGGCTGGTGCCCATCCTCACCGACTTCCAGATCGCGCCGCTGAGCTTCGCCGCCGTTTATCCCGCAACGCAGCGACAGGCGTTGAAGGTGAAGGCGCTGGTCGAATTCCTCGTCGAATACATCGGCGACGAGTCGCCGTGGGATCGCCCGCTGCTGGAGCGCGGCTGGGTTCGTTGAGCGAAGCGATTATTCGCGAAACGCAAATGCCGTAGTCGCGCTCCGTTACCTTGTTGACGGGCGTCGTCGCCCCTAAAGTTGAATCCAACAAGCGGTTCAACTCAGGAGACAGCAATGACCGACACGGCATTCCACACCGTCTTTGGCTCGCTCGACGGCTACACGAAGGGCGAGATCGAAATCACCAGCGGCAGCGCAAAACACTACGCGTTCTCGAACGTCTTCGAGATCGCATCGAAGTCGGCCCCCTACGAAAAGGTCGTCGCCGGCAAGAACCTCGAATACGTGATCGAAGTGCTGCGCACCGAAGGCCAGTCGCCGTGGTTCGCGTGCGCGCACGACGAGTTCGCGATCCAGATGGACGGCGAAGTCCGCATCGACTTCATCAAGCTCGACAACCCGCCCGCCACCGGCCGCGGCACCGTGAACGCCGGCACGCAGCCGGCGGGCCGCGAGATGGGCTACGTCGTGCTGCGCAAGGGCCACCAGGCACTGCTGCCGGCCGGCTGCGCGTATCGCTTCACCGCCAGCAAGCCGGGCGTCGCGCTCGTGCAGACCGTGCTCGGCGAGCTGTCCGTCGAGAAGTGGGCCGACATCTGCCTGCACTGATCGATTCGATCGCGAAGATTCAACTATTCCAGGAGACACGTTATGGCCACCCTCGAGACCCTCGATCTTTCCGCAGGCTTCGGCGCCGATCTGGTGCAGGCCACGCAAGCCGATGCCGTCACCGGTTACCGCCGCTTCCACCTCGGTGAATTCGCGTTCCAGCGCGACGAGTATTTCGTGAAAATCAGCTGGCCGGCGAAAGGCCAGACCCGCACGCACGCGATCCCCGCGGACGCATTCCTGCGCGCGATGATGCGCGACGTCGCGTGGGGCTTCTTCTACGGCTGGGTGAATTTCGATCACGTGTTCGGCACGCGCAATCACTACGGCAAGGTCGACGTCTATGCGGGCACGTTCAACGGTATCCTGAAGGAAGCCGGCGTCGACTACACCGAGACGTTCGAAACGCCGACGATCATGGCGACCTTCAAGGCGATGCTGCACGACTGGACCAACGAAGGCTTCGATCCGTTCGCGGCGCCGGAGGAAACCGGCACGGCGTTCGGGCGCAAGCACGGCGAGAACGGCTCCGCGATCGAACGCACGCGGATCGCGACGCGCCGCATGCCGGGCCTCGAAGGCGACTCGCCGCTGCGCGACGATCTGCCGGTCAACCGCGCGTTTCTCGACGTCGCTCAGGACGAGCCGGAAGTGCACGTGAAACCGGGCTTCGAAGGCGAGCTGCACGCGTTCAACCTGTTCAAGTATCTGTCGCGTTCGGACGTGACGTGGAATCCGTCGGTGACCTCCGTGTGCGGGCGCAGCCTGTTCTGCCCGACCACCGAGGAATTCATCCTGCCGGTATTCCACGGCAACGACCGCGTCGAATGGTTCCTGCAACTGTCCGACGAAATCGTGTGGGACATCGGCGACAAGAACACCGGCGCACCGCGCGCGCGCGTCACGATGCGGGCCGGCGACATCTGCGCGATGCCTGCCGACATCCGGCACCAGGGCTACTCGACGAAGCGCTCGATGCTGCTGGTCTGGGAAAACGCGACGCCGAACCTTCCGCAGCGATACGAGAGCGGCGAGCTGGCGCCGTATCCGATCGAGTTCTGAGCCGCGCCGGCTCGCACAAGCACACCATCGAGGACGATTCATGCAAACCCAACTCTTCATCGACGGCCGTTTCGTCGACGCCGTCGAGCGCGGCACGATCGACGTGCTCAATCCGCACGACGGCTCGCTGATCGCGAAGATCGCCGCCGCCACCGCGGCGGACGTGGACCTCGCGGTCGAAGCCGCGACCCGCGCATTCCCGAAGTGGTCGGCGATGCCGGCGGCCGAGCGCGGCCGGCTGCTGCTGCGCCTCGCCGACGCGATCGAAGCCAACGCGGAGGAACTCGCGCAGCTCGAATCGCTGGACACCGGCCACCCGATCCGCGATTCGCGCGCGCTCGACGTGCCGCGCACGGCCGGCTGCTTCCGCTACTTCGGCGGCATGGCCGACAAGCTGCAGGGCTCGGTGATTCCGGTCGAAACCGGCTTCCTGAACTATGTGCAGCGCGCGCCGATCGGCGTCGTCGGCCAGATCGTGCCGTGGAATTTCCCGCTGATGTTCACGAGCTGGAAGATGGGCCCGGCGCTGGCGGCAGGCAACACCGTCGTGCTCAAGCCGTCGGAGATCACGCCGCTGTCGACGCTGCGCATCGTCGAACTGATGGCCGAAGTCGGGTTTCCCGAAGGCGTCGTCAATATCGTTCCCGGCTACGGTCATACGGCCGGCCAGCGTCTCGCCGAACACCCCGGTGTCGGGAAGATCGCGTTCACCGGTTCGACGGCGACGGGCCGCCGGATCGTCGAGGCGTCGCAGGGCAACCTGAAGCGCGTGCAGCTGGAACTCGGCGGCAAGGGCGCGAACATCGTGTTCGACGACGCCAACCTCGACGCCGCCATCAACGGCGCCGCGTGGGCGATCTTCCACAACCAGGGGCAGGCGTGCATCGCCGGTTCGCGGCTCGTGCTGCATGAGCGCATCGCCGACGAATTCCTCGAGCGCTTCGTGTCGCTGGCGTCGTCGATCCGCGTCGGCAACCCGCTGGACCCGGACACCGAGATGGGCCCGCTGACGTCGAAGCAGCACCTCGACCGCGTGCTGTCGTTCGTCGACGTCGCGCGCGAGCAGGGCGGCCGCGTGCTCGCAGGCGGCAGCGTGCCGCAGGACGCGGCACTCGCGAACGGCTACTACGTGCGCCCGACCGTCATCGAGGCGAAGAGCGCCGCCGACCGCGTCGCGCAGGAGGAAGTGTTCGGCCCGTTCGTCACCGTGCTGCGCTTCGGCAGCGACGAGGAAGCGCTGGCGATCGCCAACGCGACCGAATACGGGCTCGGCAGCGGCCTCTGGACCAACGATCTCTCCCGCGCGCACAGGATGGCGTCGCGGATCGACGCGGGCATGTGCTGGATCAACTGCTACAAGCGCGTCAATCCGGGCAGCCCGTTCGGCGGCATCGGCAAGTCGGGCTACGGCCGCGAGATGGGTTTCGAGGCGATGCACGACTACACGGAGGCGCGCTCGGTGTGGGTCAACGTCGACGGCAAGGTGCCGCCGCACTTCAAGCGCTGAGGCCGAGATGGAGCGCTTCGTCTATCAGGGAACGCCGTCCCGCGTCGTGTTCGAATGGGGCGCGCTCGAACGGCTGCCGGACGAGTTGTCCGCGCTCGGCGCGCAGCGGGCGCTGATTCTGTCGACGCCCGAGCAGCAGCCGCTCGCCGAACGCGTCCGGGCCGTGCTCGGCGAGCGCGCGGCTGGCGTGTGCGCGCAGGCCGTGATGCACGTGCCGGTCGAGGTGGCGCGGGCCGCGCGCGAGATGGCCGCCGAGCTGGGCGCGGACTGCTGCATCGCGATCGGCGGCGGCTCGACGATCGGCCTTGGCAAGGCGATCGCGCTCGAGTCGTCGCTGCCGATCCTCGCCGTGCCGACGACTTACGCGGGCTCGGAGATGACGCCGATTTTCGGGCTCACGGAAGGCCGGCTCAAGCGCACCGGACGCGATGCGCGCGTGTTGCCGCGTACGGTGCTGTATGACCCGTCCCTGACGCTGTCGCTGCCGCCGGGGATTTCCGCGGCGTCGGGCGTCAATGCGATGGCGCATGCGGTCGAGGCGCTCTACGCTGAAGATGCGAACCCGGTGATCAGCCTGATGGCCGAGGAGTCGATTCGTGCGCTCGGCGAAGCGCTGCCGGCGATCGTGCGCGCGCCTGACGATCGCGAGATGCGCAGCCGCGCGCTGTACGGCGCATGGCTCGCCGGAACGTGCCTGGGTGCGGTCGGCATGGCGCTGCATCACAAGCTCTGTCATACGCTCGGCGGCACCTTCAACCTGCCGCACGCACAGACGCACGCCGCGATGCTGCCGCATACCGCGCACTACAACCATGCGGCGGCGCCCGACGCGCTGCGCCGCGTCGCGCGGGCGCTGGGCGGCACCGACGCGGCCGACGCCGGCCCGTTGCTGTTCCGGTTGAACCGGCAACTGGGCTTGTCGGCGGCGCTGGCCGACATCGGAATGCCGGAAGCGGGCCTCGACGAAGCCGCCGACCTCGCGTGCCGGAACCCGTACGCGAATCCGCGGCCGATCGAGCGCGCGCCGATCCGCGAGTTGCTTCAGCATGCGTGGGAAGGGCGCGAGCCGCAGTGAGCGGCCGGCTGCATACAAAGGAGACGAACGTGACGAATGATCATCATGATGACGGCGACACGCGGTTGACCGAGCAGGTCGTCGCCAGCTTCGACGGTACGCCGAACCCGCGCTTGCGCGTGCTGATGCAGAGCCTCGTGCGGCACCTGCATGCGTTCGTCCGCGAAACGGAGCTGACCGAGGCCGAGTGGATGGCCGCGATTCGCTTCCTGACCGAAACCGGGCAGATGTGCGACGACGTGGTGCGCCAGGAATTCATCCTGCTGTCGGACACGCTCGGCGTGTCGATGCTGGTCGATGCGATCAACCATCGCTTCGCCACCGGCGCGACGGAAACGACCGTGTTCGGCCCGTTCTACATCGAGGGCATGCCCGAGCGCGCGTATGGCGAGAACATGGCGTTCACGCCCGGCACGCCGGTCGTCGTGCATGGCCGCGTGCTCACTACCGACGGCGCGCCGGTTCAGGGCGCCGTGCTCGACGTCTGGCAGACCGCCGAGAACGGCATGTATTCCGGGCAGGATACGGCGCAGCCGCACGGCAACCTGCGCGGCCGCTACCGGACCGATGCCGAAGGTCGTTACGCGATCACGACGATCCTGCCGGTCAGCTATCCGATTCCGACCGACGGCCCGGTCGGGAAGATGCTCGATGCGACCGGCCGCCATCCGTGGCGGCCCGCGCACCTGCATTTCATGATCGACGCGCCGGGTTATCGCAAGCTCGTCACGCATCTGTTCGACGAGAATGACGCGTATCTGCAGTCGGATGCCGTCTTCGGCGTGAAGCCGTCGCTGATGGTCGCCTATCGCCCGCGTGCGGCGGGTGACGAGCTCGCGCGCCGGGTCGGCTTGAGCGGCCCGTATCGCGAGGCGACGTACGACTTCGTGCTCGACCGGAGCTGACCGACATGGCGCGATTCTTTGCGGTGTTTGCGACGGACCAGCCCGGGATGCGCGAGGTGCGCGACCGCGTGCGGGCGACGCATCGGACCTACCTACGTTCCGCCGCGCAGCACGGCGTGTATGTGCGGCTCGGCGGGCCGACGCTCGATCCGCAGGGCGATGCGATGAACGGCACGCTGCTCGTCGTCGAGGCGGACGACATCGATGCGGTGATGCAGTTCGTCGGAAACGATCCGTATGTGAAGGAAGGGCTGTTCTCGCGGGTCGAGGTGCGTCCGTGGGACTGGAGCCTCGGCAATCCCGAGCGGAGAGCGTGAGTCATGGGTGCCACGCAACTCTGTCGCTTCGCCGATGTGCCGGATGGTGGCGCGCGGGTCGTCGATGAGGCGCGCATCGGACGTCCCGTCATCGTCGTGCGGCGCGGGGAGCAGGTGTGGGCTTACGTGAATCGTTGCCCGCATTTCTCGGTTCCGCTCGATTTCGTGCCGGGCAGCGTTTCCTGTTATCGATCCCAGGTGCTGATGTGCGCGCATCACAGTGCGCTGTTCCGGTTCGACGACGGTGTGTGTATCGACGGGCCGTGCTCGGGTGCCGGGCTGGAAGCCGTGGCCGTCGAGGTGGATGCGGCGGCGTGGGTGATTTGCCGGAGCGCCTGAATCGGCGGACGGGCCGATTGCACCAGGCTGGATGAAATCGGAAGTGCGCGGGATTTCATTCGTTTCAGTCAATAAGTAAAGCTAAGTAAATCTCATTATGCCGGACCGGATGCAAGCCTGATCCGGCGGGAAGGTGTTGTTTCACGAAGCATGAGCGGATCGTTCGCGACGTGGCGGGCGACCGGCTCGAATTTCAAAAAAAGACGGAGACGCAATGAAGCTCAGGTTTGGAGTATTCGCGATGCTGGCCATCGCGCAGGGTGCGTACGCACAGAGCAGCGTGACCATGTTCGGTTTGATCGACAGCGGCATCTCGTACGTCAGCAACGAGGGCGGCGGGAAGAACGTCAAGTTCGACGACGGCATCTTCACGCCGAACCTGTTCGGCTTTCGCGGCACGGAAGATCTCAGCGGTGGATATCACGCGACGTTCGCGCTCGTGAACCAGTTCTCGATGGCGAACGGGAGCATCATCGGGACCGGGATCTTCGGACGTAATGCATACGTGGGCATCGAGAGCGACCGGTTCGGCAGCGTCAGGCTCGGGAATCAGTACGACTTCATGGTCGATTCGCTGTTTGCGAAGGGGAATGCGATCTCGATGGACATCTCGGGGCTGTACGGATTCAGGAATGGCCCGTTCCAGCGTCTCGCGCTACCCGGTAACCCGACCGGCGCGTTCGACTGGGATCGCACGGCAGGCAGCAAGCCAGTCGCGAACTCGGTCAAATACAGTTCGCCGACGATTGCAGGGTTGTCGGGCGGCGTGATGTATGCGTTCGGCGGCGTGGCCGGTTCCATCGGCGCGGACAATGCCGTGAGCGCGGGCTTGAACTACGAAGTCGGCGCGCTCGGCATCGGTGCCGCATATACGAACGAGAAGTACGGCCCGGCGCCCGGCACGCCGTCGACCAGCGTGCGCAACTGGGGTGTCGGGATGCACTACGACTTCGGTGCGGTGAGCGCGAAGGCACTCCTGACCACCGTGCACAATTCGTTCAACGACGCCGGCGTGTGGATGGCCGAGGCCGGCGGCGTGTGGCGCATCAGGCCGGACGTGTTTCTCGGCGCGAAGTACATGTACATGAAGGGCAACGAAGCCGTGAACGACAACCATGCGCATCAGGTCAGCGTCGCGCTTCAATACCTGTTCACGAAGCGGACGATGGTCTACGTGTCCGCCGATTATCAACGCGCGAACAGCGGCGCGAACGCGCAGATCAACGGCGTGCTCGATCCGAACGGGGCGTCGAGTTCAGCGAGTCAGGCGGTGGCGCGCGTCGGCCTGCATACGATGTTCTGATGGCGCGGCGGGCGGGACCGGCGTCGCGGTTCGCCCGCCAACCGGCTACCGCGCCGCTGCGGCCGCCTCCTTGGCCTTGTCCTGTTCCGCCGCCAGCGCCGCATCCGCCGCCTGCGCGCGCTGGATCGCCGGGCGCGCCAGCACGCGATCGATGTACGCGCGAATGCGCGGCGTTTCGGGTACCAGCTTGAACATCGTCGTCCAGTTCAGTGCCGAGCCCCACAGCACGTCGACCGCCGTAAAGCGCTCGCCCAGCAGGTAGGGCCCTTTCGCCAGTTGCGCATCGATCCGCATCATCACGGTATCGAAGTCGCCGTACGGCGACGTCGAGTAGGCCGCGGGCGGGCGATTCATCGAGCGGTCGACGATGGCCGGCTCGAGGCACGAACCATAGAACGTCATCCAGGTCAGATACGGCCCGCGCAGCGCATCGCCCGGCGCCGGCGACAGGCCGGCTTCCGGATACAACTCGGCCGCGTACATGTAGACGGCGGCCTGCTCGCTGACGATCACGTCGCCATGACGCAGTGCGGGAACCTTGCCCAGCGGGTTGATGCCGAGGTAGTCGGCTTCGTGATGTTTGCCGGTGGAGAGGTCGAACGCGTGCAGTTCATAGTCGGCGCTCAGTTCTTCCAGCAGCATCCGCGCGCCGGCCGAGCGGCTGCGCGGGGAGTGGAACAGGGTCAGGTGACGGTCTTGCTGCATCGCGGGCTCCGGTGTGCATTCGGGACAGGTCGACCAATATAGGACGGCCGCGCGGCTTCGTCTTGGAAAAATCCGCTGCGGCGGTGCATCATCACGCAGTCACCTCAACGGTTCGTCACCATGGCCGACTTGCGTCACGTGACCGACACGCCCAAAGGTGTCGTCGGCCCGAAAGCCTTCAATCAGCGCTTCCGCCTGAATCGCTATTACCCCTGTGCCGACCTGGCCGGGGTGCTGGATCACCACTGGATCGTCGAATGGGATCTGCGCGACCAGCCGGCGTATGTGCAGCGCACGCTGCCGTATCCGTGCGTGAATCTGGTGTTCGACCGGCGGCGGACGGGGATCTTCGGCGTGGTGTCGGGGGCGTTCGAGACGACGTTGGCCGGGGCCGGGCGGGTGATCGGCTTGCGGTTCCGGCCGGGCGCGTTTCGGGCGTTCTTCGGCAAGCCGGTGCATTTGTCGACCGACAAGGTGCTGCCGGTGTCGACGCTGCTCGATTGCGGCGACGCGCAAGCCGAAGACGCCGTGCTCGGTGCCGAGGATGACGCCGGGATGGTGGCGGTTGCCGAGGCGCTGCTGTTGCGGGTGCTGCCGCCGGCCGATCCGCAGGTCGAACGTATTCATGGCATCTTGCAGATGCTGCAGCAGGATATCGGGCTCACGCAGGTGCGCGATCTGGCTGAGCGCGCGGGGTTGAGCGAGCGCACGCTGCAGCAACTCTTTTCCGACTATGTGGGCGTGACGCCGAAGTGGGTGATCTGTCGTTATCGCCTGCATGAGGCGGCCGACAAACTCGCCGGCGGCGAGCCGGTCGATCTCGCGGAACTGGCGCAGGCGTTGGGGTATTTCGACCAGGCGCATTTCACGCGCGATTTTCGCAAGCTGGTCGGGAAGGCGCCGGCGGAGTATCGGCGGGAGGATCGGCAGGGTTGAGGTTGCGGATGAGGGGGCGTCGGCCTGCTTTCGGCTGACAATGAACCGGCGAAGGGGCGCTCAGGGCATCGGTGAATTTCAAACAATGGATGCGTTGCCTATCATTCCACCCTATAGTGCTCGTCGTTGACCGATCCGCAAGAAAATCAGGAGCCTTCGTGTTTCATCGGAAATCCAAGTTGGGGCGTTCGAGCTTCGCGTGCGTCGTCGCTTTGACGATGATCCTGGCGCCCGTCGCGGCGCATGCAGAGGCGGAGGCCGTCGACGGCACGACGCACGTCGCGCCTGCTGCCGATCACGACGCGTCGCCCGCACGACCGATCGTCGGCGACGACCCGGTTGCCATTCGGGATGCCCTGAAGAAGCTGCACATCAGCCCCGCGCCGCCTTCCTTGAGCGACCGGGTTCGCGGCCTGGTCTCCGACGCAACCGACCGGTATGCCCCGAATCCCGACCTGGCGGCCGTCGGCCTGGATCGCGACGTGACGTTCGTGGTGCCGGTGCAGTACGGGCTGAGGTACCGGTCGCAGCGGCACCTGTTGACGCTGGACATCGACCTGTTCGACGCGGAGCACGGCGACCGGACGGGCGTCCTGCTCCGGAAGGTCACGAAGGGGCCACGAGGGCGAGGGCTCGTGATCGCCCCCGAAGCGAAAGCGAAAGGGTACATCCAGCAGATCGACATCATCGAACTCGATTCCGGGCATGGGAAAAAGACCACGGTTCGCAGCCGGATGCGGATTTCGCCTGCCGTGTACGCTCAAGCGCATGGCGACTTCGCGCTCGTCTTTTCCGGGCGGCTGGTTCGGCCTTATCTGACCGAGCAAGTCGAGCATGCCGATCCGAGTATCGACGAGCCGACGGACATTACGACCCGGATCTCCAGGTTGCATATGGATATCAATGCGATCTCGCTGGTGAGTCCGTCGAGCGGGGTTGTGTTGGCGAAAAAGCTGAAGTTGTCGAAGTAGGGGTTTTCGTGCGCGGGGCGGGGATACTGACCGGCTTGCGGGGCGCACGCATGCTCAAATTTTGGCGTTGCGCAATCTCAGCGCGTTCGAGATGACCGAGGCTGAGCTCAGGCTCATCGCCAACGCCGCGATCATCGGCGACAGCAGCAGCCCCGTGAACGGGTAAAGTGCCCCGGCCGCCAACGGGACCCCGAGCGCGTTGTAAACGAACGCGAAGCCAAGATTCTGCTTCATGTTCGCGACGGTTGCCTCGGACAGCGCTCGAGCACGCGCGATACCGCGCAAGTCGCCCTTGACGAGCGTCACCTGAGCGCTGCTCATTGCCACATCCGTGCCTGTTCCCATGGCCACGCCAACATCGGCCTTGGCCAGCGCGGGGGCGTCGTTTATGCCGTCGCCAGCCATCGCGACGACATGCCGGGCTTGCTGAAGCCGTGTCACCAGATCGAGCTTGTCGGCAGGCTTCACCTCGCCATGGAATTCGTCGACGCCGAGCTTCCCGGCCACGGCCTTGGCAGTGACCACCCCGTCACCGGTCGCCATCACGACTCGGATACCGTTCTCCTTCAACGTCGAAAGCGCCTCTGGCGTGGTCGCCTTTATCGGGTCAGCGACCGCCAGCAGTCCGGCCAAACTGCCATCGACTGCCAAGTACATGACGCTCGCGCCTTGCGCACGCAGGCTATCCGCCTCCCTGGACAGCGATTCGACGGATACGGCGTCAGTCCGCATCAGCGCGGTGTTGCCAAGTGAAAGTCGCCTGCCAGCGACGACTCCTCTCACGCCGATACCCGTTGCGGATTCGAAATTTTCCGTGCGGTCCAAAGTCAGCTTCTTCTCGCGGGCTGCCGCAACGATGGCTGCAGCAAGCGGATGCTCGCTGCCTTGGTCGAGACTCGCCGCCAGACGAAGCACGTCGTCGGTCGTGTATCCGCTTGTGCCTACGGCCTGCTCGAACGCAGGACGCCCCTCGGTCAGCGTCCCCGTCTTGTCGACAATGAGCACGTCGACCTTGCGCAAATTTTCAATCGCAGCGGCATCGCGAAAGAGAATCCCGGTCGTGGCTCCTTTGCCGCTCGCGACCATGATGGACATGGGCGTCGCAAGGCCCAGCGCGCAGGGGCACGCAATGATGAGCACCGCCACCGCATTGATGAGACCGAATACCCAACTGGGCTCAGGCCCAAAGATGCCCCACACGAGGAAGGTCAGGAGAGCGATGCTGACGACCCCGACGACAAACACCCCGGCCACCTTGTCGGCCATGCGCTGCATGGGCGCACGGGAGCGCTGCGCCTGCGCGACCATCTGCACGATTTGCGACAGGACGGTCTGGGCGCCGACCTTTTCCGAGCGGATGACGAGACTGCCTGTCGCGTTCATCGTTGCGCCGATGACGTGGTCGCCAACGCGCTTCGTGACCGGAATGGGCTCGCCGGTAATCATGGACTCGTCGAGCGAACTCGTGCCGTCCGTCACCACGCCGTCCGCGGGGACTTTCTCGCCCGGCCGCACGCGAAGCAGGTCTCCCACATGAACATGGGACAACGGAATGTCTGCTTCGGAACCGTCCGGGTTGATGCGCCGCGCGGTCTTGGGTGCGAGCCCGAGGAGTGCCTTGATGGCGGCGGACGTTTGCGAGCGGGCCTTCAGTTCGAGCAACTGCCCGAGAAGCGTCAGCGAAATGATGACTGCCGCCGCCTCGAAATACACGCTGACCCGGCCGTGCGCGCTGTACGTTTCGGGAAACACGCCGGGGAAGAGGGTCGCGATGACACTGTAGATATAGGCCGCGCCTGTCCCGAGCCCGATGAGCGTCCACATGTTGGGGCTGCGGTTCATGAATGAGCGCACGCACCGCTCGAAAAACGGCAGGCCTGCCCACAGGACGACCGGCGTAGAGAGGATGAACTCAACCCAGCTTTCGGTGCCGGCGCCCATCAATCGTAGGCGATGGCCAAACATCGCCAGCACGAAAACGATGGCGGTCAGTGGCAACGTCCACCAGAAGCGGCGTCGGAAATCGACCAGTTCCGGATTCTCGCCTTCGTCGACGCTGGGCAGAATCGGTTCCAGCGTCATGCCGCACTTCGGGCATTGCCCGGGATGGTCCTGTCGAATTTCCGGGTGCATCGGGCACGTGTAAATGGTGCCCTCGGGTAGTGCTTGCGGCTGCTCGATGGTCGAAGGCTCAACGTACCTGGACGGCGCTGCCTCGAATTTCGTCAAGCAAGCCTGGCTGCAGAACGCGTACCACTTGCCATTGTGTTCGCGGCGCAAGCGTGACTCATCGGTCACCGTCATTCCGCAGACGGGGTCGCGAAGCGGATCCGTGGAGCGTACGTGTTTGTCCTGGCCATCATGGTGATGAGCAAGCTTGTCGTGTCCATGCCCGGCGAAAGGGGCGTGCTCGTCCGTCTCACGACCGTGACGTTCGTCCGATGACAAGTGCCCGGACATCCTTTGGTGATGAAGCTCGTCTTCGCCGGGTTGGCCGCTCATTTGACGCTCCTTTGCTCACCCGTTCCGTTTCCATTGAGGCTCGTCGCTCTGCGCGTTCGATATTGACGTGACGACCGTGCTACGACGTGAGTTACCTGTATCGAGGCTAGCTGTTGCCTCGATCTTCTGATTCCCGAGACCGACACTGGCAACATGCAGTTCGGGAGAGAGGTATGGGCGTACGGAATTGCATTAGTTCGGTCCACTCAGGCGGTTGTATAACCACGCAAAGAACAGCACAACCGTGGCTGAAAGCGTCGCGCCAGTCTTGAAGGGTTTCATGGCAGCCCCTCATCCCGGAAGATTGCGATCGAGTTCGGGAGTGCCAGCTACGGGTGAGCCGCCTGAAATCAATGCACTTGAGCCGGGCGTTTCCCAAACAAGCTGGGTACGAAGCGCGGCGTGTGTGCCGCGTATTCACGCCACGCAGTGCCGAACCGCGCCTCCGAATCATGCTCCTCTTGTATGGCTAGTCGAACGTACATGAAAACGAGAATGGGGAACATGGCCAAAGTCACGAGCGTGGGCCATTGGAGCAGGAAACCCAGCATGATCACGACGAACCCGAC
Organism: Burkholderia sp. Bp9099; assembly: GCF_003857805.1. NCBI lineage: Bacteria > Pseudomonadati > Pseudomonadota > Betaproteobacteria > Burkholderiales > Burkholderiaceae > Burkholderia > Burkholderia sp. Bp9099. Next base: position 19,408 of record NZ_QTPU01000040.1, read on the forward strand.
GTACTGAGGATGCCTGATTTTCGCGTAGGGTCCGGTGGTGGCCAACGCCTTGCCACGCTGAGCTTCATACAGTACGTGCCACGCCGTGGACAGCAAGTAGAAGCCGCCCAGTATGAAGAAGAAGCTGAGGAGATGCGGAAGTCCGCCATGCGGGTCGCCGTGCCTGCCGGTCAAGGTCCACCACAGGTGCCCTGCATCGTGAGATAGCAAATTCGTGTGCGGAAATCGCGTCTGCAACCAGCCCGATAGCAAGTAGACGGTGAGCGGAAACCCGTACATTTCTGCGAATAGCGCGACGATGAAGGCCGAGAATCCACCGAACGTTCGCCAGTCCCGCTTTGTCGCTGGCTTGAAGAAGCTGAACGCGAAGATGATGAAGACGAGAGAATTGATGGCTACGAGGCTCCACAGGCCGTAACCGTCACCGATGCTGGTCATGACCGTCTCCCGAATGAGGGCGCCTGCCGGTCGTTTTCATTCCGTCGTGCCTGTGCCCGTGGTGCATGAACAGATGCATCAGCGGGCACGAGAGCAACAGCAGATATGGCAAGACGCCAAGGAAGTGGGCGCGGTGTTCGGAAAGCAGGAGGAATAGCGCTATTGCAGTGAATGCTACGAGTGCAATGGCTGACCGTGATTTCCAGAACGGCCGGGCACCATGCGAGCTGTCATCCATGGTTGTCTCCCGTTTCGCATCGTCTCACTTCTCGGCCGGATGCTCTTGCGCAGCCTGACGGTCCATCATTGCCTGCATCATCATTTGCATCATATCCATCCGCATTTCCATACTCTCGTGCCGCGACGACATCGGCATACCGGACGAGCGAGCACCCATCATCTCCATCATGCTCATGCCGTTTTGCATGACTTTCATTTGCTCGTCCATCAGGGCGGCGTGTTCTTGAGGCGTCTTCGTGTTCATCATCTTTACATGCATGGCGCGCATGGCCTGCATCTGGTCGTCCGCCTCGCGGTTTGACTTGTTCGGCGCTTTTGCGGCTGCCTTATTCGGATGATGGGCATCGTGAGCTGCATTGTCGGCAGCCACCGGCGTGCCGGCGATTGCAACGGCACTGATCATGCCGAGCGTCGCAATTGCGATTGCGAGTTTGTGCAGGAATGCCATCTTGTTCTCCAGGAGCATGGTTCTTCAGAGCCGGTCGAACCCTGAAACCACTCTATGCTGACGCTCCTTCGATGGCTTGACGTGGCTCAACGAATCACGCGCCGAATTCTTCATATGTAGCGCGGCCGTGGAGCCGACACGCGCCCGAGACGGTGCATCGCTCCGGGCGCGCTCGACAATGCAGCATTGACGTGCATCAACCCTGCGACCGCCGAGCTACTTACGATAGGCAGTGCACCGGTGAGCGGCGGAATGCCGGGAATACAAGGCAGAGGCGCGTCCATGTCGAAAAGTTCTATGGCAATGTCCGCACGGCGCCGTCTGGCCCGCGCACTTCTGACAGGCGCATTGGCGCTGAGCTTGCTGTCTCTCCCAGGGTGCGGCTATAACGCCATCCAGAGCCAGGACGAGCAGGTGAGGGCCAGCTGGTCGGAAGTTCTCAATCAGTATCAACGGCGTGCCGACCTGGTTCCCAACCTCGTCAACACAGTGAAGGGGTACGCGGACCAGGAAAAGGAAGTGCTGGTCCGTGTGACGGAGGCGCGGGCGAAAGTGGGTGAGATTCGCGCCACACCGGAACTCATTGCTGACCCGCAGGCGCTCGCAAAATTCGAAGCCGCGCAAGGACAGCTCACGTCGTCTCTATCACGGCTGCTCGTGGTTTCGGAAAACTATCCGCAATTGAAGTCGGACGCGAATTTCCGGGACCTGCAGGCGCAGCTCGAGGGTACGGAAAATCGTATCGCGGTAGCCCGAAACCGATACATTCGCTCCGTTCAGACGTACAACACGACGATACGTTCGTTCCCGAACAATTTGACTGCAAAGGCCTTCGGCTATCTGGAGCGCCCCAACTTCTCCGTAAGCAACGAAGCTGAAATTTCCAGACCGCCGCGGGTCGACTTCGGCTCGCCGCCGGCCTCTGCAGGCGGGACATCCAATTGAACGTGCTCCGACTGGCGCTGGCCGTCGTTCTAACCTCGTTTCTCCTGGGCGGAGCCGGTGCGCTCGCGGACGTCCCCGTCCCGCCGTTGACGTCGAGAGTCACCGATGAAACTGGAACCCTGACCAGCGACCAGTCGGCCAGCCTCGAGCAGACGTTGAGAGAGTTTGAGGCGAAACGAGGAACGCAGTTTTCAGTTCTCATCGTTCCGACCACGGAGCCCGAAACCATCGAACAGTATTCGATGCGAGTCGTCGAGCAATGGAAGCTCGGCCGCAAGAATGTGGACGACGGCGCGCTCCTGATTGTCGCGAAAAACGACCGAGCGCTTCGAATCGAGGTCGGGTACGGCCTCGAAGGCGTGCTCACCGATGCAGCGAGCAATCGCATCATCAACGAGGCGATCGTTCCGCGGTTCCGAAACGGGGACTTCTACGGTGGCATCACCGCCGGCGTCGACGGCATGATACGCGTCGCCAGCGGCGAGGCGTTGCCGCCACCGCGGCGATTACCTCGGGCAAGCGACGGCGCCGGACGGTTGCTTCCCGTTCTCTTCCTCCTGACGGTCATGGCCGGTGGCCTGCTGCGCGCCATGTTCGGGCGACTGCCCGGCGCCGTCGTGACCGGCGGTGTCGTCGGGGCAATCGCGTGGATCTTATCGCAGGCGCTTTTTGTCGCCATCGCGGCGGGAATGATGGCGCTGCTCTTCACGTTGCTGGGGGGCGGTATGAGAGCCGCTGACGGGCGCTTCATCGATGGTCGCGGCGGGCGTTTCGGCCGTGATTCGAATCGCGACATCTTTCGCGGCGGCGGTGGGGGCTTCGGCGGCGGTGGCGCATCGGGACGGTGGTGAGCATGGACCTGAAACGTCTCTTCCGACATCTTTTCGCGACCCGCTGGCGGGTCGACAAGGCATTTTCACGGCGGACGCTGATCTCGATCGAAGAGGCTGTACGTGCCAGTCATCGCGTGCACGTGGGTCAGGTCAGGTTTGCTGTGGAAGGGGCGCTGCATATCGGCGCGTTGCTGAAGGGCACCTCTGCGAGGGACCGTGCCATCGAGGTTTTCTCGGACCTCCGGGTTTGGGACACGGAGCACAACAACGGCATTCTCATCTATCTGCTCCTTGCGGACCGGGACGTCGAAATTGTCGTGGACCGAGGCATACACGCCAGAGTGGACCAACGCGAATGGGAGGCGATTTGCGAAGCCATGGAGGCTCATTTCCAGCAGGGCGACTATCGGTCAGGTGTTCTGCGAGGTATCGAGCAAGTTACGGAGCTGCTGAAAAAACACTTTCCGATTCACGGTCCGTGGCTCGATGATCTTTCGAGTGCGCCCGTTGTGATATGAGTTCCGAAGCTCGACATCGGTCCTCTTGAACCTGTCCACACCGAGAAAATGTCGACTCCAAAACGCCCCGATTTCGAGGAGCAGATGGCCACCCGAAAAAAGGGGCACTGAAAAAAGCTCCAGCGCCCCTTTTGGCTTTGATGCTGGTTTGCGCTCGTCAGGTAAGGCGCAGCCGGCAGGTAAGCGTCCCGTAACCCAAACCACAACAAGGCCCGTAACCGAAACTAATGGAACTCGGCACAGCCCGGCCCTCCACGATATGCCCTCACTCCACCGTCACCGACTTGGCCAGATTCCTCGGCTTATCAATATCCGTCCCCCGTGCCAACGCCGCGTGATAAGCGAGCAACTGCATCGGCACCGTATGCAGGATCGGCGACAGCGGCCCGTAGTACTCATTGAGTCGAATCACCTCGATCCCCTCACTCGGAACCAACCCGCAGTCCACATCCGCGAACACGAAAAGCCTGCCGTTCCGCGCGCTGACTTCATGCATGTTCGACCTGAGCTTTTCGAGCAGCACGTCATTCGGCGCCACCGCAATCACGGGCATTTCATTACTGACCAACGCCAGCGGCCCATGCTTCAACTCCCCGGCGGGATAAGCCTCCGCGTGGATATACGAAATCTCCTTCATCTTCAGCGCGCCTTCGAGCGCGATCGGATAATGCATCCCGCGGCCGAGAAACAGCATGTTGTCGCGTCGCGCGAGCAACTCCGACCAGCCCATGATCTGCGGCTCCAGCGCGAGCACCTTCGACATCGCATCGGGCAGATGCCGGAGCGCACGCAGATGCGCCTTCTCCTCGTCGTCGCTCAACCGCCCGCGCACCTGCGCCAGTGACAACGTCAGCAAGAACAACGCCACGAGCTGCGTCGTAAAAGCCTTCGTCGACGCCACCCCGATCTCGATCCCCGCACGTGTGACGAACTGCAGCGCGCATTCGCGCAGCAGCGCACTCGTCGCGACGTTGCAGATCGCGAGCGTGTGCAGCATCCCGCGCTGCTTCGCGACATGCACGGCCCCGAGCACGTCAGCCGTCTCGCCGCTCTGCGACACCGCGACGACCAGCGTGCGCGGATTCGGCACGCTGTCGCGATACCGGAACTCGCTCGCGATCTCGACACTCGCCGGCAGCTTCGCGATGCTCTCGATCCAGTACTTCGCGGTCAGCGCTGCGTGATAGCTGCCGCCGCACGCGAGCAGCAACACCGAATCGACGTCGTTGAACGCGCGCCACGCGCCGTCGCCGAACAGCTCCGGCATGATCGACCCGACATCGAGCAGCGTATCGGCCACCGCCTGCGGCTGCTCGAAGATCTCCTTCTGCATGTAATAGCGATGCGATCCGAGATCGGCCGCGCCGCTATGCGCGGCCACCCGCTGCACCGCACGCTCGACGCGCTGGCCGGCCGCATCGACGATCCAGTAGCGATGCAGCTGGATATCGGCAACGTCACCGTTCTCGAGGTAAGCGATCCGATCGGTGATGCCCGACAACGCGATCGCATCCGACGCCAGGAAATTCTCGCCATCCCCGACACCGACGACGAGCGGCATCCCGTCGCGCGCGCCGACGATCCGGTGCGGCTCGTCGCGGCACATCACCGCGATCGCGTAGCTGCCGCGTAGTCGCGCGACCGCGCGGCGCACCGCGTCGAACAGGTCGCCGTCGTACAGGTGATCGATCAGGTGCGCGATTGCCTCGCTGTCGGTCTGGCTCGCGAACACATAACCATGCGCCTGCAGTTCCGCGCGCAGTTGATCGCAGTTCTCGATGATCCCGTTGTGCGACAGCGCGATGCGCGCGTTGTCGTCGCTCGGCGAGAAGTGCGGATGCGCATTGAGCGTGACGGGCGCGCCATGCGTCGCCCAGCGCGTATGCGCAATGCCGGTGTAGCCCGACAGCGCATGCCCGGCGATCTCGCGCTGCAGGTTGGCGACGCGGTCGACGCTGCGCGCGCGGGCCAGCGCGCGATCGCGATAGACCACGACGCCGCACGAGTCGTAGCCGCGGTATTCGAGCCGCTTCAGCCCGTCGACGAGGTTCGGCAGGATGTCCCGCTGGGCAACCGCCCCGACAATTCCACACATAGCGCGCTCCGTAAATGTCCTGTCTGGACCCGTGACAGCGATGGTAGAGGCGCACGAATGGAATTAAATTTCAAAATACATCAACAGATGAAACAAGCGCGCGATCGTCTATCATGTTGAAATTAAATTTCACACCCTGACCGGAAGGAGCCGTCCATGGCCGGCATCACGCTCGACGATCTCGACCTGCGCATTCTCGCGATCCTGCAGGACGACGCATCGGTGTCGAACCTGCAACTCGCCGAGCGCGCGCTGTCGTCGCCGCCGACCTGCATGCGTCGCGTGCGGCGGCTGACGGAAGCGGGCGTGATCCGCCGCCAGTTCGCGGTGCTCGATCCGGTCGCGATCGGCACGCCGGTCACGGCGTTGATCGAGATCAGCCTCGACCGGCAGACGGCCGAAGACTACGACGCGTTCGAGGCCTACGTGTGCGCGGAGCCGGCAGTCACGCAGTGCTACCGCGTGTCGCCGGGGCCGGATTTCGTGGTGGTGGCCGATCTGGCCGACGTCGCCGAATACGACGCGTTCGCGCGGCGGCTGTTCACCGGCGCGTCGAACGTGCGCAACGTGCGGACGTTCTTCTCGACGCATCGCGCGAAGTTCGAGGCGAACGCGCGGGTCGCGCATGCGATGCGCAAGCGTGCGTAGTCGTGCGTAAGCGCAGCCGTCACGCCGCGGCGGCCGCCGCGAGTTGCAGCGGCTTGCCGTACCCGAAGCAGTGCGCCGGCTCGGGAAACACGCGCTGCCGCACGTCGTGCGCGTACTGGCGGATCGCGTCGCGCATCACCGCGTTCGCATCGGCGTAGCGCTTCACGAAGCGCGGCGTGTACGCGTCGAATGCGCCGATCATGTCCTCGGTCACGAGCACCTGCCCGTCGCATGCGGGCGATGCGCCGATGCCGATGGTCGGGATCGACAGTGTTTCGGTCAGATGGCGCGCGAGCGCTTCCGCGGTGCCCTCGACGACGACGCTGAACGCGCCGGCCCGCTCGGCCGCGCACGCGGCGTCGAACACCTGCGCGGCCGAGCGCGGGTCCATCCCCTGCGCGCGGAAGCCGCCGGTCGCATTGGCCTGCTGCGGCATGAGGCCGACGTGCGCCATCACCGGAATGCCGCGCTCCGTCAGGAAGCGGATCGTGTCGGCCATCTCGCTGCCGCCTTCGAGCTTGACGCCTTGCGCGCCGGTTTCGGCGAGCAGCCGCGCGGCGGAGCGATACGCTTGCGCGGGCGATTCCTGATACGTCGAAAACGGCAGATCGACGACGACGCACGCCTGCGCGGTGCCACGCACGACTGCCGCGCCGTGCGCGCTCATCATGTCGAGCGTGACGCGCAGCGTATCGGGCATGCCGTACAGCACCATGCCGACGGAGTCGCCGACGATGATCACGTCGGCCACTTCGTCGACGAGCTTCGCCATCGGTGCGGAATAGGCGGTGAGCGAGACGAGGCTGCCGATGCCTTTCGTCGCGCGGATCGCGGTGACGGTCTTGCGGGTGGTGCGGGTATGCGCGCTCATGAACGGAAGCCGTGAGAAAGAAGAGTCGTTACGGTAGCATCGCGATCGTGCATGCAATGACCTTCGGAGGACGTCTTATGTCGCTGGCGGGACAATCGGGTGATCCGTACGCGGTGCCGCCGATGGCGCGCCTGCCGAGGCCGCTGTTCGTGCGCGCGTTCGGGATTCCCGGCAACGCGAGCGTCGACGCGCATAGTCACCCGTGGGCCCAGCTGATGTATGCGACGAGCGGCGTGCTGGAGGTATCGACGCCGTCGGGCCGGCACCTGCTGCCGCCGCACTATGCGATGTGGATTCCGCCGCACGTGCCGCACGCGGTGTCGACGCGCGATTGCGTCGCGTTCCACAGCCTGTATCTCGACGATGCGATCGCGCGCGACGATGCCGCCGACGATTGCATGATCCTCTGCATGACGCCACTGTTGCGCGAGCTGGTGATCGCGACCGGCGAGTTGCCGGTGGACTACGACGAGTCGGGGCCGGACGGTGCGCTCGTGTGCCTGATCGCCGACCGGATCGCGCGGATGCGGCCCGCGCCGCTGACGGTGCCGCTGCCGCACGATTCGCGTCTGCTCAAAATCGCGCGTGCCTTGCATGCGCATCCGGGCGACACGCGCAGTCTGGACGAATGGGGCCGTCAGGTCGGTGCGACACGGCGCACGCTGTCGCGTCTGTTCCGGCAGGACACGGGGCTGTCGTTCACCGAGTGGCGGCAGGCCGTGCGGCTGCTCGCGGCGCTGCCGCTTCTCGATGCGGGCGAGCCGATCGGCGCGGTGGCCGCGCAGCTGGGCTACGACTCGACGTCGTCGTTCATCGCGCTGTTTCAGGCGAAGTTCAACGTGACGCCGGGCGCGTATGCGAAGCGTGAAGCGCGCCGGCCGGCGTTGAGCGCATGACGCGGCAACGCGCGCCGCGGATCTTGATTCAGAACGCCAGCGACTGCTGCATCGGATGACGTTCCCCGCGCGCGAACCCGGCGCCTTCGAGCGACAACAACGCGCGTTTGCGTTCGATGCCGCCTGCATAACCGGTCAGGCTGCCCGACGTGCCGATCACGCGATGGCACGGCACCATGATCGACACAGGGTTGCGGCCAACCGCGCCGCCGACGGCACGCGCCGCGCTCATCGGCAGCCCGACGCGTTCGGTGATGTCGCCGTACGACACGAGTTCGCCGAACGGAATCGCAAGCAGTTCCTTCCACACGCTGCGCTGAAACGCGGTGCCGCGCAGATGAATCGGCACCGAGAAGGTTTCGCGCGTGCCGGTGAAATATTCGGCGACTTCGTCGGCCACCTTGCGCGCGAGCGGCGACGCGCCGCGTACGTCCGCGTCCGGCGCGATCGCCAGCGACGGATAGTATTTCTGGCCGACGAAAAAAAGGCCTGTGAGCGCATCGTCCTCGATACGGATGGCGATGTCGCCCAGCGGGCTCGGAATCAGATGAGCGTGCGTCATCGCGAAGCTTCTCCATGAAGGCGCCACACATGCAGTGCGGCATACGCGCGCCACGGCGCCCAGTGCGCCGCGTGCGGCGCGGATGATGCGATGTGCAAACGCTCGGCGGCGGCGCGCGGAGCAAGCCACGCGTCGTCGGCGGGAAACGCGTTCGGCCAGGCCATCGCACGCATCGCGACGTACTGCACCGCGCATTCGTCGAAGCCGGGTAGCGCGCGCAACGCGCGGAGCGTCGCATCGAGCGGCGCCATCGGTTCGAGCGCGAGCGTGCCGTCGGCGACCGCACGTGCCAGCGCCACGATCGCCTGCGCCGCATCACGCGTCACGCCGGTTGCTTCGAGCGCCGCCGGCGGCACACTCGCCAGCGTTACTGCCAAAGGCAATGCATGCGTGAGCCCCGGCGGCGCGTGGTCCACCTGCGTGCCGAAGCGTTCGGCCACACGCGCCAGCACCTCACCAGCCTGCGTCGCCGCAAGTCGTTCGCCCGCGATCGCACGGATCGCGATCTCGAGCCCGTCGAACGCGCCGGGCACGCGCAAGCCGGGCGAGCCGCTCGCGAGTGCGCCGAGATGCGCGTCGATCACGTCGGGGCGGCTGTCGAGATCGAACAGCCGCCGCACGCGCGCGAGCACGGCCGGTACGACGGGCGTCAACGCGGGCGATACGGTCACCGCGAGCGCGAAGCGCTGCGGCACGTGCGTGACGGACAGCCAGCCCGTCAGATGCGTGTCGCCGTTGCCGTTCGGCAGCGCGACGACGCGCGCATAGCCGTGCGCGTCGATCCGCTCGACGCCGCCGATCCGCCGCTGCGCGAGAAATTGCATCAGCTCGGGCCACGCGAACGGCGGCCGGTACGGCAGCGGAAAGGTCATGTCGCCATCGGCGGATGGGCCGGCGCCCTTGCGCAAGCGCAGCGGATTGAGGCCGTAGCGTTGGCGGAACAAATCGTTGAAGCGTCGCACGCTGCCGAATCCGGCGGTCGAGGCAACGACCGCCACCGGCAGCGCGGTATCGGTCAGGAGACGCTTGGCCATCAAGAGCCGGTGCGTCTGCCCGAACTCGACCGGCGACACGCCGAACTGCGCGGCGAAGATCCGGCGCAGATGGCGCTCGGTCACGCCGACCCGCCGCGCGAGCGCGTCGACGGAATGCTCGTTCAGGAAACCGTCCTCGATCAGCGTGGCGGCCGCGTCGGCGAGATTGCCGGACAGGTCGAGCAGCCCGTGGCCGGGCGCGAGCTCGGGCCGGCAGCGCATGCACGGGCGAAAGCCGGCCTTCTCGGCGGCCGCGGCGGTCGCGTAATAACTGCAGTTCTGCGCCTTCGGCGGTTTCACCGGGCAAACGGGGCGGCAATACACGCCGGTCGTCGACACGCCGACGAAGAACCAGCCGTCGAAGCGGCGGTTCCGCGCGAGCAGGGCGTCGTAGCAGGTGTCGGGATCGAGGCGCATGCGACGACTGTAAACCATCCGCGCCGTCGATTCTGGCTGGAATCGGACATGTGTATCGACGCGCCATCCCGCGTCGCGGCCCCGTTTCGCACGCGGGAGAATCCCGGAAAAACGGTTAATGCCACTCTGCGAAACAGTCATCTCTTTTTGCGCGGCCAATTTTGAGATGACTCATCGAAATCCCCGACTGACACGGCACCGGGCCACGCCCTATCCTTTGAAAAACGTTTTCCAGAACTCGACGGACGAGCGGCCGCGCCACGCAAGGGGCGTGGCCGCCGCCCGCCCCGGCGCCCGTCGCCGGTCACGGACAGCACAATCCAGCGGCGCGACGGGCGCGACCGCGTATCGGAGACATTCATGCAATCCGCCGTCGTCGGTGCCGTGCGCACCGCGGCCAGCCGCTACCGCTGGACCGTTTGTGCGCTGCTGTTCTTCGCGACCGTCATCAACTACATGGATCGACAGATCCTCGGCCTGCTCGCGCCGATGCTGCAGCACGACATCGGCTGGAGCCAGGTGCAGTACGGCCGCATCGTGATGGCGTTTTCCGCGTTCTATGCGATCGGCCTGCTCGGCTTCGGGCGCATCGTCGACTGGCTCGGCACGCGCATCTCGTATGCGGTCGCGATGCTGGTGTGGAGCATCGCGGCGATGCTGCACGCGGCGGTCGGCTCCGTGACGGGCTTCGCGGCGGTGCGCGCGCTGCTCGGGATCGGCGAGGGCGGCAACTTCCCGGCCGCGATCAAGACGACGGCCGAATGGTTTCCGCGCCGCGAACGCGCGCTCGCCACCGGCATCTTCAACTCGGGCGCGAACATCGGCGCGGTGTTCGCGCCGGCGATCATCCCCGCGATCGCGGTGGCCTACGGGTGGCGCGCGGCGTTCGTGATCATCGGCGCGATCGGCATCGTATGGCTCGCGGTGTGGCTGCTGATGTATCGCACGGCCGACACGCGCGCGCTCGCCGCGGAATACGACGAGCCGCGCGATGAAGCCGAAGCGCTCGACGCGGCGAACGCGGATGCCGGCGCGCCGCGCTGGGGCGAACTGATCCGCAAGCGCGAGACGTGGGCGTTCCTGATCGGCAAGTTCCTGACCGACCCGGTGTGGTGGTTCTATCTGTTCTGGCTGCCGAAGTGGCTCAACGAGTCGCGCGGGATGGACATGCAGCATATCGGCCTGCCGCTCGTGTGCATCTATGCGCTGACGACGGTCGGCAGCATCGGCGGCGGCTGGCTGTCCTCGGCGCTGCTGCGCGCGGGCTGGAGCGTAAACGGCGCGCGCAAGACGGCGATGCTGTTCTGCGCGTGCTGCGTGCTGCCGATCGCGTTCGTGTCGCAGGTGCAGAGCCTGTGGATCGCGGTGCTGATCGTCGGTCTCGCGGCCGCCGCGCACCAGGGCTGGTCGGCGAACCTGTTCACGACGGCGTCCGACCTGTTCCCGCGCCGCGCGGTCGCGTCGGTGGTCGGCATCGGCGGGATGGCCGGCTCGATCGGCGGCGTGCTGTTCTCGGAAGTGATCGGCCAGGTGCTGCAACGCACGGGCCACTACTGGGTGCTGTTCGCGATCGGCGCGCTGGCCTACCTGCTCGCGCTGGCGATCATGCACATGCTCACGCCGAAGATGAAGCCCGCGAAGCTCGACGCGTGATCGCGTGACGGCAAGCGAACGCGCCGCCCGGAGGCGGCGCGTTTTTGTTTGCGAAGCGACGAAGCGACGAAGCGACGAAGCGACGAAGCGACGAAGCGACGAAGCGACGAAGCGACGAAGCGACGAAGCGACGATACGGCGATACGGCGATACGGCGATACGGCGATACGGCGATACGGCGATACAGCGGATATCGAACGCGATGCGCGCTTCAACCCACCGCGGCCGTCGACGCGCGCATGATCAGCCGCGGCTCGAACGTCGAATAGCTCGCCTCGGTACGCCCGGCGAGCGCGTCGATCAGCTTCTGCATCGCGAGCTCGCCCATGTTTTCGCTCTGGATGTCGATGGTGGTCAGCGCGGGCGCCGCGTATGCGCCGTACGGCACGTTGTCGACGCCGGCAACCGACACGTCCTGCGGCAGCCGGAACCCGAGCGACGCCGCTTCCTTCATGAAGCCGAGCGCGATCAGGTCGTTGTAGCAGATCACGGCCTGCGGACGCTGCGGCCCGAGCATCACGCGCGAGCATGCGCGCTCGCCGGCTTCGGCGGTCGGCGCGTGCGCGTCGTGCACGTCGAGCGTGAGCCCCGCTTCCGCGAGACAGTCGCGCGCGCCCTGGATCCGTTCGTCGTTCACGCGCGCGGGCCCGAAGCCGAGGTACGCGATGCGCGTATGGCCGAGATTGAGCAGGTGACGCGCAAGCATGTAGGTGGCGAGCCGGTTGTCGATGCCGACGCTCGGAATCGGCAGGCCGGGGCTGCGCCGCAGCAGCACGAGCGGCTTGTGCAGGTCGAGCATCCAGCCGGCCTGGTCGTCGGGCATCCGCGTGCTGACGATCAGCCCGTCGACGCGCTGCGCGAGCGCCTCGATCAGCGAGCGTTCGCGCGCCTGGTTCTCCTCGGTATCGACGAGCAGCAGCGTGTAGTCGTGCTGGAGCGCGACGCGGTTCGCGCCCTTGACGACGTTCGTGAAGTGCGGGTTGCTGATGTCGAGGATCACGAGGCCGATGGTGCGCGTGCGCCCGGTGATCATCGAGCGCGCGAGCGGGTTCGAACGGTAGCCGAGCCGTTCGATCGCTTCCTTGAGCCGCGCTTCGACGGTCGGCGAAAAGCGCTGCGTGCCGTTCACGTACTTGGAGACCGTCGCGACCGACACGCCGGCTTCCGCGGCCACGTCGCGGATCGTCGGGGAAACTTTTTTCATCGGAAGGGTAACGTTTTCGTTCGATTGCACCGGATTGTGGCAGAAAAAGCCGGCGTCCGGCCGCCGGACGATATCGGGAAAGTGCGGATGGGTGCGAACAGCTTCAACCATTGACGTTCGGCTTTTTCCCCGCGTATAGTTGGAAAACGTTTTCCGATCGTTTGCCGGCTCCGTCGGTTTCGGGCAACGTCCAGGACACCTCAGAACAGATTCAAGGAGATTCGATGAACGCCACATCCACCGGCGCACGCAAGCCGTTCGGGCGCCTGCTGCTGACCGGCGCGGCCGGCAATCTCGGCCGTCAGGTGCGCGGCGCGCTGGCGAACTGGGCCGACGTCGTGCGCGTGAGCGACATCGCCGCGCTGGGCGACGCCGCCCCGCACGAAGAAATCCGGGTCGTCGACCTGGCCGACCGGCCGGCTGTGATGGAACTCGTCGACGGCGTCGACGCGATCGTCCACCTCGGCGGCATTTCGGTCGACGCGCCGTTCGACGATCTCGTCGATGCGAACATCACCGGCACGTACAACCTGTACGAAGCCGCGCGCAAGCACGGCGTGAAGCGCGTCGTGTTCGCGAGCTCGAATCATGCGATCGGGTTCCATCCGGTCACGGAAGTGCTCGATGCCGATTCGCCGCAGCGTCCGGACAGCCTGTATGGCGTGACGAAGTGCTTCGGCGAGTCGCTGTCGCGCTACTACTTCGACCGCTTCGGGATCGAGACGGTGTGCCTGCGGATCGGCTCGTCGTTCGAAGTGCCGAAGAACCCGCGCATGCTCGTGACGTTCCTCAGCTATCGCGACTTCATCGAGCTCGTGCGCTGCTCGCTGCTGACGAACCGCGTCGGCCACGCGATCGTCTACGGCGTGTCGGACAACCCGGTGAAGTGGTGGGACAACACGAAGGCCGGCTTCCTCGGCTTCCGGCCGCAGGACAGTTCCGAGCAGTTCGCCGGGCTGTTCCCGGTGACGGCGCCGAGCGCCGAGTACGACGATCCCGCGCAACGCTTCCAGGGCGGCGGGTTCGTCGTCGGCGAGCCGATGGAGCGCAACGCGAAGTAAGCGAGGCGGGCTCGCGCACGTCGATCAGCGCAGGATGTCCGTCGCCTTGTGCCGCTCGTCCACGCCGTCGATCAGGATCAACGGGCCGCTCGCGTGCCGCGCGCGCAGCGGCTGGATCTGCCGGTACGCGTCCGATTCGTACCACGCGCGCGCCGTATCGAGATCGGGAAACGCGATCGCGATCAGGTCGCCGCGCCACTCGCCTTCGCGCACGTCGGGCCGCGCGCCGTGAATGACGAAACGGCCGTCGAACGGCGCGAGCGTGCCGTCGATGCGTTCGAGGTATTCGACGATGTCGTCGCACATGTGAACGTCGTGCAGGTGGGCGATGGCGTAGGCGGTCATGGCAGGCTCCGGGGTGTCGATGCGATGCGTCGATCGTCGATCGTTCGTCGTTGATCGGTGAAGCCATGATCCATGCGCACGCGGCGCGCGTCGATTACCTGCGACGTAAGCAAATCCGCGCAGCCGTGCGCGCGGGCCGCCCCGCGTGAACCACACCGCAAGACCCGGCGCACGCGTGCGCTCGCCGCGCCTACGCGCGCTTGCGCATCGGCCGAGCGTGCGCCATCGGCGCAGGCGCCGGCACCGACTCGGCTTCCTCCTTGCACAGCTTGTCGAGCATGCGTTGTGCGGCGCCCGCGCAATCCTCGCCGGCGGGCTTGTTCGCGATCTCGTCGATCAGCGTCTGCAGGTTGCGCCGGTTCTGCGCGAGCCGCTGCTCGAGCAGCGCGATTTCGTCGACCTTGTGCCGCAACGCCGCCAGCAGTTCGTCGCGCGGCCACGCGCCGAGATCGGGCGGCAGCACCGCGCGGATCTCGTCGAGCGCAAAGCCCGCGCGCTGCGCGCGGTCGATGATCGCGAGCCGCGTCAGCGCTTCCGGCCCGTATTCGCGATAGCCGTTCGCCTGCCGGCGCGCCGGTTCGAGCAGGCCGCTCGCTTCGTAGAACCGGATGCGCGACGCCGCGATGCCGCTGGTGCGCGCCAGCTCGCCGATTTTCATGCTCGTGCTCCAGAGGGGCTTGACCTTGAAGCTGACTTTAAAGTTATGGTTGGGCATCGTCAATCGAGGAAGTCCACCATGAACCTGTTTGTGCCCCTCACGCTGCCCAATGGCGCGGTGATCCCGAACCGGCTCGCCAAGGCCGCGATGGAAGAGAACATGGCCGATGCGGATCACGCGCCGTCCGACGCGTTGCTGCGCCTGTACCAGGCGTGGGCCGACGGCCGGGCGGGCCTGATCCTGACCGGCAACGTGATGGTGGACGGCCGCGCGATGACGGGGCCGAACGGCGTCGTGCTCGACAGCGACGCGCATCTCGACCGCTTCCGGCGATGGGCGCAGGTCGCGCGCTCCGGCGGCGCGCACGTGTGGATGCAGATCAACCATCCGGGGCGCCAGATGCAGGCGGCGCTCGGCCAGACGACGCTCGCGCCGTCGGCCGTGCCGCTCGCGCTCGGCGCGCTGTCGAAGCAGTTTCCGGTGCCTAAGGAGATGACGGAAGCCGACATCGCCGACGTGCAGCAGCGCTTCGTGCGCGCCGCGCAGCTTGCCGAGCAAAGCGGCTTCACCGGCGTGCAGATCCACGCGGCGCACGGTTACCTGCTGAGCCAGTTCCTTTCGCCGCTGACGAACCGCCGGCAGGATGCGTGGGGCGGCAGCATCGAGCACCGCGCGCGGCTGCTGCTCGACATCGTGCGCGCGGTGCGTGCGACGGTATCGCCGGCGTTCGTCGTGTCGGTCAAGCTGAATTCGGCCGATTTCCAGCGCGGCGGCTTCAGTGCGGACGATGCGAAGCGCGTCGTCGAACTGCTGAATCCGCTGGGCGTCGATCTCGTCGAACTGTCAGGCGGCAGCTACGAAGTGCCGGCGATGCAGGGCGAGGCGCGCGACGGACGCACGCTGGCCCGCGAAGCGTATTTCCTCGAATTCGCACGGGACATCACGGCGGTCGCGGCGATGCCGCTGATGGTCACGGGCGGGATCCGGCGTCGCGCGGTGGCCGAGCAGGTGGTCGCGAGCGGCGTGGCGATGGTCGGCATCGCGACCGCGCTGTCGATCGAGCCGAACCTGCCGCGCGACTGGCAGGCCGGCAAGGACAGCGCGCCGGCGCTGCAGCCGATCCGATGGAAGAACAAGGCGCTGGGCGCGCTGGCGAACATGGCCGTCGTGAAGTTCCAGCTCGCACGGTTGAGCGTCGGGCGGCGTACGCATCCGGGCGTGTCGCCGCTGCGCGCGCTGGTGTCGCAGCAACTCGCCGCGCAGTGCCAGACGCGGCGGTACCGCAAGTGGATGGCGGGGCGGGCGGCGCGCTAGCCGCGCACGCGGCGCGTCGGGCTGCCCGAGGCTCGCTCACACCGGATACGCGTCGTCGACCTTCAGGTTCGCGAGCCGGAACAGCGTGCGCAGCGTCTGCGGATGAATGTCGCGGTGCGCGGCGAGCGACGTCAGCATGAAGTCGAGGACCTTCGCGTAGCGCAGCAGTACGAGGCAGTGCGCGAGATCCGCGCTGCCGCCGCGCATGGCTTCCGCGTAGCTGACCATCCGGGTCGACAGCGTGCGCGCCATCTCGAGTTCCATCTGCTGCTTTTCCGTCCATTCGGGCTGCGGCTGTTCGAGCAGTTTCGCGAGGAAGATCTGGAACGACGTATCGGACGAATTGGGCAGCGCATCCATGATGTGCCTCGCAGCTTGCGTGGATCGTTCGGGCGTATCCGGGGGACGTCCCGATCCGGGTTCGTGTTCGCGCCGATCGTCGGCGCGGCTGTCACTGCAATGCGAATGCAGGTTCCGTACCAGCCCTCGATCCGATTGTTGAGCACTGTTGACGCGGGGCGCGGCAACGGTCATCGCGTCCCGCCGGGACTGGCTTGCACGGAAAATCGGGCAGGGCGCCCATCCGCCGCGCGCGATCGCGGTCGGCCGCGCGACAGGGGCCGGACGGACGAAATGCTTCAGCGATGTAACGTAACGCCGGGTTGAAAACGGTCGAGTGTGTCGATCGACGAAGCGCTGCAAGGTCGCGGAGCATGGGCGTCGGCGGCGTCCCCGCGGCCTCGGGACGGTCTCGTGCGGCGAGCCGCGACGCCACCCGCCGCGCGTTGAAGGCGCGCGCCGCATGCGCCGGATGTTTCATATCCGAGACGTTTTTTTCGCGGCCCGCCGGACGCGCCGTCCCGGCTTCAGCGCTTCAGAAGATGAAGCCGGTGTTGATGAACTTCGAGTAGTGGTCGGACACGATCGAATCGAGCAGCTGCTTGCTGCCGTCGGTCTGCTTCGCCGCGACCATCGAGCGGATCGAGAACGCGCGCAGCGCGTCGCTCACCGACAGCGTGCCTTCCGCCGAATCCTTGCGCCCGGCGAACGGGAACACGTCCGGCCCGCGCTGGCACTGGCAGTTGATGTTCACGCGGCACACCTGGTTCACGAGCGGATCGACGAGCGCGCCGATCTGCGCCGGATCGGAACCGAAGATGCTGACCTGCTGGCCGTGCTCCGAGGTCGTCACGTAATCGAGCGCGGTTTCCACGTCGTCGAACGTCGCGACCGGAATGATCGGCCCGAACTGCTCCTCGCGATACAGCTTCATCCCTTCGGACACCGGATACACGACGGCCGGGTAGAACAGCGTCTTGCTGAACTCGCCGCCCGAGTGGTTGACGACCTGCGCGCCCTTGGCCTTCGCGTCGTCGATCGCGTCGGTCATGTACGCGGTGCGATGCATGCCCGGCAGCGGCGTGATGCTCACGCCTTTCTCCCACGGCATGCCGATCTTCAGCTGTTCGAGCGCGGCGGTGAAGCGTTTCAGGAATTCGTCGACGATCGAGCGGTGCACGAGCAGCATCTTCAGCGCGGTACAGCGCTGGCCGTTGAACGACAGCGCGCCGAGCAGGCACTCCTTCACGGTGAGGTCGAGATCGGCGTCGGGCAGCACGATCGCCGCGTTCTTCGCGTCGAGGCCGAGGATCGCGCGCAGCCGGTGCGACTTCGGGTGCTGCTTCTTCAGGTGATCGGCGACCTTGCTCGAACCGATCAGCGCGAGCACGTTGATCTTGCCCGACGCGAGCATGTGCGGCACGACCACCGCGCCCGGCGCGTAGATCGTGTTGATCACGCCTTTCGGGAACGCGTCGCGGAACGCCTCGAGCAGCGGCTCGAACAGCAGCGTGCCGTACTGCGGCGGCTTGAACACCACGGTGTTGCCCATCAGCAGCGCGGGGATCAGCGTCGCGAAGGTCTCGTTCAGCGGATAGTTGTACGGGCCCATGCACAGCACGACGCCGAGCGGCGTGCGGCGGATCTGGCCGATCGTGCCTTCCGCGATCACGAAGCGCGAGTTCGCGTTGTCGAGCTCCTTCAGCGCGTCGATCGTCTGCGTCATGTACGTGACGGTGCGGTCGAACTCCTTCTGCGAATCGGCGAGGCTCTTGCCGATCTCCCACATGATCAGGTTCACGACCAGCTCGCGCTGCGCGACCATCCGCTTGATGAAGTCCTGCATGCAGGCGATGCGCTGCTCGACCTTCATCGTCGGCCACTCGCCGCGGCCCGAGTCGTACGCGCGCACCGCGGCGTCGAGCGCCGCGTCGCTTTCCGTCTCGCCCATCACCGGATAGCTGCCGATCTCCATCTGCGCGACGCTGCCGTCCGGCTGGCGCACGCACACGGGCGACAGCACGGTCTTGGTCGTGCCGTCCCACGGACGCAGCTCGCCGTCGACCAGCGACACGCGCTGGTGGATCGGTGCTGCGAGCCGGAACTCGGCGGGGATGTCCTGATAGGCGGGAAACAGCTGCTGCAGGGAAGCGGAATCGGGCATGACGGTCTCGTTTGACGGGGGTGTCCGGTAAGGACGGGCGATGCGGAATCCTGAGCTGAACGATCCTCGATCCTGAATCGGCATGATGACGCGCGGACGACGGGACGTCACGCGTCGGCATGGCCGAAACGCGGAATGGAACCAGTTCCATTAAAAAGGAACGCCGAGCTGATTGCAAGATTTGCCGAATGCTGTCGCACCACGCGTAAACAATTTGAAGGATTGTGTCCGAATGGCGGGTATAAGCCGCTCGGTGCATACGCAAACGTTTCACTTCGGCCGCATTGAGCGGATAATGACCCGGCGCGACGAAGAAAAAATTGCCCGGAACCTGAGAGAAAACAGACGCAGTGAAGAAAAGAGAGAAGGTCCGCCGCGTTGCCGAAGCGAGGTCGGCTGCCCGGAGCGCCGGGTCGGGGTTGCCCGGCTCGGCGCGCACCGGACCTCCGGTGACGCGACGCGATCACTCGACGTCTTCGTCGTCCTCCGCATCCATGTCATCGTCCTCCCTGTCCCGCCCCGGCGCCGCATACGCGCTCGCCTGTTCCAGCAGCCACGCCCGAAACGATTCCAGCGGCTTGCTGTGGCTGAACTCCGTCGGATACACGAGGTAGTACGCCGAATCGCCGACCGTCGCTGCGTCGCACGGCACGACGAGGCCGAGCTGCTGCAACTGTTCCTCGACGAAGAACTTCGGCACCAGCGCGACGCCGAGCCCGGCCGCGGCCGCGCTGATCAGCATCGTGTGCAGCTCGTAGCGCACGCCCTGCATCGTGCGGATGTCCTCGACGCCGTGCGTCTCGAACCACTGCGCCCACGCGCCGGGACGCGTGGTCGAGTGCAGCAGCGGATACGCGAGCAGGTCCTCCACGCGTTCGACCGGCCCGTCGAGCAGCGCCGGCGAGCAGATCGGCACGACTTCCTCGCCGAACAGGTAGTCGGACGACGTGCCGGGCCAGGTCGGCTTGCCGTAGTGGATCGCGGCCTCGAAGTGCGTGTCCTCGAACGAGAACAGGTCGGTGCGGCTGCCCATGTTCACGCGCACGTCCGGCGTGCGGTCGTAGAAGCTCTTGATGCGCGGAATCAGCCAGTGCGACGCGAAGGTCGGCAGCACCGCGAGTTCCAGGTAGCCGCCGCCGCTGCCGTGCGCGATGATCGACAGCGTGTCGCGGTCGAGCGCCTCCAGCGCGCGCCGCACCTGCGTGCCGTACAGCTTGCCGGCGCGCGTCAGGACGACGCGCTGCTTCACGCGCGCGAACAGTCGCACGCCGAGGCTCGCCTCGAGCGTCGCGATCTGCCGCGATACCGCGCTTTCGGTCAGGAACAGCTCCTTGGCCGCGTGCGTGAAGCTCTCGTGGCGCGCCGCGGCTTCGAAAGCCACGAGCGCACCCATGTTGGGGATCTTGAATTTGCGCATGATGCTCGTTTTGTCTGACGAACGGACCGGCCCGCGGCGGGCCGTCGGACGCGTGTGGGGACCACGAATAATTCCAAAAACTCATCACGTGTCAATTTAATCTCGCTTTACGCCCCGCTGCAACCCTTTGAATAATGCATCCCACGCAAGGCCAGGCGCCCGCTGGGCGGCCGGCCAATCGAGTTGCCGGCACGTTTGCCGGCGGTCCCCCGAACACGAGAATCCTGATGCGCAATCCGAATATCGAGAGCTTGCTGACGAAGCTGCTGGGACAGGCGAAGACCGACGCCCTGTTCGCGACCCTGAACATGCCGGCCATCCTCGACGAATGGGAAACCGACGTCGTCACGCGCGCGGAAATCGCGCAGGCGATGAACATGGCGCTGTTCGAAGGGCTGCTCGAACGTTCGGCGAACGGCCGCGCATATACGGCCGATGCCATCGAAAACGGCGGCTCGGTCTACTTCGACCACGGCGCGCTGCGCACGGTGCGCTGGCCGCACACGGGCGCGCTGCCGCCGGGCGAAGCCGCGTTCACGCGCATCCTGCGTCCGCTCGGCTTCCGCCTGAACGGCCGCTATCCGCTCGACAAGCTCGGCATGACCGGCCGCGCGTATGCGCACGAAGACGCGCCGGACGAGATCGCGCAGTTCTTCGTCAGCGAACTGCATCCGGAGCGCTTCTCGAAGGAATTCCAGCAGGCCGTGACGAACGTCGTGAGTTCGTCGCGCGATCCGCTGTCGCCGGCGGCCGTCGCGCTCCTGTGGGAGATCGAGCGCGAAGGCTGGCTGTCGCTCGACGCCGCGCATGCGCTGCTGCCCGAGATCGTCGGTGCGTTCGCGCGCCAGCACGACCTGCCGAACGAACTCGACTACGAAACGCTGCTGCTCGAATCGGCCGAGATGGCGTGGATCGCGACCGAAGGCAACGCGTTCAACCATGCGACCGATCGCGTGGCCGACGTGTTCAAGCTGTCCGACGACGAGAAGGCGAAGGGGCGGCCGATGAAGCCGGAAGTCGAGCGCTCGCGTTCGGGCCGTGTGTTCCAGACCGCGTATCGCGCGGACATCGTCGAGCGCGAGTTCCGCACGCGCGACGGCGGCACGGTGAAGCGCAACGTGCCGGGCTCGTTCTACGAGTTCATCACGCGCCGTCGCACGTTCGACCAGGCGGCGCGCCGCTGGGTGACCGACCTGCGTTTCGATGCGGGCAACGCGCAGGGCATCTTCAAGATGACGGCGAACGCGGCGAAGTAAGCGCGACGCCGCGCGAAAAAAACGGGCCGGTGGCTGAGCATAGCCACCGGCCCGTTTGCGTTGAATGGGCGCCGCGATCGTCAGAACAGGTGCGTCACCAGATAGAACAGCAGCAGCACGCCGATCGGTACGCCGAGCAGCCAGGCGATCAGATACTTGCCCATGTCGTTGTCCTCTTCATGGCCGCGACGCGGGATGCGCCGCGGCGGGGTGAGACGACCGGCGCGTTACAGCTCGCGATCGAATTCCTTCAACTGCTTCTCGGCTTCGTCGCGCGCAATCCCGTAACGCTCCTGGATCCTGCCGGAGAGGTAGTCGCGGTTGCCTTCGGCGACCTTCAGGTCATCGTCGGTCAGCTTGCCCCACTTCGCCTTCATCTTGCCGGTCAGCTGCTTCCATTGACCCTTGATCTTGTCCTCGTTCATGATGCGCTCCTGTCATAAGGGGAGAAAAAAGTGCGGCACGCGGCCGCGTGATAGCTCAGGCCTTCGCCTTCAGGCCGGCTGCGTCGACGTGCTTCACGCCCTTGATCGAGCGCGTCGCGGCGATGGCCTTCTTCACCGCGACCCGCGACGGCAGTACGCCCGTCAGCGTGACGACGCCGTCGACCGTCTTCACGCTGATGTGCGTACTCTTCACGCCCTCGGTGGTCGCGAGTTCGCTCTTCACCTTGGTCGTGATCCACGTGTCAGTCACGGGCTGGTTCGATTCCGTCTTCACGCCGTCGTCGGACGACGACGCCTGTGCGTTCGTGAGCGGGGCGGCGCAAAGCAGGAACGCCGCGCTGACGGCGAGCAACGCCGACAGGTTCGAGGTCTTGTTCATGGGATGTGCTCCTTCGATTGACGTGATGGATGGGCGAGTCGGTGCAGGCGCGCCGCGCGTCATCGCGCGATCGGCGTGTCGTAGCCGGGCTCGCGCGGCGGCATGTCCGGGCGCGGCACGTCGGGCGGCAGCGGCACCGGCGGATCGGTGCCGGGCGACGGTTCGGGCGGATTGTCCGGAGCCGGCTCGGGCCGCGTCGGATCGGGTGTCTGATGCAGCTTCATCAGTTGGTCCTCCTCTGCGGTATGGAAGGGCAGCGCGTGAGCGCCGATGCAGTACCAGCGTACCGGCGCGAACGCACGCGGGCATCGCGCAAATTCACCGGATCGGCTAGTGCGTTTGCACGGGGACGGAACGGGGAAGCGGGAACGGGAAATGCGTCGTGACACGCGCGATGCGGGACGACAGACGCGGGAGGCGCGCCGCGCGCCGCTTGGCGGGACGGCGCACGCAGGCGGCGCGGCATGCGAATGTACTATTGCGCAGGGTACATCCGTGCCTCTCGACCGCGTCGACCGCGTCGACCGCACGCGATCATCGCGGCGCGCGCCGGCCGCACATGTCGGCGCTTATCGGCGCGGCGGCGACCCGCCCGGCAACAATATCGACCACGTGGACCACCGATCAATGGACGAACGAGTCAACGAACAGGTGCTCAAGTCGCATACCGACCGGCGCCAGCTGCATCAGATCATCGCGGGGCTCACCGAGGGCGTGATCCTCATCGAACCCGACCAGCGCATCGTATGGGCGAACGAGGCCGCGCTCGCGATGCACGGCGTGACCGAGCTCGACGCGCTCGGCGCGGACGTCACCGAGTATCGCGAGCGCTTCCGGCTGCGCTACCGGAACAACCGTCCGGTGCGCGACGGCCACTATCCGATGGACCGCGTGATCGCGGGCGAAGAGTTCAGCGACGTGACGGTCGAAGTCGAATCGGCGGCCGACGAGAACGTGAGCTGGGTTCACCGGATCCGCAGCCTCGTGCTGACGAACGCGGCCGGCGAGCCCGACTGTCTCGCGCTCGTGCTGCACGATGCGACCGAATGGGCGAGCGCCGAGGACCGCTTCGAGCGCACGTTCAACGCGAACCCGGCGCCGGCCGTGATCTGCCGGCTCGACGACCTGCGCTACGTGAAGGTCAATCAAGGCTTCCTCGAGATGACGGGCCATGCGCGCGACGACGTGCTCGGCCGCTCCGTCTACGAACTCGACGTGCTCGAACAGGCCGAGCGGCGCGAACTCGCGATCGAGCGGCTGGGCGAGGGCGCGACGATCCCGCAGATGGAGGCCGTGCTCAAGCGCGCGGACGGCGGCACGAAGGCGGTGGTGGTCGCCGGGCAGCCGATCGACATGAACGGCGAGCCGTGCATGCTGTTCACGTTCATGGATCTCGAGCCGCGCAAGCAGGCCGAGCTCGCGCTGCGGCAGAGCGAGGAGCGCTTCGCGAAGGCGTTCCGGATGGCGCCGGTCGCGACCGCGATCGTCACGGCCGACGGTTTCGTGCTGCTCGACGTGAACGATGCGTTCGTCGGGATGGCCGGCCATGCGCGCGACGACCTGCTCGGCAAGTCCGCGGACGAGATCGGCCTGTGGGCCGAACGCGGCGCACGGCAGTGCATCGACACGCAACTCGCGCGCGACGGCAACGTGCGCAATGCAGATGTGCAGATCCGGACGCGCGACGGCGACGTGCGCGATTGCGTCGTGTCGGCCGAGCCGGTCGCGATTCACGGGCAGGATTGCCTGCTGATCGCGCTGCTCGACATCAGCGATCGCAAGCGCACCGAGATGGAACTCGTCTATGCGATCGAGACCGCGATGCAGGATGCGTCGTGGTTCAGCCGCACGCTGATCGAAAAACTGGCGAACGTGCGGCGCGCGAATGCGCCGGACGCGGGCGCGCAGCTGTCGGACCTTACCGCGCGCGAGCGCGACGTGTTCGACCTGCTGTGTCACGGCCTCGCCGACAAGGAGATCGCCGGCCGTCTCGGGCTCGCGCCGAACACGGTCCGCAATCACGTCGCGACGATCTACGCGAAGCTCGACGTGCATAGCCGCGGCGAGGCGATCGTGTGGGCGCGCGAGCGCGGGATTGTCGGCACGTCCGACACGAACGGTGCGCGAGGCGAGAAAGCTGCCGACAAGGACGGCAAGAACTGACGCCGGCCGTCGGGCCATCGGTGCGAATGCACCATGCAGGCTGGTGCATCCGCATCTGCCGCGCGCGGCGCGCGGCTGCGATCCTGTCCACTCGGCGGTGCGGCGCGGGCTGCCGTGCCGCTGTCTCTCTCCCCAACTCATCGCAGGAGACGACCATGGACAGGAATCGCATCGAAGGCAAGCTCAAACAGGTGAAGGGTTCGGTCAAGGAAGCGCTCGGCAAGGTGACGGGCGACCGCGAGACGGAAGCGGAAGGCGTGGCGGAGCAGCAGGCCGGCAAGCGTCAGGAGCAGGCCGGCGAG
Source organism: Burkholderia sp. Bp9099 (assembly GCF_003857805.1). Lineage (NCBI taxonomy): Bacteria > Pseudomonadati > Pseudomonadota > Betaproteobacteria > Burkholderiales > Burkholderiaceae > Burkholderia > Burkholderia sp. Bp9099. The sequence goes on from NZ_QTPU01000040.1 coordinate 44,054, forward strand.
GCGGCCGATGCGGTGCGCAAGCAGACGGGCACCGACCGGCATTGAGCGGCACCGGGCGCCATTGATCGAATCGCGCGAGGTGCGCTGCGTTGCCGCCGTGCGGCACGGCGATGATTCTCCATCGGCATGACCCGGCGCGGCCTTGGGGCAACGGTACGTGCGCCCATTCCGCTCGATGCGTTCGCTTCCAGGCCGCCGTCGCGTGGGCCGCGGATCGGTGGCACGGGCACTTGATGACAATTCCTCACAACATAGTTCCGATATTTCGTTTGCTGCACGCGTATTGGCTACCCACAATCGGTTCACCTCTTTCGCGCTGACAGGTTCCCCGGAGACGGAACCGCGGTGATCGACCGGCAGGCGATGCGCCATGAGCGATGCCCCCGGCGACAGAAAAAATCACCGGCACGCGGGAGGTCGCCGGCGCGCGATGGTCGCGCGTCGCATCCCGACCCACAGAAGAAGGATTGGCCGATGACGTTCCGCATTCGTTCGCTTTCCGGCATTGCATTGACCGCTGCGATTCTCGCGTTCCAGACGGGCGCGGCCCATGCGCAGGAAACCGTCGTCAAGGTCGGCGTTGCCGTGCCGCTGACCGGCGGCGGCGCCGCGTACGGCAAGGACATCGAGAACGGCGTGCGCATGGCCGTCGACGAGGCGAACGCCGCGCACCCGACGATCGGCGGCAAGCCGGTGAAATTCGTCGTCGCGTCGCAGGACGACCAGAGCGATCCTCGCATCGGCGTGCAGGCCGCGCAGCAGCTGACCGACGCGCAGGTGGCCGTCGTCATCGGCCACTTCAACTCGGGCACGACGCTGCCCGCGTCGAAGATCTACGCGAAGGCCGGCATTCCGATGATCACGCCGTCGGCGACCAATCCCGACATCACGCGCGCCGGGCTCGGCACCGTGTACCGCGTGATCGCGACCGACGCGCAGAACGCCGGCAATGCCGGTGCGTATGCGGCGAGCGTGACCAAGGCGAAGCGCATCGCGATCATCGACGACCGCACCGCGTTCGGACAGGGCGAAGCCGACGAATTCGAGAAGGCCGCGAAGTCGAACGGCGGCACGATCGTCGCACGCGAATTCACGAACGACAAGGCCGTCGACTTCAGCGCGCAGCTCACGAAGATCAAGAGCACGAATGCCGACCTGGTGTTCTTCGGCGGCCTCGACGCGCAGTCCGCGATGCTGGTCAAGCGCATGCGCCAGCTCGGCATCCGCGCGCAGTTCCTGGCCGGCGGCGGCGTGATGAACGCGAACTTCATCAGGCTCGCGGGCAATGCGGCCGAAGGCGCGTCGGTGTGGGAGTACGGACAGCCGCTGTCGCGTCTCGCGAAGGGCAAGCAGTTCGAAACGAAATTCAAGCAGAAGTACGGCGTCGACATGCTCGCGTATGCGCCGTTCGCGTACGACGCGACGTGGATCGCGATCAACGCGATGCAGAAGGCGAACTCGACGAAGCCGGCCGATTTCAACGGCGCGCTGAAGGGCACGCGGTACGACGGCATCACCGGCACGATCGCGTTCACGAACACGGGTGACCTGAAGAACCCGAGCTCGACGCTGTATGAAGTGAAGAACGCCGCATGGCAGCCCGTCACCACGCAAACGGCGGACTGAGTACCCGAATTACCCGAATGCGCGCGGACTTTCGCGGCGAGCCCGGACGTGCTGAAATAGCCACAGCGATCGGATCCGATCGCGGCGCATGTCGGGGCGACTCGCCGGGGGCACGGTCTGCCGCGCACGGCGCCGCGCGCGACGCGGCACGAACAACCTTCGGGCGCGGCCGGCCGGCCGCGCCTTTCACGTGCAACTGGAGTCAGTCGTGAGTTCTCAAGTCGTCATCGTCGGCGGTGGTGTGATCGGCAGCTCGATCGCCTATTTCCTGCGCGCTACCGATCCGACGGTGTCCGTCACCGTCATCGAACGCGATCCCACCTATGCGAAATCGTCGTCGGCGCTGTCGGCCGCGTCGATTCGCCAGCAGTTCTCGACGCCGCTGTCGATCGAGATGTCGCTGTTCGGGATCGACTTCCTGCGCACGATCGGCGAGCGGCTCGAAGTCGACGGCACGCGGCCGTCGATCGATCTGCATGAAGGCGGCTACCTGTTTCTCGCGACGCCGGCTGGTGACGCGACGCTGCGCGAGAACCACGCGCTGCAGACGAAGCTCGGCGCCGATATCCGGTTGATGGATTGCGACGCGCTGCGCGCGAAGTTTCCCTGGCTGAACGTCGACGATCTCGTGTCGGGCGCCTATGGCGCGAGCGGCGAAGGGTGGTTCGACGGGTACGGGCTCGTGCAGGCGCTGCGCAAGAAGGCGCAGGCGCTCGGCGCGCGGTATGTGCCGGCCGATGTGACCGGCGTCGTGCGCGATGGTCGCAAGATCACGCACGTGGTGACGAACGACGGCGAGCGCTACGCATGCGACACGCTCGTCAACGCGGCCGGTGCGTGGACGCGCACGCTGTCGTCGATGATGGGCATCGACATTCCCGTGTACGCGCGGCGTCGCAGCATCTTCAACGTGTCGTCGCCGGCGAAGCTCACCGATTGCCCGCTGCTGATCGATCCGACCGGTGTGTATTTCCGGCCGGAAGGACGCACGTACATCTGCGGGACGTCGCCGAGCCCCGATCGCGACCCCGACGACCTGCCGCTCGACGAGGTCGATCACGACCTGTTCGACGAGGTGATCTGGCCGACGCTCGCGAATCGCGTGCCGGCGTTCGAGGCGCTGCGCGTGGAGAACTGCTGGTCCGGGTACTACGAGTACAACGTGTTCGATCACAACGCGATCATCGGGTATCACCCCGAGCTCGACAACGTCGTGTTCGCGAACGGGTATAGCGGGCACGGGCTGCAGCAAGGGCCCGCGACCGGGCGTGGAGTGAGCGAGCTGATCCTGGGCGGGCGATACGAATCGCTCGACCTGTCGTCGCTCGGCTGGGAGCGTGTGCTCGAAAACCGGCCGATCGTCGAAAAGAACGTCGTGTAGCGCGGCGTGACCGCCCGGTGTGTGGTGGGCGGGATTCTCCTTGTGTCTCAATCTGATTGGCCCGGCTTTGCCGGGCTTTTTTTGGGTTCATCGCAGAGCAAGCGGCCACCGTGCTCTGTCACCCGCTGGTAGCGGCCCGGCCAGTCAAGCTTCTCCAGCGTCGGCCACCGCAGCGTTCGCACCAGACCCGGCGTCGGGGCACGTGCAGCACCACCCGGTACTCGAACAACGGCAGATCACGTACCCGCCGTACGGTCGTTTCATGAATCTGCTGGTAATGTGCACCCGACTGCTCGCAGTACATGACCTTGCTGACCGGCTTCAGGTAGAGCGACAGCGTGCGGCTATCGCCTTGCGGCCACTCCACTCGATATAGCCGATAGCTGTCCAGCAGCCCAGTGCTTGCAGTGCCTTGCGATCGAGCAATTCTTCCTCCGACTTCCTCAAAATCAGGTGTCAGATTATGCAATCGCTCGAAAACCCTCCACGGTTTCCTGCGATGAACCAAATATAAGCACCTCAGCAAGTCACCTCGCTTGCCGCGAGACACGAACACGTGTCTAGAGATTAGAACTTTCTCCAGCACCGTCTGCACTGTAGCCGATGAGTTGAAATCCCCATCGCATACGCCCAAACGCGCGGTATCGCTGCGCCAATCACGCTGAACGCAGACCCGCTGATCTCACGCGTGACCGCGTCGGCCGCGAGCGCGTCGTCATCAGCAGCGGCGGCGGCAGGCTATCACGAGACGTATGACGCCGCTTGAATGGCCAGTAGAGCATGGTGAAACGACAGCCGGTCGGAAAGGCTTGTAAATCAATGCAAAATCACGGATCGAAGGCTTGCCTATCTGACGCTGCTCGTGCAGTCTCATTTTAGTAATCTGTTGTACTGCACGATGCCCGTCCACTTATAAGCGGCGAGCTAGCTCAAAGACTATTCTTGCGGGATCCCCAATGTATAAAGCGATTGCACGAAGCACCGTACGCGCGATACCCTGCGCTTTGCTTCTGAGCGCGTGCGCCTACGTAATACCGCCGCATCACAACGTCGATACGGAAAATCCCACGTACGATCCCGCAACGTCGGCGAGAATGAGGGTCCTCTCGGCGAACGGCCCGGAAAAGAGTGTTACGTTCTGGCAAGGAGACTGCGACGAACCCTCATCCGATCAGGGCGCGGTGAAAGCCAATGACGGTTTCGTATCGTCGTGGAACTATTCGTCGCGTAGCGTCGTAATTGGGATGCCCCCGAGCCCCCGCAAGGGAATGCGCGTTGAAAGTCTCTTTGGCCGGGACCAAATTCGGGAGTATGTCGTACCCGCTGATAGGCCAATTACGTTGGCACTGGCGATGAGTATCTACACGGGTCAGTATGGTGGAACGATTGGCTGCAAAGTGCCGCCGGTAACATTTACGCCGGTTGCCGGGCAGGACTATGACGTGTTTCTGGACACTGAGCGTCGTGCTTGCTCGACGGTCATCCGTCGAATCGACAAGGATGGATTGGATCAGCAGGTTCCTGCGATAACTGCCAAGAAATGTTCGGCTAGTATGCAGCCGAATTCCGCGGCCGCCAAGTAACGCATGATGCATGTGCGTTTAGCATCAGACTTGTCTTGATGCGGACAGGCATTTCCCTGCGACGGCTTTGCAGTAATGCGAACTTACCCGCGTGAGCGAACAGTTCCATGTTGCTTCCCGCCGTCGCTTTGGTCGCGTTGTACGCGGCCAACCCTTTCAATTTCGCGGTTCCATTCGTCGGAATTGTGGGCGACGGAGTGCTGGTTCCGATGGCGTTGCATTTGATGATCCGATGTCTTCCGATCAGCTACAACATCTACACCACAGATGAGGCATAAAACCGGTCAGTCGGCATCTGGCTATCGTCAACAATCGGCAGGCCTCATCAGATTTCCTCTGTCGCCCTTTGTTTGGTGGAGATTTTTAGACCATCGTTAATGGATTTTAATTCCACCAATGAGTAACAATGCCTTTATTGCTAAAGTCAATGAACAACTGGCGCGCATATCCATTTTCTTTCGCTGCCTTCCCATCCTGAGCGGAAGTCGCGATCGTTTTGGCACCGTTAACCCTTCTATTTGCGCCATTAACTTGATCACTAACGGCGCCCACTGTATTTTGAGCCGTAGATAAACCCATTTGAGATAAACCGGAAGTAATTCCACTAAGCATCCCTCCCATGCGTTCCATTACATTTGGAGTCGATGCGGTACTTTCATTGTAATACCAAGTTTCCCTGCCATCATCTTTCGTTTGCTTGGAATTTGAATCTCCATATAGCGCAACCACATCGGCCTTCGTGGTTTTTCCTACAACAATGTGTTGCCTGACATAGCTCGGTGAAAATTTATCCATTTGATTACCGCTGCTTGACGGCATTTGCGTACAGGCTGTGGTGCTTGCCAGAATTGAAATTGCAAAAAGCGAAATCAACGTTTTCATATATTTGACCCTGAATGGTTCATTCAACCATCATAATGGAAGTGAAATTTGTCTTGCACCAGACGGTTGCATGAAAATACGAACGACAATTTGATCGAACGTCGGGGTATTAGACCCCTGGATAGTATCGGCCCCAGCCATTTTGCATGTGGACTCCCATAATTATTATTCTCGATCGACGAATCGTCGACCGACATCAACTTCATCGCCGGTACGACAGATCTAACGCCATGGCAGTAAGAAAGAAATTGTCCGCCCCAAATTCGAATTAAGAAGTTGTTATTTCTAAAATGAAAGAGGGTAATTCGCGGCACCCTCTCTTTGATAAGGTATAGCACTACGTAAGATAGGTGCAATGAAATCGACGGGTACTTTGCAATCCTTGACATTTCACAATAGCTCCCTCGTCGAGCACAAGCTCAATCGATTTCGACGTTGATACACGCTGCAATGCCGCGCTGGTACATATGAAAAGGTGAAGGACTGCGGTTCTGCAACCAGCCACGTAGGGCCAATGGCCCGGACGCTGATGACTATCGGCCTTCGTCCATCTATGCCGATGGCTACCGGCTTGAACGAGTCTGAAAGTGAGGTCGCGCTATTCAGCAACGGGGATCGGAGAGGCGCTGCCGAGCTTAATGACGTGTGTCAGCCGCGATCATGCGTCGACCAATCGGGATTTCGCTAAGGCCGCCATTTGTGCATCGTGCTCGATCACAACCCGCTCAAGCGCGATCCGCTCATGCTCGCTCGGTCGCCCACACTTCCTCCTTTGCATGCGAGCGACGATGGCGTTCAGAACATCTCCTGCTTCACGATAGCGAGACAGATCGACGTCGTCTGGATCTCGAGGAAAGAAGGCGAGATACACCACATTCAATAACGTCGCTATCGAATCGACGTCGGTACGACGCGTTAGGAGCGTAGCTAGTGCCCGGTGATGCTTGAGCGACAAGCGCTGCACATCCCGAGTCGGTAGCGGGAGAAGTTGTGCTTTCGTCAGGCGTCGACGTACAGCGCGTGGCTTCGTCGCGTTCATTCGTTTGGTGTGGCGACCTGCTCCCCGCGTTTAGTACGGTGACGGTGTAGAGTTCGTTCCAGCCACTGACGCAAGTCGGCAACGATCTTGGCATTTTGTGCGGGCGACACCTGTATGCAAGGCGACACGGTTTCCTGCGATGAATCTTTTTTTATCGGAGCGGGAGGCCGGACGCGTCGTTCCGGCGCGAGCGACTCAGGCCAGCAAGCAAGCGATCAGATCGTGCGTCGTGCGCACCTCGTACTTCCGCAGCAAGCTCGCACGATGAATATCGACCGTGCGCGGGCTGATGTTCAGCTCCTTGCCGATTTCCTTGCTGGTGAGCCCGTGAACCAGGAATGCCGCGACGTCGCGCTCGCGTTCGGTCAACGTGCTGGCGACGTCGGGATGCTTCGCATCGCCCGACAGGTCGGTGAAGGTCCAGACGGCCAGCTCGAAAGGCCGCTTCGGGTTGTAGCCGAAGCCGCACACGGTGACCCAGAAATGGCTGCCGTCGATGCGGCGCATGATGCGATCGTCGCTGAACCCCGCACGCTTCGCGAGCAGCGGCGCGAGGCGACGGCCGGTCGTCGCGAAGTCCTTCTGCTGCGGATACAGCTTCGCGAACGACTGGTCGATGATGTCGTCGCGGGTCGCCCTGAACAATTGCAGCGCCTTCTCGTTGCAGTCGATCATGATGCGCTCTTTCGCCACGATCGCGGCGACGGGAAGATGCCTGAAGAGATCTTCGTAGTCGAGGCTTGGCATCGTGTCGGTCATGTTCGGCATCGGGTCGGCGGGTCCGAACCGTGTTCGGACCCCGGCTATCGGGCAGGTTCGCTCCTGTCGGATTGTAGCCGTAGCGCTTGCGGCACATTCAACCGACGTGAAAGACACAGCAGTCGTGCCCTTCGCCCGCGCACCGGAGTTCGGCCGAATGCGCACGCGGGCCCCTGCTCGCCGTGTCGGGCGCGGTGTCGTTGACCCAGTCCATTGCGCCGGCGAACCAGCCCGCGAACATGTAGCAGAGCTTGCCGTGCTTGTCGGGCTGGGCCAGCACGAAGGACGAGTGATGCAGATGGATGCGCGCGTGCGACGTCGCCGGATCGGCTTCGACAATGCTGAACACGCCCCAGCCGCGCTGCGACAGACGCTTCAGATAATGTTCGAACACGGCCATGCCGGCGATGCCGTGCTGCTTCGCCTCCTTGTCGCACCAGTGATAGGCCGACTTGTAGCCGGCCTTGTAGAGAATCGACGCGTAGGCTTCGCGGCCGAGCGCCTCTTCCACGGCGACATGATTGTTCGTGAAGAAATGGCGCGGCACGTACAGCATCGGCAGCGCGTCGGTGGTCCAGACACCGGTGTCCGGATCGACGTCGATCGGCAATTGTGGCTGCATGGCGGGTGCGTGGTGCGTTCGTGTCGTGTGATTCAACCGTTCCAGACTTCGCCGAACACCCGCAGCCAGTTCTCGCCCATCACCTTCCTGATGCGCGACTCGCTCCAGCCGGCGCGTTGCATCGCGGCCGTCAGGTTCGGGAATTCGCCGATCGTGCGGATGCCTTCCGGATTGACGACCTTGCCGAAGTCCGTCAGGCGGCGATAGCGGCCCTTGTCGTGGGTGATCCAGTCGAAGAACTCGGTGCTGTAGCCCTGCGTGAAGTCCGTGCCGATTCCGACCTTGTCCTCGCCGATCACGTCGATCACGTATTCGATCGCTTCGAGGTAATCGTCGATGGTTGCATCGGCGCCGCGTCGCAGGAACGGCATGAACATCGTGACGCCCACGAAGCCGTTCGCTTCCGCGATCTCGCGCAGTTGCTCGTCCGTCTTGTTGCGCGGATGTTCCTTCAGCGCGGACGGGCAGCAGTGCGAGTACGTGACCGGCTTCTTCGAACAGGCGATCGCGTCGGACGAGGTTTTCGCGCCGACGTGCGAGAGATCCACCATGATGCCGACGCGGTTCATCTCCTGGATCACTTCGCGGCCGTAGCCGGACAACCCGCCATCCGGTTCATAGGAACCCGTGCCGACGAGGTTCTGCGTGTTGTAGCAGAGCTGCACCACATTCACGCCGAGTTCCTTGAACACTTCGATGTAGCCGAGGTTGTCCTCGAACGCATATGAGTTCTGGAAGCCGAGGATGATGCCGGTCTTGTTCTCCTTCTTCGCGCGCAGGATGTCGTCCGTCGTGCGCACCAGCGTGAGGATTTCACTGTATTCGCGGATCTGCTGCTTCATCTCCGCGATGTTGTCGATCGTCTTCTGGAAGTCTTCCCACACGGAGACCGTGCAGTTGACGGCCGTGACGCCGCCCTTGCGCATGTCTTCGAACACCGATCGCTCGAAGCGGGAGATGTTCAGGCCGTCAATGATGATGCTGGCGTCGTGAAGGCTCGTCATGGTGTTTCTCCATGCGTTGGTTTAGTCGGCCCCGTTTGCACGAGCGGGGCGTGTACTCAAACCGCGCCTTCGACGCCGCGCTTGGCGGACTGGCCGGTTCTCGCGGTTGCCGGACCTGCGTCTTCGAGCGCCGTCTTCGACGTTTCCGGCAGGGACAGGCCGCCGATCATCGCCAGGATCGACACGGCGATCAGGTAATAAGCGGGCGACAGGTTGGTCCCGGTCGCCGAGATCAGCCACGTGGCGACGAGCGGCGCCGTGCCGCCGAAGATCGTGTACGCGAGGTTGTACGTGATCGCCGATGCGGTATAGCGCGTTTTCGTCGCGAACACTTCCGACATCAGCGGTGCCGTCACGACGCCCGAGAACACCGCGCCGATGGCCAGCAGTGCGACGCCGGCCAGCGATTGCGACAGCACGCCCGAGCCGCCCAGCGAGAACGCCGGATACACCGACACGATGATGAAGAGGCCGGTCGTGGCGATCGTCGCGCGGCGGCCGACGAGGTCGGAGAAGAAGCCGGCGACCGGGCACAGGGCCGCGGCGAAGAAGAGGGCGAGCACCGTCACCAGGAGCGACGTGCCGCGAGACAGGTGCCCGGCCACTTGAAGATACGTCGCGAAATAGGTCGTGAACGTGTAGAACGACAGCGCCGTCACGGACACGAACGCGCCGAGCTTCAGGATATTCAGCGACTGCGAACGCAGCGTTTCCATCAGCGGCGCATGCGCGATGTCGTGCTTGCCTTCGAGTGCCTGGAACGCGGGCGTTTCATTCAGGTTCACGCGCAGGTACACGCCGATGAGGCCGACGGGTGCCGCGATCAGGAACGGCACGCGCCAGCCCCATTCGACCATTGCCTGCGACGACAGCGACGATTCGAGCAGATAGGCGACCACGGCCGCGCAGGCGAACGACGAGAAGGTCGACACCGGCACGAAGCTGCCGAAGAATGCGCGGCGGCGGCGCGGTGCGTGTTCCATCACGTACGCGCATGCGCCGGCGTATTCGCCGCCTGCCGAAAACCCCTGGACGCAGCGGATGATCGTGAGCAGCAACGGCGCCCAATAACCGATGCTCGCGTAGGTCGGGAGCAGGCCGATCAATGTGGTCGAGCCGGCCATCATCAGGATCGTCAGCGCAAGCGTGCGCTTGCGGCCGATCCGGTCGCCGATGACGCCGAAGACCAGGCCGCCCAGCGGGCGGAATGCGAAGGCCACCGCGAAGACGGCGAAGGTCTTCAGGAGACCGACCGTGGGATCGCCGCTCGGAAAGAATTCGCGCGTCAGGATGGTGGCGAGAAAGCCGTATGCGGCGAAATCGAACCACTCGACGAAATTGCCGATCGAGGCTGCGGCGATCACGCGTCGTAGCGTGCTGGTATCGACGTCCTGGGTGGTCATGGTCGTGTCCTCTTCGTAGGTGTGGTTCGGTTCGCGTCGAAAACATCGTAGGGACGCCAATTACCTAGGTCCATACGTGTCAATTACCTAGGTAATCGGGGGCGTGGCGGGGGGGCCGCCTGCCGGGCGGCGTTGCCGGAGTTGAATAAGGGAGCGCGGAGGCTAGACTGGAAGTTCCCCATGCACACCATGGAGGGAGACATGACGACCATCTATGTCGTGAAGACCGGGCTTCAGTTCCTCTGTACCGGCGAGGACGGCGACATCGGCATGGCACCGGAGATCGAGGAAGCGATGTCCTTTCTTTCGTATGAAGAAGCGAAAAAGGTGGCGACCGAGAACGCCGATCCGGGATATGAGATTCTGGCGGTCGATATTGTGTGCCGCTGATGGGGGAGTTTCGCGGCGAGGGCTCGATGACGGAAGATGCCTCGGGTTGCGCGCATCTTGGGCTAGGTGCGGCGTCGCTTCCGTGCGGCCATCAACGCATGTAGCGGCACACCTGTAGTCACCTGTGACAACTGCCACGGCCGCGAGCCGCCGTGAAGCGCCAGCACGTACCGGTCGAAAACCGTCGAACGTACTCTATTTATCCGCGCGGCACGGCCGCATCACGTCCCTCAATCGATGATCAAACCGCAAGACATGATGCATATGGGTATCGGTTGCCGATATCGATCGCTTTGAGCAATCTTGTAGCCATTGGGCTACATCGGTGCCTGTTTCATCAATTTTTGTATCCCAGGGGATACAAAATCGCGGATGGCAATTTGTGCCTCGGGGATCGGTGATTGAAGCCGCCGGCTTCTCGGATACGGGCACGGCCGACAATGGAAGAGAAGTGATCGGGCGCTCGGAATTGCCTGGAGAGCGCGGGAAAGGGAGTTGATGCGGGCCACCGAGCAACACGGCGAGCGCCGCCCATTTGATGACCAAACCGCAAGACCTAGTGCATAGATATCGTTTGCCGCAGCGTTAATGACTATCGACAATCGTGGCTCGAATTCCCGCCGTTGGCGCCTGAAGCGCCTTGGCGGGCGGCACCCGTCGGCTATCCCGGCCGTCGCCGCCATCCAGCTCACGACGACATGTACGCGTTCACGCCTTCATTCCAGAATCCTGCCGGTTCGCCGATCCGCGAGCTGTTCAAATACCTCTCCGAGCCGGGGATGATTTCGTTCGCCGGCGGTTACCCGGCCAGCGACCTGTTCGACGTCGACGGCCTGAACGCCGCCGCCGAACGCGCATACGCCCAGCCGGTCCGCTGCCTGCAATACGGCCCGACCGACGGCCTCGCCGAACTGAAGCAGCAACTGATCGCGTTGATGGCGCGCCGCAACGTGACGTGCACGCCCGCCGAACTGCTCGTCACGACCGGCTCGCAGCAGGGCCTCGATCTGCTATTGCGCGTGATGGTCGGCCCCGGCGACGTCGTGCTGACCGAACAGCCGGCGTACCCGGCGACGCTGTCGGCGATGCGTCTGCAACAGGCGCGCATCGTCACGATCCCCGTCGACGGCGAAGGGCTCGACGTCGACCGCCTCGCGTCGCAACTCGCATCCGGCGCGATCGCGCAGCCGAAGCTGCTCTACACGGTCCCGACCTTCGCGAACCCGACCGGCGCGACGCTCACGCGCGAACGCCGGCTGAAGTTGCTGCGCCTCGCGGTGCAATACCGTTTCCTGATCGTCGAGGACGATCCCTACGGCGACCTGCGTTTCGCGGGCGAACCGGTGCCGTCGATGCTTGCACTCGCGAACGACGTCGAAGGCGCGCGCGACTGGATCGTGCATTTCGCGAGCCTGTCGAAAATCGTCGCGCCGGGGCTGCGCGTGGGCTGGACGATCGCGCCGGCCGAAATCGCGCGGCGCTGCGTGATCGCGAAGCAGACGGTCGACCTGTGCAGCACGCCGTGGACGCAAGCCACCGCCGCCGAGTATCTCGCCGACTGCGCACTCGAACGCCATCTGCCGCGCATCACGGCGGCCTACCAGCGCAAGTGCGACGCGATGTGCGACGCGCTGCGCGACGGTCTCGGCGATGCGATCACGTTCCATCGTCCCGAAGGCGGGATGTTCGTGTGGGCGCGCATCGGCGCGGTGTCGTCGGATGTGCTGCTGCAACAGGCGATCGCGAACAAGGTCGTCTTCGTGCCGGGCAAGGCGTTCTTCGCGGACAACGTCGACGTGGCATCGCTGCGGCTGTCGTTCGCCGCGCCCGATGTCGACGCGATCCGGGAAGGCGTGGCGCGCCTCGTGCGCGCGTATGGTGCGGCGCTGGCCGCGTGAGGAGACACACATGAACATCGTCATCAACCACACCGCATGGATGGACGAAGCGCCGGGCATGGCCGATATCCGTCCCGTCGCGCACAAGTCGTCGCAGATCAGCGCGGGGCCGCAGTACGTGGCCGACGTACTCGGCCGCTTCGGCGCGGAGTCGACCGACACGCGCGACGCCGCACCGGCCGTCCTCGGCTACAACTGAACCGCGCGGCGGCGGGCTCGCAAGGAAAGCTCGTCGCCGAAACGGTTAAGCTGTCGCGATCGAATCGCGCAGGATCGCCACGCCATCATGTCGGACACCGACTCCCCTTCCGAATCGCTGACGGAGACGTACGACCGCCTTTGGTCCTGCCTCGAGTCCGGCGTCGGCACGCAGCGCTCGCCGTTCACGATGCTGCAGGCCGCGACGCTCGGCCTCGATGGTGCGCCGAAGGTGCGCACCATCGTGTTGCGGCAAGTGAGCCGCGCCGATCGCCTGCTGTCGTTCCATACCGATGTGCGTTCGGAGAAGGTCGTGGAATTGCGCCGTGACGCGCGTATCGCCATCGTCGCGAACGATCTCGATTCACTCGTGCAGATTCGCGCGGAAGGCGTGGCATCGATCTGCGACGACGAAGCGCAACGTCGCGCGGTCTGGCAATCGAGCCGTCCGCATACGCTGCTGCTGTATCGCGCACCGCTGCGCCCCGGCACGCCGATCGAGTCGCCCGAAGAGGCGCACGTCGCGGCAGGCGCAACCACAGGCACAGCGGCCATCGACGACGGCTACCGGAACTTCTGCCTGCTCCACGTCACCGTGACGCGCGTCGACTGGCTCGAACTCGCGTGCAGCGGCCATCGCCGCGCGGTGTTCGACGTGAACGACGACGGCTACGAGGGCCGTTGGGTCGCGCCCTGACGGCGACGTCCGCGTTTTTTTTGCTACAAACGCGTACAAGTCAGACAAATCCCCGATACATCAGACCTTTCAAATTGGCAACGCCGCGTGACCGGCGTGTGCCCGAATGAAAGCGAAGGCGCGCTCGGACGCGCGGCATGTTCACTTTCCACTTCACGAAAGGAGATGCCGAACGATGTCTTCCACACCGTTTTCCCCGACGCGTCGCCACCTGCTGGCCACTTCCGTGGCCGCCGGGGTCTCCGCGATGCTGCCCACCGCCGCGCTGCGTGCGGCCACCGGCGGCGACGGCATACGCCCGTTCACCGCCCATATCCCCGACGACGCACTGGCCGACCTGCGCCGCCGCCTTGCCGCGACGCGCTGGCCGGGCCGCGAGACCGTCGCCGACGAATCGCAGGGCGTGCGGCTCGCGCGCATGCAGGCGCTGCTGCGTTACTGGGGTACCGAATACGACTGGCGCAAGGGCGAGGCGCGCCTGAACGGCTTTCCGATGTTCATCACCGAGATCGACGGGCTCGACATTCACTTCATCCACGTGCGCTCGCGGCACGCGAACGCGATGCCGATGATCATGACGCACGGCTGGCCCGGTTCGATCTTCGAGCTGCTGAAGGCGATCGGCCCGCTGACCGACCCGACCGCGCACGGTGCGAGTGCCGACGATGCGTTCCACGTCGTCGTGCCGTCGCTGCCGGGCTTCGGTTTCTCGGGGCGTCCGGCGAAGACGGGCTGGGGCTCCGACCACATTGCGCGTGCCTGGGGCGAGCTGATGGCGCGGCTTGGCTATACGCGCTTCGTGTCGCAGGGCGGCGACTGCGGCTCGGTGATCTCGCACCGGATGGCGATGCAGCGCGTGCAGGGCCTGGCCGGGATTCACGTGAACATGCCGGCGACGGTGCCGCCGGACATCGCGACGCTGCTCCAGACCGACGCGCCGGCACCGGCGTCGCTGGCGCCGAAGGAGAAGGCCGCGTACGAGAAGCTCGCGACGTTCTATCGCGACAACTGCGGCTACTCGGCGATGATGGTCACGCGTCCGCAAACGGTCGGCTACGCGCTGGCCGATTCGCCGTCGGGTCAGGCCGCGTGGATGTACGACAAGATCTCGCAGTGGACCTACAGCGGCGGCGTGCCGGAACGGTCGATCCCGCGCGACGAGATTCTCGACGACATTTCGTTGTACTGGCTGACCAACACGGCGACGTCCGCCGCGCAGATCTACTGGGAGGATCACTCGAACAACTTCAACGCGGTGGACATCTCGCTGCCGGCGGCGATCACGGTGTTCCCCGGCGAGATCTACCAGGCGCCGCGCAGCTGGGCCGAGCGCAGCTATCACAACCTGATCTACTTCAACGAAGTCGACAAGGGCGGGCATTTCGCGGCTTGGGAGGAGCCGGAACTGTTTGCCCGCGAAGTGCGCGCCGGGTTCCGGCCGTTGCGTCGCGCGTAAGCGTGGCTTGACGGGAAAACGCGGGCCGGTGGCGATGCCGGCTCGTGTCGCGCGTCGCGCGCGGCCGACCGCGAACGCCCGTTTCCGCCACGATTTTGAATCGCTGTATGTCGTACCCGAACACAGATACGTTGGGATACAAAGCGTCCGGGCGGTTCGGATATAAAACCGGTGAAGCGATTCACACGGCGGCGCGGTGCGATGCGCCGCCGCCGTGAATGGCGATACCGCATCGCCCGCACGTGCCGCGGGCCCCTTTCTTACCGATCGACAATGGAGAACGCGTCATGCCTGATACCGTCAACACCCGCCGCCGCCTGATTCTGGGCACGACACTCGCCAGCCTGAGCCTGGCCGACCTCGGGTTCGGCTCGCTGGCGCGCGCGCAGTCGGCGCCCGATGCGTCGACGCCGACGCGCGCGGCCGGCGCGGCGTCGCTCGGCAAGATCCACCAGATCGACGCGGGCGTGCTGAACGTCGGGTATGCGGATCTCGGGCCGAAGAACGGCCCGGTCGTGGTTCTGCTGCACGGCTGGCCGTACGATATCTACAGCTACGCGGACGTTGCACCGCTGCTCACGGCGGCCGGCTATCGCGTGATCGTGCCGTACCTGCGCGGCTACGGATCGACGACGTTCCGCTCGGCCGACACGGTGCGCAACGGCCAGCAGGCGGTGACGGCCGTCGACATCGTCGCGCTGATGGATGCGCTCAAGATCGACCGCGCGGTGTTCGGCGGCTACGACTGGGGTGCGCGCACGGCCGACATCATCGCGGCACTGTGGCCGCAGCGCGTGAAGGCGCTGGTGTCGGTGAGCGGCTACCTGATCGGCAGCCAGGAGGCGAACCGCAAGCCGCTGCCGCCGCAAGCGGAACTCCAGTGGTGGTATCAGTTCTACTTCACGACCGAGCGCGGCGCGCTCGGCTACGCGGAGAATCGTGATGCGTTCAACAAGCTGATCTGGCAGCTCGCGTCGCCGAAGTGGCAGTTCTCCGACGAGACCTTCACGCGCAGCGCCGCGTCGTTCCAGAACCCCGACCACGTGGCCGTCGTGATCCACAACTATCGCTGGCGCCTCGGGCTCGCGCAGGGCGAAGCGCAATACGACGACATCGAGCGGCGGCTCGCGGCCGGCCCGGCGATCACCGTGCCGACGATCACGATGGAAGGCGACGCGAACGGTGCGCCGCATCCGCAGCCGGCCGCGTATGCGAAGAAGTTCACCGGCAAGTACCAGCACCGGACGATCACCGGTGGCATCGGCCACAACCTGCCGCAGGAAGCGCCGCAGGCGTTCGCGGATGCGATCCTGCAAGTGGAGCATCTGTGATGCGGGTACACGCTAATGTCGTGCAGCGCGGCGTGCGCCGTGCATGCGTCGCGGGCGTGCTGCTGGCCGGCGCGTTGTCGGTGAGCGGCCCGGCTGCGCTTGCCGAACAGCCGAAGCCGGCTGCGTCGCCGATCTACGGCGTGACGATCCCGCCCGGCTACCGGAAGTGGGAAATGGTCGCGCCGGCCGAGGAAGCGGCACCGCTCGACGAATTGCGCGTGGTGCTCGGCAACCCGGTCGCGATCCGCGCGCTCGAACAGGCGACGCTGCCGTTTCCGGACGGCGCGATCCTCGTGAAGCTCGCGTACAAGCGCAAGCAGTCCGACGAGTTCGCGTCGGCGACGGTGCCCGGCCAGGCGACGACCGTGCAGGTGATGGTGAAGGATTCGCGTCGCTATGCATCGACGGGCGGCTGGGGCTTCGGGCGCTTCATCAACGGCGTGCCGGCCGATATCGGTCAGCACCAGACCTGCTTCGCGTGTCATCAGGCACGCGTGAAGAATCACGACTATGTGTTCACGCGGTTTGCGCCTTGAGGGGGTGAACGTGGTGGAACCGGCGAATGCGTGTCGTGTGGGGTACGCCGTTCGCCATTTGCCATCGTTCTGATCGCCGGTGCCGAATTGCAGGTGGCGCGGCGGAGCGGCCGAGCGAACCCGGTCGCCAACGATTGCGCCGCTGCGTAGTTTGCGTCACCACGAATAGCCTTGCATGCCGTAGTCGGTGTCGTGTCGACGACCCCACCAGGGGAGGTAGGCGTTGTTGCCGCCGCGTGCGCGGAACCAGTCTTGGTCCGGATCGATCGGCGTGAGCTTCGACGGTGGTCTGACGACGACGGCGACGGG
>NZ_QTPU01000041.1:0-61119 GCF_003857805.1 Burkholderia sp. Bp9099
CTCGGCGGCGCAACGGGTGGCACGAGCGGCGGTCCGCTCGCTCCGGTCACCGGCCTCGTCTCCACCGTCACCGGCGCGCTCGGCGGCGCAACGGGTGGCACGAGCGGCGGTCCGCTCGCTCCGGTCACCGGCCTCGTCTCCACGGTTACCGGCGCGCTCGGCGGCGCAACGGGCGGCGCGGGCGGCAGCAACCCGCTCGCTCCCGTGACGGGCGCCGTGTCCGCGGTCACCAGCACGGTCGGTGCCCCGGCACTGAGCGGCACCACGGGCGCCGTCACGAATTCGGGCTCGGGCTCGAACCCGCTCGCGCCTGTCACGTCGCTGCTCGGCGGCCTGCTCGGCGGCACGCACGGCAAGTAATCGAACATCCATTCATCGACAAGACAGCGAGGAGTCCATCATGTCCCAGCAACGTTCCATCACGACGGCCGCCCTGCGCCAATGGCGCGCGCCCCTCACCGCTTTCGCCGCAGCGTGCCTGCTGGCCGCCTGCGGCGGCAACAGCGTCAGCACGCCGCCGACGAGCAGCAATGCCGGCAGCAGCAGCGGCACCAGTGGTACGAGCGGCACCAGCGGCTCGTCCACCGGCACCAAGGGCGCTGTCAGCACGATAGGCCAGACGGCAACCGACCTCGGCAGCACGGTCGGCAACATCAGCGTGCCCGGCCTCGGCGACGGCGTGACGAAGGGTGTCGGCAGCACCGTCTCGAGCACCGGCACGATCATCAACGCGGCTGCCGATGCGTTGAGCAACGGGCTGGGACAGACCGGCTCGATCAAGGATCCCGTCGGCACGACGGTCGCCGGCCTCGGGAACGTCGTGGGCGCGACGAGCAACACCGTGTCCGGACTGAGTTCGACGGTCAAGGCGCTCGGCACGGGTCCGCTCGCGCCGCTCGCCCCTGTCACGACGCCGGTCGGAACCGTGCTCGACACGGTTGCCAACGGCCTGTCGGCAGCCGGCACGACGATCGGTTCGACGCTGTCGTCGGGTGCCGTGCAGCAGGTTACGCAACCGCTCAGCTCGGCGATCACGCCGCTGGTGATCACCGCAGGCCAGGTCACGCAACAGGTCGGCACGACCACCGGCCTCGGGCAGCCCGTGTCGGGCCTGCTCGGTCAGGTCGGCGGTGCAATCAGCTCGGCGGGCACGAAGGTCGCAAGCACGTCTAACCAGCCGCTCGTCGGCGACGTCGGCCAGCTCGTCACCGCGGTCGGCAACACCGTGACCAACGCGGGCGGCCTCGTGAACCCGAACGGTCCGAACGGCGCGGCACCGATCCCCGGCCTGCTCACCAGCCTCGTCGGCGGCTCGACGGCTACGGTCCAGAACGGCACGTCGTCGGGTTCCGGCTCGACGAACCCGCTCGGCGGCCTGCTGTCCGGCCTCGGCTCGACGCCGCTCGGTTCGCTCACGGGTGCGGTCGGCGGCGCAACGGGCAGCTCGGGCAGCAATCCGCTCGCGCCCGTCACGGGCCTCGTGTCGACGGTCACGGGCACGCTGGGCGGCGCAACGGGTGGTGCAGGCGGGGCAAACCCTCTCGCGCCAGTCACCGGTTTGCTGAATACTGTCACCGGAACAGTCGGCGGTGCAGCGGGAACCGGGGGTTCGTCGAGCCCGCTCGCACCAGTCACGTCGCTGGTCGGCAGCGTGACGGGTGCGGCATCGTCGGGCAGTTCGACGGGTCTGCTGGCACCGGTCACGGGGCTGCTGGGCACGCTGGGTAGCGTCGGCAAGTAAGGAGGACGATCGCGCCTTTGCAGCCGGAGCAGGAGGCGCGGCCGTACCAATACAACCGGCAATGCGGCACGCGGCGCGCGACACCCTGGTGTCGCGCGCCCGCATTAGAAAGAAGATGAAAAGCAAGGCCTACGAGGAAGAACAATGAAATCCAGACTCGACAGATGGATGATGCTGCTCGCTATCGCGGCAGCAGGCACGGCGCATGCACAAACGCGCGCGGCAGGTAACCCGCTCGATTCCCTCCCCCAGATCAACGCACCACAGAAAGGCCCGAGCGTCACCGTGCAGGTCGCGCCGCAGGCACCGCAACTGCAGGAACTGCTGTCGCGGCACCTGACGCCGACGACGTTCCAGGTCGAAGGCGTGAAGTCGGTACCGTTCGACGAGATCTCACGTCGCTTCACGCCCCTCGTCGGCAAGGACATCACGATCGGCGAGCTGATCGAAACCGCCAACGGCGTGACCAAGCTGTACCAGGATCGCGGCTATGCGCTGTCGTTCGCGTTCATTCCCGCGCAGACGTTCGAGAACGGCGTCGTGCGCGTCACGGTCGTCGAAGGCTATGTGTCGGACGTCAAGGTGACCGGCAAGCCCGGCGCGATGGAATCGAAGATCCGCGCGATCGCCGCGCACATCACGGCCGATCGCCCGCTGCGCCGCGCGACGTTCGAACGCTACGTGAACACGTTCGGTCTCCTGCCCGGCGTGTCGGTGAAGGCCAATGTGCCGCCGCCGCAGACGACCGACGGCGCAACGACGCTCGAACTGGCCGTCGACCGCAAGGCATTCAACATCAGCACCGGCATCGATTTCAATCACCCGGGCGTGCAGGGGCTCATCACCGCAACGGAGAACGGCCTCACGTCGTTCGGCGAGCAATTGAGCATTTCCGCGCTGGTGCCACCCGGACGCGACAAGCAGACCTACGTCGCATTCAGCGGTGCCGTGCCGGTCGGCAGCAGCGGCCTGGTCACGCGCCTCGACGCCAGCACGTATCGCGGCAAGCCGACCGACAACCCGGGCCTGCCGTCGACCGTCGAGCGCACCGTCAAGAACGAGAAGCTCGGTCTTTCGGCATCCTATCCGTTGCTGCTGAACAACCAGCGCAGCCTGCTCGGCACCGTGTCGGGCTATGCGTCGCACAACGAAGACCGCTACCAGAACAAGATCAGCGGCAACAGCATCGATACACGCTCGCAGGTCCGCGTGCTGCAGATGCAGCTCGACTATACGAGCGTATCGGCCAAGCAGGTACAGAAGCTGAGCGTGAACGTCGCGAAGGGCTTCAACATTCTCGGCGCGTCGAAATCGCAGGACATCACGATCGGCTCGAACACGACGTCGGTGGACAGCCCGATCTCGCTGACGTTCGTGCGCACCGGCGCGACCTTCACGCAGACCAACGAATGGCCGTTCAAGATCGGCACGTCGGTCTCGCTGACCGGCCAGTACAGCCCCGACTCGCTGCCGACGTCGGAGCAGATCTCGTTCGGTTCGACACGCTATGCCCTCGGCTACCAGCCCGGCGAAACGTCGGGCGATTCGGGCTGGGGAATGTCGCTGGAGGTCAACCGTGGGTTCACGCCGGGCTGGACGTACATGAAATCGATCACGCCGTACATCGCGTACGACATGGCGCGCGTGTATCTGCATACCGGCACGCCGTCGCCGAGCCGCCTGTCGTCGGTCGGTATCGGCGTGCGGTTTACCGACAGCCGCTACTACAGTCTCGACCTGAACATCGCGAAGCCGGTCGGCGATGCACCGGTTGAAAGCGCATCGCGCAGCCCGCGCGTGAATGCCGCGTTCTCGTATCAGCTCAACTGATCGGTCACCAAACAGCCTGCGTCTCGCGGGCCGTTTGGATTAGAACCCCCTCTATCAAACGCGGCGTGCGGTTTCACGTATTCTGGCAAAGCTCGCAACATGCCACCGCCCCATGCAGACGGTCGTGCGGGCACATCGAACACGACATGAAACAAGGAGGAAGACGATGATTCAACTGACCCGCCCGTTGCGCGCGCTGGCCGTCGCAAGCGCCCTGCTCGCTTGCGCCGCCCCAACCTTCGCCCAGGCCGACAGCCCCGTCGGCATGTGGCAGACGATCGACGACAACACGCATCAGCCGAAGGCGCTCGTACAGATCGCCGACGACGGCGAAGGCTCGCTGTCGGGCAAAGTCGTCAAGGGCCTCGGCGCCAATGACACGCCCGATCGCCGCTGCACCGCATGCACGGACGAGCGCAAAGATCAGCTCATCAAGGGCATGACGATCATCAAGGCGATGAAGAAGGACGGCGATCACTGGGACGGCGGCAACATTCTCGACCCGGAGAACGGCAAGGTCTACAAGTGCAAGATGTCGCTCGAAGACGGCGGCCAGAAGCTCGTCGTGCGCGGCTATATCGGCGTATCGCTGCTCGGCCGGTCGCAGACCTGGGTTCGCGCACAATGACGCAACGCGCGTCGACACGCTCGACGCGATAAAAAAATCGGCCTGCGACGACGTCGTCAGGCCGATTTTGTTTTGACGCCGACGTGCATGAAACCGATCGACATCACGCTGCGCGCTTCAGCGCATCCGCCGTGTAGCTGCGCGGTGCGCGATAGACCGGCGCCACGGCACTGCGCACAGCTGCCGCCTTCGATTGCGCGTGCTTGCGCATCCGCGTGGCCAGCTGGTCGCACAGATTCGCGCCTGCGTCGCCATATAACGCATGCATCACCTGCCGCAGCGTGCCGGTCTCGTGCCAGACCTTGAAACGGCGGTGGCAGGTTTGGTACGAGGGGTAACGACGCGGCATCGCGGACCAGGTCGCGCCGCTATAAATGACCCACAGCACGCCGTTTAGGACGGCGCGTGTATTGGCCAGTGGTCGGCCGCGCAACTCGGTGCGCGGCTGCATTTCGGGAAAAAACGGCGCGACGCAGCGCCACTCATGGTCGGTCAGATCGCGGTACGGTGTCATGGATATCTCCAGCCTTGGGAACCATGACACAACGATATCGGCTGACCTCGACCGTGAACATAAGACAAGTCCGAAAATACCCGGAGATTGCGGGAATTTGACCGGAATTGACCTTTGAAGCCCGCCGCTCGCCGGCAACCGCGATCAGGTCAGCGAAGTATCGACGATGCGACGCGGCGTTTCGAGGTATTCCTTCGACTGCATCTCGACGATCCGCGACACCGTGCGCGTGAACTCGTTCGCCATCGGCCCTTCGACGTACAACTGCTCCGCCGGCACCGCCGCGGACATCAGCAGCTTGACCTTGTGGTCGTACAGCACGTCGATGAGCCAGGTGAAGCGTCGCGCCTCGGACGCCATCCGCGGCGACATCTGCGGCACTTCCGACAGCACGATCGCATGGAAGCGGCTGGCAAGCTCGAGATAGTCGTTCTGTGAACGCGGGCCGCCGCACAGCGTCGCGAAGTCGAACCAGACGACCCCGTCGGCCTTGCGCAGCGCCTTCAACTCGCGCTTCTCGATATGCAGGAGCGGGCTTTCGTCCGGCACCGCGGCGAGCTTCGCGAACGCATGACGCAGTTCGCGATCGGCGTCCGCGCCGAGCGGCGTGTGGTACATCTGCACCTGCGCCAGCGTGCGCTGACGATAGTCGACGCCCGCGTCGACGTTCAACACGTCGAGCTTTTGCTTGATCAGCGCGATCGCCGGCAGCATGCGGTCGCGATGCAGGCCATCGGGATACAGATCGTCGGGATCGTAGTTGGATGTCATCACGAACTGCACGCCGTTGTTGAAGAGGCGATCGAGCAGCCGGTACAGGATCATCGCGTCCGCGATGTCCGACACGTGGAATTCGTCGAAACAGATCAGCCGGTAGCGCTTCGCGATGCGCCGCGCGAGTTCGTCGAGCGGATCGGCCTGCCCTTTCAGCTCCTCGAGTTCGCGGTGGACTTCACGCATGAATTCGTGGAAATGCAGGCGCGTCTTGCGCTGCACGGGCACCACCGCATAGAAGCTGTCCATCAGGAAGCTCTTGCCGCGGCCGACGCCGCCCCACATGTAGACGCCGCGCGGGAGGTCCGGATGATTGATGAGCTTCTTGAACGCGTTCGAGCGACGCGCCTTGTACTCGACCCACTCGTCGAAACAGCGCTGCAGGCGATCGACGGCCGCGCGCTGGGCGGGATCGGACTGATAGCCGCGCGTGGTCAGTTCGCGCGTGTAGTATTCGGTGACGTTCATCGGGCAAACCGGAAAGAACGAAGGCGAGCGGGAAACCCCGCCCGCCTTCGTCATGAGACGGCTGCACCGGCCAATGGCCGGCCGGCGCTATACCGCGCTCAGCTGTTCAGCGAGCGCTTGTCGACGGCGAGCGCCGCTTCGCGCATCACTTCCGACATCGACGGGTGCGGATGGCAGATGCGGGCGATGTCTTCCGACGCCGCCTTGAACTCCATCGCCACCACGGCTTCCGCAATCAGGTCCGACGCGTTCGCGGCGATCACGTGCACGCCGAGCAGTTCGTCGGTCTTCGCGTCCGCGATCATCTTCACGAAACCGTCCGGCGCGTTCATGCCGAGCGCGCGGCCGTTGATCGAGAACGGGAACTTGCCCGACTTGATCTCGCGGCCTTCGGCCTTCAGCTGCTGTTCCGTCTTGCCGACCCATGCGATTTCCGGGTACGTGTAGATCACCCACGGAATGCAGTTGTAGTCGATGTGCGGCTTCTGGCCGTCGATCACTTCCGCGACCAGCACGCCTTCGTCTTCCGCCTTGTGCGCGAGCATCGGGCCGCGCACCACGTCGCCGATCGCGTAGACGTTCGGCACCGCGGTACGGCAGTGGTCGTCCACGTCGATGAAGCCACGCTCGTTCGCCTTCAGGCCGATTGCCTCGAGGCCGAGGTTGTCGGTGTTCGGCACACGGCCGACCGACACGATCAGGCGGTCGGCGTCGAGCGTCTGCGCGTTGCCGTCCTTGTCCGTGTAAGCGATCGACACGCCGTCGGCGGTCGTCTTCACTTCGCCGATCTTCACGCCGAGATGGATGTCGAGGCCCTGCTTCTTGAACAGCTTGGCCGCTTCCTTCGCGAGCGCTTCGTCGGCTGCACCGAGGAATGCCGGCAGCGCTTCGAGCACCGTCACTTCGGCACCCAGGCGACGCCACACCGAGCCGAGCTCGAGGCCGATCACGCCTGCGCCGATCACGGCGAGCTTCTTCGGCACCGAGTCGAACGTCAGCGCACCTTCGTTGTCCGACACGATCTTGTTGTCGACCGGGATACCCGGCAGGTGACGCGCCTTCGAGCCCGTCGCGATGATCACGTTCTTCGCGGTGACGACTTCGGTTTCACCCTCGCCGCTCACTTCGATCTGCACGCCGGCATCGGTCTTGCCGGTGAACTTGCCATGGCCCTTCAGCCAGGTGATCTTGTTCTTCTTGAACAGGAACTCGATCCCGCTCGTCATCTTCTCGACGATCGCATCCTTGCGGCCGAGCATCTTCGCGACGTCGATCTTCACGCCGTCGACCGTGATGCCGTGGTCGGCCAAGTGATGCGACGTGTTCTCGAACTCTTCCGACGAGGCGAGCAGTGCCTTCGACGGGATGCAGCCGACGTTCAGGCAGGTACCGCCGAGCTTCAGCGCGCCGGCCGGGTTCTTCCATTTCTCGATACAGGCAACGGTCTTGCCGAGCTGCGCGGCGCGAATCGCGGCGATGTAGCCGCCGGGGCCGGCGCCGATCACGACGACGTCAAATTCCTTGGACATGACAATCCTTTCTACTTGTACGCCCGCACGCTCGCGCAAGTGCGCGAGCGTGCGGGGCGGGTCAATGCAGTGAGACTCGGCTTACAGGTCGAGCAGCAGGCGTGCCGGATCTTCCAGCGCATCCTTCATCGCGACGAGCGACAGGACTGCTTCGCGGCCGTCGATGATGCGGTGGTCGTACGACAGGGCCAGGTAGTTGATCGGACGGATCACGATCTGGCCGTTTTCGACAACCGGGCGTTCCTTCGTCGCGTGCACGCCGAGGATGGCCGATTGCGGCGGGTTGATGATCGGGGTCGACAGCATCGACCCGAACACGCCGCCGTTCGAGATCGAGAACGTACCGCCCGTCATTTCCTCGATCGACAGCTTGCCGTCCTTCGCCTTCTGGCCGAATTCGGCGATCTTCTTCTCGATCTCGGCGAGGCTCAGCTGATCGGCGTTGCGCAGGATCGGCACGACCAGGCCGCGCGGCGAACCGACCGCGATACCGATGTCGAAGTAGCCGTGGTAGACGATGTCGTTACCGTCGATCGACGCGTTCACCAGCGGGAACTTCTTCAGCGCGTGCACGGCCGCCTTCACGAAGAACGACATGAAGCCGAGCTTCACGCCATGTTCCTTCTCGAACTTGTCCTTGTACTTGTTGCGCAGTTCCATGACCGGAGCCATGTTCACTTCGTTGAACGTCGTCAGGATCGCGTTGGTCTGCTGCGACTCGAGCAGACGCTCGGCGATACGCGCACGCAGGCGCGACATCGGCACGCGCTGTTCCGGACGATCGTTCAGCCACGTCGCTGCCGATGCCGGCACCTTCACTTCCGGCAGCGCCGGCTTCGCAGCAGCGGCCTTCGCCGGTGCGGCGGCCGGAGCAGCCTTCGGTGCGCTGCCTGCGGCCAGCGCGTCGCCCTTCGTGACACGGCCGTCACGGCCCGAACCTGCGACGTCGCCTGCCGACAGGCCCTTCTCGGCCAGCAGCTTCGCTGCGGCCGGCGATGCGGCGGCCGAACTCGACGCGGTCGCGACGGCCGGCTGTGCTGCCGGTGCGGCTGCAGCAGGGGCTGCCGCCGGCTTCACTTCGGCGGCGCCTGCCGCTGCTTCGGCAGCACCTGCCTTCGCTTCGGTGTCGATCGTCGCGATGATCTGGTCGGCGACCACGGTGTCACCGTCGTTCTGCAGCACTTGCGCGAGCACGCCCGCGGCCGGTGCCGGCACTTCGAGCACGACCTTGTCGGTCTCGAGTTCGATCAGGATTTCGTCCTGCGCGACTGCTTCGCCCGGCTTCTTCTTCCACTGCAGCATGGTGGCTTCCGAAACCGACTCCGAAAGCTGGGGGACTTTGACTTCTACGATAGCCATGTGATTTTCCTGGATGCTTAATCTGGGGTATGACGAGGTTCGTGCGATTCCTTCGGCCGGTGCGGCGCGCGACGCGCCCGGCAGGCCAAAAGAGACGGGAAAGCGCAGTGCGCCTTCCCGTTTCGCTTGACGTCGGTTATTTCGCGATCGATGCGCTCTTCAGGCGGCCGAATGCACCTTCGATGAGGGCCTTCTGCTGCTCGTAGTGCTTCGCGTAGTAGCCAACCGCCGGCGAGGCCGAAGCCGGACGGCCGCTGTATGCCAGCTTCTGCCCTTCCTTCATGCCTTCCTTCAGGTGGTGCTCGACGTAGAACCAGGGACCCTGGTTCTGCGGCTCGTCCTGCACCCAGACCACTTCAGTCGCGTTCTCGTACTTCTTCATTTCGGCTTCGAACTGCTTGTGCGCGAACGGATACAGCTGCTCGATACGGATGATCGCGACGTCGTTCGCCTTCGCTTCGCGGCGATGCGCGACGAGGTCGTAGTACACGCGGCCCGAGCAAGCCAGCACGCGCTTGACCTTCTTCGCGTCGATGCCGCCGTCGGTTTCGCCCAGCACCGGCTGGAACGAACCCTTCGCGAGTTCCGACAGGTCCGACACCGCTTCCTTGTGGCGCAGCAGCGACTTCGGCGTGGCGACGATCAGCGGCTTGCGGAACAGGCGGATCATCTGGCGACGCAGCAGGTGGAAAATCTGCGCCGGCGTCGTCGGCTGGACGACCTGCATGTTGTGATCGGCACACAGTTGCAGGAAACGCTCGATACGCGTCGACGAGTGTTCCGGACCCTGGCCTTCGTAGCCGTGCGGCAGCAGCATCGTGAGACCCGACACGCGGCCCCACTTCACTTCGCCCGACGAGATGAACTGGTCGATCACGACCTGCGCGCCGTTGACGAAGTCGCCGAACTGCGCTTCCCACAGCACGAGCGTGTTCGGCTCGGCGGTCGAGTAACCGTATTCGAAGCCCAGCACAGCTTCTTCGGACAGCACCGAGTCGATCACCGTGAACTTCGCCTGACCGTCGGCGATGTTCTGCAGCGGCACGTACGTGCCGTCGTTCCAGCGCTCGCGGTTCTGGTCGTGCAGCACCGCGTGACGGTGCGTGAACGTGCCGCGGCCCGAGTCCTGGCCCGTCAGGCGCACCGAGTAGCCCGATGCGACGAGCGACGCGAACGCGAGGTGTTCGCCCATGCCCCAGTCAAGCGGCTGGTCGCCGCGCGCCATGTTGCGGCGGTCGTTGATCACGCGCTCGACGAGCGGGTGAACCTTGAAGTTTTCCGGGACCGTCGTGATGCGTTCGCCCAGGCGCTTCAGTTCGGCGAGCGGCACGGCCGTGTCGGCTGCGTCCGTCCACTTGCGGTTCAGGAACGGAACCCAGTCGACCGCGTACTTGCTCTTGTAGTTCGACAGGACCGGATCGACGGTGTGGTGGCCGTCGTCCATCGCCTTGCGGTACGCCTTCACGTAGTTGTCGGCGTCTTCCGCGGTGATCACGCCCTGCTGCACGAGCTTCTCGGCATACAGCGCACGGGTGCCCGGGTGCTGCGCGATCTTCTTGTACATCAGCGGCTGCGTGACCGCCGGCGTGTCCTGCTCGTTGTGACCCAGCTTGCGGAAGCAGACGATGTCGATCACGACATCCTTGTGGAACTGCATCCGGTAGTCGATCGCGATCTGGATCGCGAGCACGACGGCTTCCGGATCGTCACCGTTCACGTGCAGCACCGGCGCTTCGATCATCTTGACCACGTCGGTACAGTACAGCGTCGAGCGCGCATCACGCGGGTCCGACGTCGTGAAGCCGATCTGGTTGTTGATGACGATGTGCAGCGTGCCGTGCGTGCCGTAACCGCGCGTCTGCGCGAGGTTCAGCGTTTCCATCACGACGCCCTGGCCGGCGAAGGCCGCGTCGCCGTGGATCTGCACCGGCAGCACTTGCAGGCCGTCTTCGTCGCCGCGACGGTCCATCCGCGCCTTCGCGGAACCTTCGACCACCGGGTTCACGATTTCGAGGTGCGACGGGTTGAACGCGAGCGACAGGTGGACCGGACCGCCTTCGGTCGACACGTCCGACGAGAAGCCCTTGTGGTACTTCACGTCACCGGCCGGCAGGTCGTCGACGTGCTTGCCTTCGAATTCGGCGAACAGGTCGGCCGGCATCTTGCCCAGCGTGTTGACCAGCACGTTCAGACGGCCGCGGTGGGCCATGCCGATGATGATTTCCTGCACGCCGCGCTTGCCCGCGTGCTGGACGACTTCGTCCATCGCCGCGATGAAGCTTTCGCCGCCTTCGAGCGAGAAGCGCTTCTGGCCGACGTACTTGGTGTGCAGATAGCGCTCGAGGCCTTCCGCTGCCGTCAGGCGATTCAGGATGTGCTTCTTCTTGTCGATCGAGAAGGACGGCGTCGCGCGGGTCGATTCCAGGCGCTCCTGCCACCAGCGCTTCTGCTCCGGATCGCTGATGTACATGTATTCGGCGCCGATCGTGCCGCAATACGTGTCACGCAGGCCCTTGACGATGTCGCGCAGCGAAGCCTGGTCGAAGCCGAAATACAGGTTGCTTGCGCTGTACGTCTGGTCGAGGTCGCCTTCGGAGAAGTCGTAGAACGCGGGTTCGAGTTCGGGAATGGCGGGACGTTCGCGACGCTTCAGCGGATCCAGATTGGCCCATTGCGAGCCGAGGAAGCGATATGCGCTGATGAGGGACTGGACGTGGACCTGCTTGCGCGCGGTCGCCAGATTGCTGGTGCTTTCGCGCGGGATGAAGGCATTGGCCTTCGCGCGCTCGGCGAACGATTCGACGATCGGAAAATGAGCGACGTCATTGGCATTCGAGCCGTCGGTTGCAGGCACGTTCTGCAGCGCGTCGAAATACTCTCGCCAGTTCTCCGGCACCGATGCCGGATTGTTGAGGTATGCATCGTACAGTTCTTCAACGTACGAAGCATTGCCGCCGAACAGATAGGAGTTCAGCTGAAACTGCTTCATTACATCTGACATTTTACGCTCACCTTTCTTCGAGCTTCTCGAGAAATAGCGGGTTACTCAACCTTCCGCGACACGGCCTGACCGTTTAGCGGATTGCGAATCAAGTCTTGCTTGGAAGGACCTAAAACTTGCGTGCGCGCAGCATATCACAGAACCGTTACCGAAGTTCACGACGAAATGTGCCCGAAAGCACCGCGCGACGGGGTTTTGCCGGATTGCCACGACCCGCGGGAACAGTGTTTTGCAGCCCGCCCGATTGCGCATCGCGCAGATGCAAAAAAGGCCGCCCGAAGACAGCCTTTTTCATCACGCAAGGGAACGATCGAACTTAGTCGACCGCGCCTTCGCGGCTCGCGCGGCGACGCTCGTGCTCCTTCAGGAAGCGCTTGCGCAGGCGGATCGACTGCGGCGTCACTTCCACGAGTTCGTCGTCGTCGATGAATTCGACCGCGTATTCGAGCGACATCTGGACCGGTGGCACGAGGCGCACGGCTTCGTCGGTGCCCGACGCGCGCACGTTGGTCAGCTGCTTGCCCTTGATCGGGTTCACGACGAGGTCGTTGTCGCGGCTGTGGATGCCGATGATCATGCCCTCATACAGCGCGTCGCCCGGCTTCACGAACATGCGGCCGCGATCCTGCAGCTTCCACAGTGCGTAGGCGACCGCGGCGCCGTCATCCTGCGAGATCAGCACGCCGTTGCGGCGCTCGAAGACCGAGCCGTCCTTGACCGGTGCGTACGAGTCGAAGATGTGGCTCATCAGGCCCGTGCCGCGCGTGAGCGTCAGGAATTCGCTCTGGAAGCCGATCAGGCCACGTGCCGAGATCTTGTATTCCAGGCGCGTGCGGCCACGGCCGTCCGATGCCATGTCGAGCATTTCGCCCTTGCGGCGACCGAGCTCTTCCATCACGCCGCCCTGGTGTTCGTCTTCGACGTCGACCGTCAGCAGCTCGTACGGCTCGTGGCGCACACCGTCGATTTCCTGCATCACGACGCGCGGACGCGACACGGCCAGCTCATACCCTTCACGGCGCATGTTCTCGACGAGAATCGTCAGGTGCAGTTCGCCGCGGCCCGACACTTCGAACACCGTTTCGTCGCCCGTGTCCTTCACGCGCAGCGCGACGTTGTGGTTCAGTTCCTTCATCAGGCGGTCGCGGATCTGGCGGCTCGTCACGAACTTGCCTTCGCGGCCTGCCAGCGGCGACGAGTTGACGAGGAAGTTCATCGTCAGCGTCGGTTCGTCGACCGTGATCATCGGCAGCGCTTCCGGCGTGTCGACCGCGCAGATCGTCGCGCCGATGCCGACGTCTTCAATACCGTTGATCAGCACGATGTCGCCGGCTTCAGCCGACTCGACCTGCACGCGCTCGAGGCCCTTGAACGACAGCACCTGGTTGATCTTGCGGTTCAGCACGTCGCCTTCCGGACCGAAGCGCATCACGACCGGCTGGCCCGGCTTGATGCGGCCGCGCGTGATGCGGCCGACGCCGATCCGGCCGACGTACGTCGAGTAGTCGAGCGACGTGATCTGGAGCTGCAGCGGCGCTTCCGGATCGGCCGGGCGAACCGGCACGTGCGCGAGGATCGCCTCGAACAGCGGGCGCATGTCGCCTTCGCGGGTCGCCGGATCGAGCGACGCATAGCCGTTCAGGCCCGATGCGTAGACGATCGGGAAGTCGAGCTGCTCTTCGGTCGCGCCGAGCTTGTCGAACAGGTCGAAGGTCTGGTTTATGACCCAGTCGATCCGCGCGCCCGGACGGTCGATCTTGTTGACGACCACGATCGGCTTCAGGCCGAGCGCCAGCGCCTTCTTCGTGACGAAGCGCGTTTGCGGCATCGGGCCCTCGACCGCGTCGACGAGCAGCAGCACCGAGTCGACCATCGACAGCACACGCTCCACCTCGCCACCGAAGTCCGCGTGCCCCGGCGTGTCGACGATGTTGATGTGCGTGCCTTCGTATTCGACCGCGCAGTTCTTCGCGAGAATCGTGATCCCGCGCTCTTTTTCGATGTCGTTCGAGTCCATCACTCGCTCGGCAATCTGCTGGTTCTCGCGGAAGGTGCCGGACTGGCGGAGCAGTTGGTCGACGAGCGTGGTCTTGCCGTGGTCGACGTGAGCGATGATGGCGATATTGCGAAGGGCGCGGGTCATAGAAACCTGGAAATCGTTGAACGCGCAAACGCGCACGCTCGTCAGTCACCGGGACACGTGCGCGCGCGTTGCAGCTTGGAAAGCCTCAAATTATAGCACGTGAGAATGTCGAGAGCCGGACCGTGTGTTGCAACGCGAAAGATGATGCGCCCCGCCCTCGCCTCGCAGAGGGCGATTTCGCCTGCCGACACACCGCCCACGAACGAAGACCCTGACGCCCGCAAGGGAATTTCGGGCCGCGCAGCGCCCGCCCGCCCGTTCGATTAATATTTGCCGCGGCAAGCAAATAGCGCCTATACTGCTGCCTAGTCAACTATTGCAGCTTCAGGGTTTTATGTCGGATTCTCCTTCCCAACCGCCCGTTTCACCGCTGTCCTCGTATCAGATGAACGACAGCGTCGGTTATCTGATGTCGCGTGTGAAGTCGGTGATGACCAACCTCGTCACGCAGCGCACGCAGGAAGAGCTCGGCATTACGGGCACGCAGGCGAGCATGCTGTTCATGATCGCCGTCGGAAAGTGCTCGACGGCCGCCGAACTCGCTCGGGAATACGGGATCGACGCGAGCGCGGTCACGCGCCTGCTCGATCGCGTCGAGAAACGCGGCCTGCTGTCCCGCGTGCGCAGCATCGAGGATCGGCGGGTCGTACGCCTTGAGCTGACCGATGAAGGCCGCGCGCTTGCCGAGCGTTTGCCGCCGGTGTTCCGCAGCGTGCTCGACGAGCTGCTGGACGGATTTACGCCGGAAGAAGTCGGGTTCCTGAAGAGCATGCTGCGCCGCATTCTCAGCAACTACTGCGAAACCGCGGGCGGCAGCATCACGTAATAGTTGCCATAACAATTACTTTTGACAGATTAATGTAAGGAAATCCTTGCAGTGTCCATCATTCATTCCGAGTCAGGGAACAGCGCGATGAAATCCTCCCCGTTGTCCGTGTGCGCCGGGTCGTGCCGCGCCGCCGTCGCCGCCGCGGTTGCCGCGCTGGCGCTGGCGGGCTGCGCAAACTACATCGGCATCAAGAGCGACAAGCAGATCGCACCCGCATCGCAATTCGAAACCGCCCAGAGCCTGCCGGCCCAGGGCGGCCAGTGGCCGGCGCTTGACTGGGCCAACCAGTTCGGCGATCCGCAGTTGCCGAAGCTGATCGACGAGGCGCTCCAGGGCAACCCGTCGATCGCGCAGGCACAGGCGCGCATCGCGAAGGCGTCGTCGTACATCGAGTCGTCGCGCTCGAACCTGATGCCGAAAGCCGAAGCCAGCTACTCGTGGACACGCGAGCTGTATTCGTCGAACGCGCTGTTCCCGCCCCCGTACGGCGGCCAGTGGTACAGCGAGAACAACGCGCTCGCGAGCGCGTCGTGGGATCTCGACCTGTGGGGCAAGAACCGCGAGCGCCTGCACACCGCCGTGTCGCAGGAAAAGGCCGCCGAGGCCGACATGCAACAGGCGCGCATCACGCTCGCGTCGTCGGTGGCCCGCACCTACAACTCGCTCGCCCAGCTGTATGCGCTGCGCGACATCGCGCAGCGCGAGATCGCCAACCGCCAGACGGTCGGCAGGATCACCGACGGCCGCGTGTCGGCCGGTCTCGACACCAACGTGGAACGCCAGACTGCGCGCGGCAACATCGCGACGACCCAGGCATCGCTGTCCGACCTCGACGGCCAGATCACGACCGTGCGCTACCAGCTCGCCGCACTGCTCGGCAAGGGGCCGGATCGCGGGCTGCAGATCGCCGCGCCGGTGATGAACCCGACCGGCGAAGTCGCACTGCCCGGCAACCTGCCGGCCGACCTCGTGTCGCGCCGTCCCGACATCGTCGCCGCGCGCTGGCAGGTCGAGGCCGCGATGCACGACGTGAAGGAAGCGAAGGCCGAATTCTTCCCCGACGTGAACCTCGCGGCCGGCTTCGGCTTCGATGCGTTCGGCTGGGGCAAATTCCTGAATTTCGCGAGCCGCCAGGCGCAGTTCGGGCCGGCCATCCACCTGCCGATCTTCGATGCCGGTGCGTTGCGCGCGCAGCTCAAGGGCCGCTACGCGGACTTCGACCTGTCGGTCGCGAACTACAACCAGACGCTGATCAGCGCGCTGAACGACGTCGCGACGCAGGTCGCGTCGATCCGTGCGGTCGATCGCCAGATGGATGACGCGCAGCGTGCGCTCGATGCGTCGACGCGGGCGTACGACCTCGCCGTGATCCGCTACAAGGCGGGCCTGTCGCCGCAGCTCCAGGTGCTGACCGCGGACACCAACCGCCTCGCATCGGAACAGACGGTGACCAACCTGAAGATGCGCCGGCGCGACATGCAGCTCGCGTTGATCAAGGCGCTCGGCGGCGGGTTCGACGCGACCGGCACGCGGCTCGCCGCGCCCGACGCCGACAAGCAGACAAGACAGGCCGCCAACTGATCCGGCGCCACCACTACGCAGACACTCGAAATAACGGACGGAGAAAATCGCCATGAGCGACCCTCAACAAAACGCCGCCAGCGCACAGCCGCAGAACAACGGGAAGCGCAAACGGATGATGACGCTGCTGATCGCGGTCATCGTGATCGCGGCCATCGCGTACGGTCTGTACTACTTCCTCGTCGCGCGCTTCCATGAAGAGACGGACGACGCATACGTGAACGGCAACGTCGTGCAGATCACGCCGCAGGTCACGGGTACCGTGATCGCCGTGAAGGCCGACGATACGCAGACGGTCAAGGCCGGCGATCCGCTGGTCGTGCTCGACCCGGCCGACTCGCAGGTCGCGCTGCAGCAGGCCGAGGCCAACCTAGCGCAGACGGTGCGCCAGGTGCGCGGCCTGTTCGTCAACGACGACCAGTACCGCGCGCAAGTCGCGCTGCGCCAGTCCGACCTGTCGAAGGCGCAGGACGACCTGCGCCGCCGGATGGCCGTCGCACAGACGGGCGCCGTGTCGCAGGAAGAAATCTCCCATGCACGCGACGCGGTGCGCGCCGCGCAGGCGTCGGTCGACGCCGCGCAACAGCAGCTCGCATCGAACCGCGCACTGACCGCGAACACGACGATCGCGTCGCACCCGAACGTGATGGCCGCGGCAGCGAAGGTTCGCGACGCGTACCTCGCGAACGCGCGCAACGTGTTGCCCGCACCGGTCACCGGCTATGTCGCGAAGCGCTCGGTTCAGGTCGGCCAGCGCGTGTCGCCGGGCAACCCGCTGATGTCGGTCGTGCCGCTGAACGCGGTGTGGGTCGACGCGAACTTCAAGGAAGTCCAGCTCAAGCACATGCGCATCGGCCAGCCGGTCGAATTGACCGCCGACATCTACGGCTCGTCGGCCGTCTACCACGGCAAGGTCGTCGGCTTCTCGGCCGGCACGGGTTCGGCGTTCTCGCTGCTGCCGGCGCAGAACGCGACGGGCAACTGGATCAAGGTCGTGCAGCGCCTGCCGGTGCGTATCGAGATCGATCCGAAGGAACTCGAGAAGCATCCGCTGCGCATCGGCCTGTCGATGCAGGTCGACGTCGACATCAAGGACGAGCGCGGCGACCAGCTCGCCAACGCGCAGAACACGGTCTACGAAACGAACGTGTTCGCGAAGTACGGCGACGAAGCCGACGCCGAGATCGCGCGCATCATCGCCGAGAACGCCGGCGGCAACGCGCCCGCACCGGCCGCGGCGAAGTCGAACGCCGCCGCCAAGATGATGTAACGGTTCCGACTCCGGAAAACTATCGACATGGCACAGGCTCCTGTCTCCCACCCGCCGCTGCAGGGCGGGCAACTCGTGCTCGGGACGATCGCGGTATCGCTCGCGGTGTTCATGAACGTGCTCGACACGTCCATCGCGAACGTCGCGATCCCGACCATCTCGGGCGACCTCGGCGTGTCGTCCGACCAGGGTACGTGGGTCATCACGTCGTTCGCCGTCGCGAACGCGATCTCCGTGCCGCTGACGGGCTGGCTGACCGACCGCTTCGGTCAGGTCCGCCTGTTCCTCGCGTCGATCATCCTGTTCGTCATCTCGTCGTGGATGTGCGGGCTGTCGCCGAACCTGCCGTTCCTGCTCGGCTCGCGCGTGCTGCAAGGCGCGGTCGCAGGCCCGATGATTCCGCTGTCGCAAGCGCTCCTGCTGTCGAGCTATCCGCGCGCGAAGGCACCGATGGCGCTCGCACTATGGGCGATGACGACGCTGATCGCGCCCGTCGCAGGCCCGATTCTCGGCGGCTGGATCTCGGACAACTATTCGTGGCCGTGGATCTTCTACGTCAACATCCCGGTCGGCATCGCCGCCGCCGCCGCGACGTGGGCGATCTATCGCAATCGGGAGTCGGCCGTGCGCCGCGCGCCGATCGACGGCGTGGGCCTCGCGCTGCTGGTCATCTGGGTCGGCTCGCTGCAGATCATGCTCGACAAGGGCAAGGATCTCGACTGGTTCGCGTCGACGACCATTATCGTGCTCGCGCTGACCGCTGTCATTGCGTTCGCGTTCTTCGTGATCTGGGAGCTGACCGCCGAGCACCCGGTCGTCGACCTGTCGCTGTTCCGCATGCGGAACTTCACCGGCGGCACAGTCGCACTGTCGATCGGGTACGGCCTGTACTTCGGCAATCTCGTGCTGTTGCCGCTGTGGCTGCAGACGCAAATCGGCTACACCGCGACCGACGCCGGCCTCGTGATGGCGCCGGTCGGGTTGTTCGCGATCCTGTTGTCGCCACTCACCGGGAAGTATCTGCCGCGTACCGATCCGCGCTTCATCTCGACGGCGTCGTTCCTGACGTTTGCGCTGTGCTTCTGGATGCGTTCGCGATACACGACGGGCGTCGACGAATGGTCGCTGACGCTGCCGACGCTCGTGCAGGGTATCGCGATGGCGGGCTTCTTCATCCCGCTCGTGTCGATCACGCTGTCCGGCCTGCCCGGCAACCGCATTCCCGCGGCGTCCGGCCTGTCGAACTTCGTGCGGATCATGTGCGGCGGCATCGGCACATCGATCTTCCAGACCGCGTGGGACCACCGCAACAACTTCCATCACGCGCAGTTGGCCGAGCAGGCGAACCCGTACAACCCGACGTTCAACCAGGCCGTCACACAGATGCGCAGCCTCGGGCTGACGCAGGACCAGGCGCACGGCCTCATCAACAACATGGCCACGCAGCAGGCCGCGCAACTCGGCGTGAACGACCTGTTCTACATCTCGGCGGCGATCTTCGTGCTGCTGATCGGACTGATCTGGATCACGAAGCCGGAGCGCGCGGGCGGCGGCGATGCGGGTGCGGCGGCGTCGGCTGCACACTGAGCACCGCGCTCGAACGAGCGCGCCCAACAAAAAACCCGGTCGATTTCGACCGGGTTTTTTTCGTTCCGACGACGGCGCTTGCGCGTCGCGCGTTACGCAGCCGTCACGACGAGGCGTTCGGGCGCGAGCACGCCGTTGGCCTTGCGCGCCACGCCGAGCAGTCGCTGCGCGTCGTACACGCGCACACGCTCGCCCTCGGCCGCATCGATCGAATCGAGCGCCGACAGCGGCAAGCGCTGGCCGTGCAGGAATCGCTTCGCACTCGTTTCGTCGAGGCGCACCAGCGGAAACGTCGACAGCAACGCGTCGACCGGCTGAAGCCAGGCGTCGCGCGCCGCTTCGGCAGCGTCGGACAGCGCGTCGAGCGTCACCGCATGTTCGAGCGTCAGCGCGCCGACACCCGTGCGACGCAGCATCGTCAGATGCGCACCGCAGCCGAGCGCTTCGCCGATGTCTTCGGCCAGCGTGCGCACATACGTGCCCTTGCTGCAGGTCACGCGGAACGTCACGTCCGGCAATTCACAGGCCAGCAGATCGAGCGCATGGATCGTCACGTTGCGGCCTTCCCGCTCGACGGTCTGGCCCGCACGCGCGTATTCGTACAGCGGCTTGCCATCGCGCTTGAGCGCCGAATACATCGGGGGCACCTGCACGATCTCGCCGGTAAAGCGCGCGAGCGCCGCTTCGACCGCCGCACGGTCGCATTCGACGGCGCGCGTGTCGAGCACGTCGCCTTCCGTGTCGCCGGTGGTCGTGCGCACGCCGAGACGCATCGTCGCTTCGTAGGTCTTGTCCGCTTCCAGCAAGTCCTGCGAGAACTTCGTCGCTTCGCCGAAGCACAGCGGCAACAGGCCCGAGGCCAGCGGATCGAGCGTGCCGGTATGGCCGGCTTTCTTCGCGAGAAGCAGGCGCTTCGCGCGAATCAGGGCGTCGTTGCTCGACAGGCCGACCGGCTTGTCGAGCAGAAGGACGCCATCCAGCGCGCGCCGCGGCACGCGTGGACGCTGGGGAGCTGCAGTCGTCATGGGGCGTGCGCGCTCAATCGTCCTTCGCGGGCGCGTCGGCTTCGTCGTCGTCCTTCGCGCGCGTCGAGTTGGCTTCCTTGATCAGGCGCGACATTTCCACCGCCTTCTCGATCGTCTGGTCGTAATGGAAGTGCAGCGTCGGCACCGTATGGATGTGCAGGCGCTTGAACAGCAGGTTGTGCAGGTGGCCCGACGCGTGGTTCAGCGCTTCCTGCGTCTTGTCCGGATCGCCGGTCAGCGCCGTGAAATAGACCTTGGCATGCGCGTAGTCCGGCGTAAGCTCGACGCTCTGGATGGTCACGATACCGATGCGCGGGTCTTTGACCTCGCGCATGATGAGTTCGGACAGATCGCGCTGAATCTGGTCGGCGATCTGAACGTTGCGATTGGGGGAAGTACGTTTCCTGGACATGATCGATCCGTGATCCGTTTATCAGGATAAAGCGGCGCGCCGTTGGCACGCCACCATGAAAATGGGCGGGACAGGCCCAAGCCTGCCCCGCCCCATGAGCCGATACGCGACGATTACAGCGTCCGTGCGACTTCGGTCACTTCGAAGACTTCGAACTGGTCGCCTTCGATGATGTCGTTGAAGTTCTTCACCGACATACCGCACTCGAAGCCTTGCTTGACTTCCTTCACGTCGTCCTTGAAGCGCTTCAGCGATTCGAGTTCGCCCGTGAAGATCACGACGTTGTTGCGCAGCACGCGAACCGACGACGAGCGCTTGACGATACCGTCGGTGACCATACAGCCGGCAACCGTACCGACCTTCGGCACCTTGAACACCTGGCGCACCTCGACCATGCCGGTCACGACTTCGCGCTTCTCCGGCGCCAGCATGCCCGACATCGCGGCCTTCACCTCATCCACTGCGTCGTAGATGATGTTGTAGTAGCGGATGTCGATACCGTTCGCTTCGGCCAGCTTCCGCGCCTGTGCATCCGCACGCGTGTTGAAGCCGATGATGACCGCCTTCGATGCCGTTGCCAGGTTGACGTCGTTCTCGCTGATGCCGCCCACCGCGCTGTGCACGATCTGCACGCGCACTTCGTCGGTCGACAGCTTGAGCAGCGACTGCACGAGCGCTTCCTGCGAGCCCTGCACGTCTGCCTTGATGATGAGCGGCAGGTTCTGCACTTCGCCTTCGCCCATCTGCTCGAGCATGCTTTCCAGCTTCGCGGCCTGCTGCTTCGCCAGCTTGACGTCGCGGAACTTGCCCTGACGGAACAGCGCGATTTCGCGCGCCTTGCGCTCGTCCGGCAGCACGATCACTTCCTCGCCTGCACCCGGCACTTCCGACAGACCCTGGATTTCGACCGGGATCGACGGGCCGGCTTCCTTCGTCGGCTTGCCGTTCTCGTCGAGCATCGCACGCACGCGGCCGTAAGCCGTGCCTGCGAGCACGATGTCGCCGCGATTCAGCGTACCCGACTGCACCAGGATCGTCGCGACCGGGCCCTTGCCCTTGTCCAGCTTCGCTTCGATCACGATGCCCTTCGCCGGCGCCTCGACCGGTGCCTTCAGTTCCAGCACTTCGGCCTGCAGCAGCACGTTCTCGAGCAGGTCGTCGATACCGGCGCCCGTCTTGGCCGACACCGGCACGAACGGCGAATCGCCACCGTATTCTTCCGGCACGACGCCTTCCGCGACCAGCTCCTGCTTGACGCGGTCCGGGTTCGCTTCCGGCTTGTCGATCTTGTTGATCGCCACGACGATCGGCACGCCACCCGCCTTCGCGTGCGCGATGGCTTCCTTCGTCTGCGGCATCACGCCGTCGTCGGCAGCCACCACCAGCACCACGATGTCGGTCGCCTTCGCGCCGCGTGCACGCATTGCCGTGAACGCTTCGTGACCCGGCGTATCGAGGAACGTGATGACGCCGCGCGGCGTTTCGACGTGGTATGCGCCGATGTGCTGCGTAATGCCGCCCGCTTCGCCCGCTGCAACCTTCGCGCGGCGGATGTGGTCGAGCAGCGAGGTCTTGCCGTGGTCGACGTGACCCATCACGGTGACGACCGGCGGGCGCGGCAGCTGTTCCGCATCGGTACCGGTCTCGCCTTCGACCAGCAGTGCTTCCGGATCGTCCAGCTTCGCGGCAACCGCGCGGTGGCCCAGTTCCTCGACGACGATCATCGCCGTTTCCTGGTCCAGCACCTGGTTGATCGTGACCATCTGGCCCATCTTCATCATCACCTTGATGACTTCGGAGGCCTTGATCGACATCTTGTGCGCGAGATCGGCAACCGAGATGGTTTCCGGCACGTGCACTTCACGCACGATCGGTTCGGTCGGTGCCTGGAACGTCGATGCGCTGTCCTGGTGACGGCCGCGACCCTTCGGGCCGCCGCGCCAGCCGCGGTCGACGCCGCCGCTCGAATCGCCGCGCGTCTTGATGCCGCGGCGCTTCGCTGCGTCGTCCTGCCAGCCGCCCTTGCCGCCGCCCGGCTTCTTGTTGCGGTCGCCCGCGCCTGCCGGTGCCGTCGTGGCCGCCGGCGCTGCACCGGCCGGCTTCTTCACGGCCGGACGTCCCTGCGCGCCTGCGCCCGCCGGCTTTGCCGGCTTGTGCAGCGTGCCCTTCGCTTCGGCCGGCTTCGGCGGTTCCACCGGCTTCGGCGGCTCGACTGCCTTGACCACGGCCTTGCGCGGCGTGTTCATCATTTCGCGGATCGCGCGTGCTTCGGCTTCTGCCGCCGCGCGACGCTTGCTGATCTCTTCCTGCTCGGCGCGCGCCTTGTCCGCCGCCTCGCGGGCAGCATCCTCGGCCTTCTTCGCCGCTTCGCGCTGGGCCGCACGTTCGGCGGCCGCGCGTGCTTCATCCTGCGCGGACTGCGCACCGGCTGCTTCCTGCTGAGCCTCGGCGGCCTGCTGGGCAGCCGCCTGCTGTGCCGCTGCGGCTTCGGCCGCGGCACGCTTCGCCGCCGCTTCTTCCTCGGCACGGCGGCGCTCGGCTTCGGCCGCTTCCTCACGGGCACGGCGCTCGGCTTCCTCGCGCTCGAGGCGCTCCTGACGCTCGCGCAGTTCCTGCGCCTGCTTCTCGAGCAGCTCGGCCTCGCGGCGCGCTTCCTCCTCGCGACGCTTCAGTTCCGCATCGTCGTCCGCTTCGGCGACCTGCGCCTGACCCTGTTCCGCACCCTCGGCCACGTCGTCGCGCTTGACGAACGTACGCTTCTTGCGGACCTCGACCTGAATGGTGCGAGCCTTGCCCGTCGCGTCAGATTGCTTGATCTCCGACGTATGCTTGCGGGTCAGCGTGATCTTGCGCTTGTCGCCGTCGGTTGCGCCGTGTGACTTGCGCAAATGATCGAGCAGACGCGCCTTGTCCGCTTCGGACAGCGCATCGTCTTCACTCGCTTTCTGGACGCCCGCTGCCTGCAGCTGTTCGAGCAGCACACCAGCAGGCATTTTCAGTTCCGCGGCAAATTGGGCTACGTTGTTACTCGCCATTCATTCCTCTTAGTGCAAGGACCGATTCCTTGCGGTTAGCATCGGGTCAGGCCATACGGCCGCCATCAAATCAGTGCGCCATGGTCATTTCTCACTGGAACCAGTGTTCACGTGCTTTCATGATCAACGCCTTAGCGGCATCCTCTTCCATCCCGGTCATATCGACCAGTTCATCCACGGCCAGCTCGGCGACATCGTCGCGCGTCTGCATGCCGTGTTCGGCCAGCTTCGCGAGCAACTCCGGCGTGATGCCGTCGAGGCCCTTCAAATCCAGCGCTGCATTTTCAACCTTTTCTTCGTTCGCGATCGCCATCGTCAACAGTGCGTCGCGTGCGCGGTTGCGCAGTTCGTGCACGGTGTCCTCGTCGAACGCCTCGATTTCGAGCATTTCGTTGAGCGGCACGTACGCGATCTCTTCGAGGCTCGTGAAGCCTTCGTCGATCAGGATGTCGGCAACTTCTTCGTCGACGTCGAGACGCGCCATGAACAGCGAACGCAGTCGGTCGCGCTCTTCACCCTGCTTCAGGGCGGATTCGTCCGGCGTCATGATGTTGATCTGCCAGCCGGTCAGTTCGCTGGCAAGGCGAACGTTCTGACCGCTGCGGCCGATCGCGACAGCCAGCTCGTTCTCGTCGACGACGACGTCCATCGAGTGCTTTTCTTCATCGACGACGATCGACTGGACGGCTGCCGGCGCGAGCGCGCCGATCACGAACTGGGCGGGATCCTCGGACCATAGCACGATGTCGATGTTTTCGCCACCGAGCTCGTTGCGCACGGCCTGCACGCGGGAACCGCGGATGCCGACGCAGGTGCCGATCGGATCGATCCGCTTGTCGTAGGCGATCACGCCGATCTTCGCGCGCACGCCCGGATCGCGAGCGGCTGCCTTGATCTCGAGCAGGCCCTGCTCGATTTCCGGCACTTCCATCTCGAACAGCTTCATCAGGAACTCGGGCGCCGTGCGCGAGAGTTCGATCTGCGGGCCGCGCGCGGTGCGGTCGACCTTCGCGATGTAGGCACGCACGCGGTCGCCCACGCGCAGGTTTTCCTTCGGGATCAGCTGGTCGCGGCGCAGCAGCGCTTCGACACGGCCCGATTCGACGATGAAGTTGCCCTTGTCGAGGCGCTTCACCGTGCCGGTCATGATCTTTTCGCCGCGCTCGAGGTAGTCGTTCAGAATCTGCTCGCGTTCGGCATCGCGCACCTTCTGCAGGATCACCTGCTTCGCGGCCTGCGCGCCGATACGGCCGAACTCGATCGACGGCACCGGCTCCTCGATGAATTCGCCGACTTCGACGTCGGGCTTCTGCTCACGTGCTTCGAACAGCAGGATCTCGCGATCCGGCTCCTGCAAGCCTGCCTCGTCGGGCACGACGAGCCAGCGACGGAAGGTTTCGTGCTCGCCGCTTTCGCGATCGATATGGACGCGGATTTCGGCGCCTTCGTCGAACAGCTTCTTGGAAGCGGAAGCGAGCGCGGCCTCGAGGGCGCCCAGCACCACATCCTTGTCGACGTTTTTCTCGCGCGCCAGCGCATCCACCAGCATCAACACTTCGCGACTCATTATTTGCGGCTCCTAAAGTCAACTTGCGGAATCAGGCGGGCTTTGTCGATATCGGCCAGCGTGAAATCCAGCATGGCTGCCTCGCCCTTCTTCCTCTCAAATTCCAAACCGATCGTTTCGCCATTCGGCGCGTGCAGAATGCCCCGGTACGTCTTGCGCCCGTCCAGCGGCTTTTTCAAGGTCACGGAAACTTCGCTGCCGGCGAAGCGCTCGAAGTCGGCCAGCTTCTTCAACGGGCGGTCGAGCCCCGGGGACGAGACTTCGAGCCGTTCGTAATCGATGTTTTCGACCGTCAAGACGTGCTGGAGCTGACGCGTGACCTTTTCGCAATCTTCGAGCGAGATGCCGGCAGGCTGATCGATGTAGATGCAAAGCATGCCGCGCCCGGTGCGCTCGAGATCCACCAGCTCGTAGCCGAGCCCGGTGACCGTGGTTTCTATCAGTTCCGTCAGTTGCACAGTGTCCTCTCAGGTGTTCGCGCCCGCCGCTCGCGATTCACCCGCGGGCGCGCGCCTTAGCCGGCGCAGGAAGCGCTACCCGAGATGCCTAACCGTTTCAGCAAAAAAAAATGGGCGGAACGCCCATCTTCTTACTGGTGGTCGCACCTGAGCCGCACATTGAATCCGTACGCCCAGCGACTCCGCGATTATAGCGATTTTTGGCGCAAACGCCAAGCCAGCCGGTAAAAGCAGCGTCCAGCCCGCCTTTACCGACCAAAAATGCGAAACCGGACTGTCCGACCAGGCGGCATAGTCCGGCAGCGCGATATATATACAGTCAAAAGCAAACCACGCGGGGCGAGGTGCCGACCCAATCGGACTCATGCCGATATCGCCGGCACACCGGCGGCTTCATGCCGCCGGACGCCACAAACGCTCAGCGGCCCCGCGAGCGATTGCGCTGCGGACGCTGACCGCCGCGCGCACCGCCACCGCCGTTGCCGGCGCCTTCGGCGCGATTGCCGTTGGGATTGCGGTTGCCGCCCTTGCCGCCGCCGCGCTTGCCGCCAGCGCCTTCACGCTTGGGGCCCGCGCCATACGACGCGCGATTGCCATCGACATCGCGACCGCCACCCGAGCGGTTGCCATAGCCTGACGGCGAAACCGGCAAGCTGCCGTAACCGCTCAGGCCGGGCAGGCCCGGAGCGCCGCGCCGGCCGCCACCGCGACGCGGCTGGTCGAGCTGACCATGCGTCGTCAGCACCGGCTCGCGGCCGATGAAGCCCATCGACGTCTGCATCGGATCCGGCTGGCGGCGCTCGGCCTGCCCTGCACCACCGCGCTTGCCCTTTTCCTCGGACGGCGCCTTCAGGCCGACGGTCGCCATCAGCTTGCGCACCTGCGCCTCGTCGAGCTCTTCCCAGCGGCCGCGCTTCAGGCCGCGCGGCAGCGGGATCGGACCGTGACGCGTACGGATCAGGCGGCTCACCATCAGGCCGGCCGCCTCGAACATCCGGCGCACTTCGCGGTTGCGGCCTTCGGCCAGCGCAACGTGATACCAGTGGTTCGTGCCTTCGCCGCCGCCGTCGCGGATGCGCAGGAAGTTCGCCGGGCCGTCATCGAGCTCGACGCCATGCAGCAGTTTCTGCCGCATCCCTTCGGACAGTTCGCCGACGACGCGCACCGCGTACTCGCGTTCGACGCTGTAGCGCGGATGCATGAAGCGGTTCGCGAGATCGCCCGACGTCGTCAGCATCAGCAGGCCTTCGGTGTTGAAGTCGAGACGGCCCACCGCGAGCCATTTCGCCGTCTTCATCGGCGGCAGGCGGTCGAACACCGACGGACGACCTTCCGGGTCCGCGTGGCTGACGATCTCGCCGGTCGGCTTGTGGTACAGCAGCACGCGCGGCGGCTTGTTCGGCAGCTTGCGCTTGACCGGCTTGCCGTTGATGCGAACCTGATCGGTCGGCATGATGCGCTGGCCGATATGCGCGGGCTCACCGTTCACCGACACGCGGCCGGCGACGATCAGCTCTTCCATTTCGCGGCGCGAACCCATACCGGCTTCCGCGAGCACCTTGTGGAGCTTCGGCGCGTCGTCGTCCGGCGACAGCACGCGCTTGTTCGCCGGCTGGCTGCGGCCGCGACGCAGCATCGGCGCACGTACGCCGCTGCCGCCCGCCGAATTGTCCGCGTCGAATGCCGGCGACGTCACATAGGCGAACAGATCGTCCTGCGACGCTGCGTCGCCTTCGGCCTTCGCCGCGCCGCCCTCGGCCTTCGCCGAACCGCCGCGTCGCCCCTGGCCGCCTTGCCCGCCCTGGGCGCCCTTGGCTGCGCCTTCGCGCTTGCCGGCCGGCTTGCGGCCACCCTTGGCCGCACCTTCCTTGCGCGGCGCGCGTGCGGGCTGCGCTTCCGCCGCGTCGGCCGGCTGCGCTTCCGCGCCCTCGCCGCCCTGCGACTC
The DNA here is from genome assembly GCF_003857805.1 of Burkholderia sp. Bp9099. Lineage (NCBI taxonomy): Bacteria > Pseudomonadati > Pseudomonadota > Betaproteobacteria > Burkholderiales > Burkholderiaceae > Burkholderia > Burkholderia sp. Bp9099. Next base: position 27,697 of record NZ_QTPU01000041.1, read on the forward strand.
GCCATCGCCCTTCGACTTGGCTGCCGCGCGGCGACGCGCGATCAGGCTGCGCGGGCCGCGCCGCAGGCCGCGGCGGGGACGCTCGTCACCACCCGCGGCCGGAGCGTCCTGCTCCGGCGCATCGTCGGCACGCGCGGCCTGCACGGCAGGCGCGGACGATTCAATATCGTGGATATCAGTCAAAACAACCTCAAAATGTCAGGTCTCGCGCCCGACTCGGGCGCGGCAAGAAGTCGGCCGCGATCAGGCGCGGCGCTGTTCGGGTTCTGCTTCGTCGTCCGGCAGCGCGTCGGCGCCGATGGGCGCGCTGGCACTGCGTACGGCGTCGGCGAGGCTGTCGGACGTATCGTCCAGCAACTCGCCGTCCGCGGGACGGGAGCGTGAGGCGTCGGCCTGGCCAGCCTCGCCCGGCATGTCGCCGGCCGCTTCCGCTCCGTCTCCGGCAACCGCGTCGGCAGCCGGCTTGCGATCTTCCTCGTTCCACACCGCGTGCAGCGGCTCGGGCTGCTCGCCGGCCGGCGCTGCTTCGGCGCCGCCCTGTTCGCTCTGAACGCGATCCGCTTCCAGCGTATCGCGGTTCGGCATTTCCTGCGTCGGCGCGCCTTCCGTTGCGGCGTCGCCCGGCAATTCGTCCGGCCGAACGTGCGACTCGTCCGCCGCCGCCTCGCCGGCTTCCGGCACCGCGTCCGCCGCCGGCGCATCGCCGTCGAAGTCCATCGCCTGCTGCGCGAGCAGCGCGGCTTCGATGTTCGCCGCCGGCTCCTCGAGCGCCGGCAGGTCGTCGAGCGCCTTCAGGCCGAGATCGTCGAGGAACTGCTTGGTCGTCGCGTACAGCGCCGGGCGGCCCGGCACGTCGCGATGCCCGATCACCTCGATCCAGCCGCGATCCTCGAGCTGCTTGACCACCTGCGTATTGACCGTGACGCCGCGAATCTCTTCGATGTCGCCACGCGTGACGGGTTGCCGATACGCAATGATCGCGAGCGTCTCGAGCACCGCACGCGAATATTTCGGCGGCTTCTCGGGATGCAGTCGGTCCAGGTAATGGCGCATCGCCGGCTTGCTCTGGAAGCGCCATCCGGTTGCCAGCGCCACCAGTTCGACACCGCGGCCGGACCAATCCTGTTTCAGATCTTCGAGCAACGTGCGGACCGTGTCAGCCGACACGCCGTCGGCAAAGAGCTTGCGCAAATCGCCGAGCTTCAGCGGTTCCTGCGCGCAGATCAAAGCAGTCTCGAGGACGATCTTCGCCTCTTGGGTATTCATGCAGCTAGGCCAGACCCTGTGGTCAAACGAACCGGATCAACAAACAGACGAAAGGAACGGAAGACGCGCTCGCCCGATTCTGATCGGTCATATTGATGGGAGCACGAACCGGGGGCGGCGAACCAACTTCAAGCCAGGCCCAAACCGGACGGAACAGCACGGTTCAACGACGGAACCGCGTGACTGAGCGCCATCTTACGCAAAATTGCCCGGTGCGTAAAGATGAGCCGAAAGGCCCGCCGCCCGCATGCCGCACCCGCTCCGCCCCCGCTTCAACGCAGGCCTGCGCCGCGCGCGAGGAACGCCCGCAAGCGCTCGACGCCTGCCTCGAGCCGCACCGGATCGCACGCGTAGCACCAGCGCACGAACCCTTCCCCCTCCGGGCCGAACGCGCGGCCGGGCGCCAGCCCGAGCCCCGCCTCGCGCACCAGCGACTTGCAGAACGCAAGACTGTCGTCCGCGCCCGGCAACCGCAGGAACAGGTACATCGCACCCGGCGGAGGCGGCACGTCGACGCCCGGCAACGTGCGCAGCGCGGCGACCAGGTGGTCACGCGCACCGCGCAGCGCCGCGACGAACGACTGCACGAACGGCTCGCCGTCACGCAGCGCGACTTCTCCCGCGGCCTGGATGAAACCCGGCGCGCACGATGTGTTGTACTCGACCAGCTTCGACAGATCGCCCATCACCGACGCCGGCGCGACCAGCCATCCGAGCCGCCAGCCCGTCATCGCCCAGGCCTTCGAGAACGAATTCACGACGATCACCCGCTCGTCGCGCGATGCGATGTCCAGGAACGACGGCGCGCCGTCCGTGCCGAACACGAGCCGCTCGTATACCTCGTCGGCGACCACCCAGATGCCGTGGCGCCGGCAATGCGCGAGCACGACCTGCTGGTCGTCGCGGGACATCACCCAGCCGGTCGGATTGTTCGGCGAGTTGACGAACAGCATCCGCGTGCCGGGCGTCAGCGCCGCGATCAGCCGGTCGACGTCGAGCCGCCAGCCCGCATCGCCATGGCGGAGCGACACGCACTCGACCTGTGCACCGAGGATCTTCGGGATCTCGACGAGGTTCGGCCAGAGCGGCGTGACGGCGACGACGCGGTCGCCCGGGCCGACCAGCAATTGCGCGGCCAGCATCAGCGCGCTCACGCCCGAACTCGTCACGGCGATCGTATCGGCCGCCGTCGCACCGTGACGCGCACCGACATAGGTCGCAATCGCGTTGCGCAGCGACACGGTGCCGAGGTTGTGCGTGTAGAAGGTCGCACCGTCGCGCAGTGCCGCGGCAGCCGCGTCGCGAATGAATTCGGGCGTCACGCGATCGGATTCGCCGAACCAGAACGGCAGCACGTCGGGTACGCCGAAGCCGGCGTTCGCCACTTCCCGGATCAGCGACGGACGCAGCGCCTGAACTGCGCTGCGCGCCGCCGGCTCGCCCGTCGCCGGGCCGACATCTGCGGAATGCGTCATCGAGAACCGCCACCGAGGAACACGATCCGCGTAGTGTACCGGCGTGCGCGCCCGATCCGCACCCTTTCAGTCGAGATCCTCCGCCCGCGCCGGCATCTGGCGCACGAGTTCCCAGATCGCCTGCGCGGCCGGCGACAGCGAGCGGTCGCGGCGGCGCACCAGCTCGACGGTGCGCTCGGTACGCGGCGTCAGCGGCCGCGCGACCAGTGTCGATCCGGCCGGCAGCGGCAGCGACAGCCACGGCTGCACGCTCACCCCGACGCCGGCCTCAACGAGCCCGAACACCGTCGCCGAATGCCCGAGCTCCTGCATGACCGTCGCATTGACCCGATGGGCGGCCAGCGCGGCGTCGATCAGCGGCCGGCTTCCGGACGCATGGTCGAGCAGCACGAGACGCTCGCCGTCGAGCGCCGTCCACGGCACCTCGGCCCGCGCCGCGAGCGGATGATCGGCGCGCGCGACCAGGCAGAACGAGTCGGTCATCAACGGTTCGCATACGAGATCGGCAACGGCGAGCGGCCCGATGACGACGCCGAAATCGACTTCGCTCGACTTCACCTTGCGCAGGACGTCGCTCTGCACGTCGTCACGCAGGCCGAGCGTGACGAACGGGAACTGGCGCTCGCACGACGCGACGACGCGCGGCATCAGCCGGCACGCGATCGTCGGGCTCGCTGCGACGATCACGCGCCCCCGCCGCTGCTCGCCGATCTCGCGAATCTCGCGCAGCGTGTCGTCGAGATCGGCGATCAGGCGGGACACGCTCGCGATCAGGTTCGTCCCGACGTCGGTCAACTGCACGTCGCGCGTCGTCCGGTCGATCAGCTTCAGTCCGAGCTCGGTCTCGAGTTCGCGCACGCAACGGCTGACCGCGGACTGCGTGAGCCCGATCTCGTCGCCCGCGCGACTGAAGCTCCGGAGCCGCGCAACCTCGATGAATACGCGAAGCTGGCGCAGCGTAACGTTCATCCCCTCTCCTCATCAATCGTCGATACCGATGCGCGATTTTAATGCGCGCCATCGTCTTCGATGTGCGAATCCGGCACCGGCAGCACATGTTTCGCTGCGGTGCAATATCGACGCAAACGCACGTAGCACGGGCGACTTGCACAAGATTGGTGATTGTCCTGATTTGCTGGCGGGTTATTTTGGCGTCTTATACGCCCCTAGCTGACTTAGCCGTCAGCCCGCTGCCAAGCGGCTCTCACGGGAATCGCCTCAGACATGGCACACATCGTGCTTTATCTGACGTACAGGGCGCAGGTCGAGTCGGGACAGAGGGCAGAAACGCCGCTGCCGGCCAACCGGAAGCCCCCACCCGGCACTCGACGCTCGAGTGCTTGAAGAGTGCGCGGCGCAGGGCAGCGCACCGGAGTTAGCTTCGCTGAGGTGAGGACATGATGCTGTTCGACGATTTGAGAGATAACGAGTGGGCGCTGGTCGAAGGTCTGTTTTGCTCGGAACCCGCACGCAGTGAACGGCGCGGCCGTCCCCGCGTGGAGGCCCGTTCGGTGGTAAACGCCGTGCTGTGGGTACTGTCGACGGGTGAAGGCTGGTCGAAGCTGCCGGGCCGCTATCCGTCGCCGCCGACCTGCCGCCGTCGCTTCGACGAATGGCAGGCAGACGGCACGCTCGCCGAAATCGTCAAGCGACTCGGCACGAGCGGCCGCCAGATCTCGCTGCGCGGGCGCATCGGGGCGAGCGCGACGAAGCCGCCAGCACCGCCGAGCCGCGACCGGCTGCGCGGCGCCTTCTGGACCAACCCGGAATCCTGGCGCGCCCCCGTGAAGATGGCGTAACGCATGCTCGATCGGGCGGCTTCGGCCGCCCGGTTTCTTTCAGTGCCACGCGCTTTTGCGCGGCGCTCGCGTCGTCGTCGATTGCGCCTGTCGTGCGGCGATACATCTATTTACGATTATTTACAGCAAGCCTGCACTCCCACGCTTACCTTAGCGAAATATCAACAGGCCGCGCCGGTGGCTTGAAGGGAGCCCCGCCATGAAACCAATGTCACTGCTCGTCGCATGCGGCATTGTCATTTCGCTGGCGCTGACCGCCCCCGCTCGCGCGGACGATCGCGCGAAGCCGCCTCACCACCAGCAGGATCATCGGAACACCCTTCGCCAGCAACCGCCCGCCGCGCCGCCCAATCGGCAGACCGTGCCGCGTGGCGATTTGCGCGGCGACATCGCCAGCAACGCGCGCGCGCGCACTGGCTCGCAGCCGACCGACCTGCCGCGTCATCCGTAGTCCGCGGGATTTCGTCAAAGAAAATTACCGGATTCGGGAACTGCCCGACATGCGACGAGTCACATTCGTTGCCATGAGCACAGCGTGGCAACAGCAAAAGTATCCGGTACGCCCGTATCCTCGCGATACGGGCTTTTTTTTGCGTCGTCGGTGGCCGGCGCGCGAGAACGGGAGTGCGCCGCTACAGGCGGCTTTCGAGAATCGCCACGGCGCTCGCTTCGCTCAATGCGTAGTCGTCCATACGGCGATCGGTCCAGGAAAGCAGTTTCTCGTCACGCTCGAGGCGCGCGCATTCGGCACGACCGTTGTCGGTCAGCACCGCGATGTCGACCGGCGCATGGAAACCCGGTGCGGGAGCAACGGTCTTCTGCCTGACCGTGTCCATCAGCCCCAGCGACCGGAGATACTCGAACACGCCCGGGCGGCGCGCCCACGGTACCTGGCGGTACTGCACTCGTCTCAATGCGTCGAGCACCGCTTCGTTGGAATACGTGGTCATCTCGATTCTTTCTTAAAGTGCAGCGACAATGCGAAGCGGCGCGCCGGGCGGGAGCTCCGCCCGCCGATACCGCCACCGATTCTGGGGGCCGACGTTCGGCGTCGCGTCAGGGCCGGATCGTCAGCCGTCCATAAAAAGACACCATACCCCAATCAAATTGATTCTGTTCGATTCATTTGTACTTCTCTTCATCGGTTTCATGCTCTGCCGCAAGCGGCGGCGACTCATCGCGATCGCGAGCGTCGCGCTATTCTGGCTGCTCGCGACAGGCTGGCTCGCCGCGCCGCTCATCGCGTGGACCGAGGCGGGCGTGACGCCGGTCGAGCGCCCCGACATGCATGGCCGGACCACGCTGATCATCATCGGCGCCGGCACGCGGCGCAGCGACACCGGCCTGCGACCGCCTCCCGACGGGGAAGCACGCATCCGCGCGACCGCGGCGCTCTACCGCACGTGCCGGCAGCAGGCCACCCGCTGCACCGTGGTGATGTCGGGCGGCGACCCGCAACGTCACGGCGAAACCGAGGCGGCCGTCTACGGGCGCCTGCTGGTCGCGGCGGGTGTCGCTTCCAGCGACCTCGTCCTCGAGCCGAACAGCCGTACCACCTACGAAAATGCGAAATTCACTACATCTATACTACGCTCACAACATGACGACACGCGCATTCTCGTCACGTCGTCCTATCAGATGCGCCGCGCATTGCTCGATTTCCGCCGCTTCGACATCGATCCGCAACCCGTTTATGCGAACCGCCGGCGCGCGCAAACGGGCTGGCTGCCCCGCTGGCACAACCTGGAAGACGCGAATCAGGCATTGCACGAACTGATCGGCATCGCACAATTCCACGTCTACCGATGGCTCGGCTGGTTTTGATGGCGACGCTTGCACCGGCGGCGAATGCGACGGTGCCGCCCCGGGATGGCATGCGCATGACGGAATGCACGAAGTGTTGCGCGACTTCAACGGGGCCTTGCGCTGTGCCTCGATCCGGTGCACATTGATCCGTCACTTTTGTTACACTCGACACGCACTCGATTGCAGTCGCCAGACAAAACGGCAACATTCGGGTTCATCACCACTTAGCGGAGGTAAAGCAATGAAGAAGACGTCCCTGGCTATTCTGGTCGCGATGTCGGCGCTGACTGGCGCAGCGTATGCGCAAGAGAGCACGCAAATCCAGACCATCACCGACCCGGCGAAGATCGCCGAGATCGAGCAGCGCGCACAGGCACTGCAACAGCAGCAAGCAGCCGAGGCTGCACAGCCGGCGGCGCAGGAAGAGCACCACGGCAAGAAGGCTGCTCACCACAAGGCAGCGAAGAAGGCTGGCAAGAAGGCCGCCAAGGCCGCTCCGGCAGACGCTGCCAGCCAGTAAGTTCGGCGGCACCGCACAAGCGAAAAGCCGAATCCGGGCAACCGGGTTCGGCTTTTTTGGTTGCGGCGCCTGCGCGCTGTGCTAAAGTCGCGCACCGAAATTTTCCACCCGTGCGCACCCCGGTGCGGAGGACAGCATGAGCAACATTCAACTCGACATCGAGTGGACCGAAGCAGCCACTCGCAAGATCAAGCAACTGATGCCGCGCGGCTCGGACGACGCCTTTCTCGCGCTGCCGCCGATCGAGTGCCTGCCGATGGAGGGCGACGTGCTTTTCCTCGGCCCGCAAGGCAAGCAGCAACCGTTCATCGTCGCCGAACGCCAGTATCACCACGACGGCGATGCCGACTGGACGATCATCCTGATCCTTGACGTACCCAGCGCGTCGCACTGACGCGTCGCGGCGGCCGGCAACGCGTCCGGCCGCACCGCCCTGCTCGCACGCGCTGCGACTGCACGCGAACCCCGGGCCGATCGAGCCGGTCCGCGTCCGTTTCGCGATTGAGCGGCGTGTGAGTGGAACGCTCACACACCGCCAACGCGACCTCGCCCTACCGGCGCTCGCCGGATGCGAACCGCGCCGCCCCCACTCCAATTGATTGCGAATCACCGAATCCCGCACAGGCCGGATCGGCGCCCTCGCATTGCGGCCCCACCAAAAAAAATTGCCCGCGCTTCATACGAAGCGCGGGCGAAACCGTCGCCCTACGAGGATAGGCGACGGGGCCATCGAGACCCGCGCGCGGCGCGGATCATCATCGGTTGTGCCCGCGCTCGCAGCGCCGGCATCTGGGGACGTCGAAACCGTTGGTCGGGCGTTCGCGACGCCTGCCCGGTCTCTGGCACCACCCTCCCTGTCCTAACGATTCGAACTAATAAAGCAGTTTGCGTGCCAGGTGCATTTTCGAAAGCACGTCATTGATCCATAAGGATATTTTCCGGGACCATGACGATGTAACACCCGTTCCGCCGCCGTAACGCGCGGATGTTACGTAACGTCACAAGGCGGAGCAGCCGAACGTCCCGCACACGCCGACGTCACGGCGCGCGACCATAAAAAAAGCCCGCCGGGCGGCGGGCTTGTTCGACGAGCGGGATCGTCGCGATCAGCGCAGCTGATTCACGAGCAGCCCCATGATCTGCCGGGCCGGCGACGACGAATCGATCGCACCCGAATCGTCGACGACTGCCACACGCGTCTGGTCGGCCGTCAGCGCCTTCACGTTGACGCGATACTGCTTCGCCTGCTTTTCCTTCTTGCCGTGGAACAGTTGGCTCCAGAAGCCCTGCTCGGCCGCGCTCAGATCCTTCGGATCGACATAACGCACGAAATACAGACCCTTCGTGCGATCGCGATCGTCGACCGTGAAGTTCGCGCGATCGAGTGCGAGGCCGACGTGCAGCCACGACCGGTCGTACGGCTCGCCGAGCGTGACTTCGGACGGCACTGCACTCGTGTCGACGTCGTTCGCTTGCGACGACGTACGCGCGACGTTCTGCGCAGCAATCGCCGCGGCAGCCGCCTTCGATGCGTCGGTATCGGCCTTCTTGTCCTTCTGCACCGTGTTGTCGTTGATGTTCGCGACCGGCGGCTCGCCGTTCTTCGCACGCTGCTCGTTCTGCGCAAGCACCGCCATCAGCCGCTTCAGGTATTCCGTCTCGAGCGCCGGATCGTTCGGCTTCGCTTCCCACTTGCTCGAATCGTTGTTCGCGCCGGTGATCGCCTCGCGCATGCCCTTCTGGCTGACGAACACATAGGTGCCGCCGTTCGGCGCCGAATCGAGGCGCGTGCGGTACTTGTTGCGCTCGGCCGTCACGTACGAATTGCCCATCGCTTTCGAGATCACACTGCGGATCAGGCCGTCGTTGATCTGCGGATGGGTCTCGTTCCAGTCGGTTTCCATCACGCCCTTGTCGCGCTGGTCGACGACGAGCAGGAAGCCCTGCTCCTGCCAGAAGCGGCGCACTTGCGGCCAGATGTCGCCGGGCTTCTTGCCGTCGATCACGAGCCAGCTCTCGGTGCCGTCGCGCTGGATATGCATGCCGGCCACGGCGGGCGCGACGGTATCCGTCGCGGGCGCCGTGTGCTGGACCTGCTGAAGCGCGGACAGGGAAGTCGCGCCGCCCTGCGGCGGCAGCGAACGCTGATCGGCCGTCTCGTCGAGCATGTTGGGCGGCACTGCGAGCGACGCTTCCTTCGATTTCGAATCGCTCTTGTAGTCCACTTTCGTGGGCGACGACGTACCGCAACCGGCGACGAGCGCGCCAGTGGCGAGCACTGCAGCGAACCGCATGGTAAGACGAAGATCAGTCATGTTCGGGGAATCCTCTTCCGCTAAATCACGGCGCTTTCCGTGGATCAACCTTGCATTTTACCGGGGCCGCGCCGGGATGTGCAAAAAAGCGACGGGCAAGAAAAAACCCGCGTCAGCCTGAACTGACGCGGGTTCTTATCTGGTCGGGGCGAGAGGATTTGAACCTCCGACCACCTGCACCCCATGCAGGTACGCTACCAGGCTGCGCTACGCCCCGAAAGAAAAAAATTATAACAGAGAGTTGGCCGGTTTAGAACGGGTCGCATGCATTTTGTGCATGTCCCTGCCGAAATTTTTTGTGGCGCACCGTGGCATGACGGATCCGACACGAACGGCGACGCACATGACGCCCCGCCGGTCCGTCGTCCGTCCACGCGATCCGCCTGACGCTCACGCGCTGCGCGCGACACAGATCACCGTGAGCCCCGCCAACCGGTTGAACCGGAACATCGGCAACTCGGCGCGGCAGATCAGCTTGAGCAAACCATTGACTACCGGATTGTGTCGACGCAGTTGCGACGCGGGTTCGCGTGGCTGGCGACGCGCTCGCTCGCTCAGTCGCAATGCCGCCGCGAGCGGAAACGTGAAGCCGAAGTAGTAAGCGCCGCGCTCGACCTCGAGCCCCGCACGGCGCACGACGTCTTCGAGGCCGTCGAGCGTATACCTGCGCTTGTGTTCGAGAAAGTCGTCGTGCGCGCTCCAGAGGAACTGAAACGCGGGAACGGTGATCAGGAAGCGGCTGCCCTTCGGCACGCCGGCCACATATTGTGCAAGCAGCCCGACATCGTCGTCGACGTGCTCGAGCACGTCCATCAGCAACACGAGATCGGCATCGAGCCGATTGACGGCGCGGCGAAAATGGACGGGCTTGCCTGCCGCCTCGCCGTCGGTATCGTCGGCGTAGCTCGTGTCGACACACCACGCTTCCGTCGCCTGCGTGCGCTCGAGCAAATGTTTCGAAAAGAAACCCGAGCCCGCGCCGACATCGAGTATCCGGTTTGCATCCGCCGCGCCCAGGAACCGGCGAATCGCGCTCGCCTTCGACGCGTAGTACCAGTGATCGCCGACGTCCGCTCCCAATACGTCGAGTTCCTTCAGATCCATGACGCCTCCCCCGTGTCGGCCACCATGCTTCGATCATCAAGCTACTGACGCCGATCTTACCGCGCCGCAGCCGTCGCACGCATCGCAAGTTGCGCGAATTGCACCGCGCCCGCATCGCGTCCTAGTCGAAAAGGACGATGGCCGTTTCGCCGCGAATCGCTACCGTGCGCTTACCCGGCGAGAGATCGACGCGCCCGGCGCATCGTCCGACTGCAGGCCGATCGAGATCGCAGATCTGCGCGTTGCCGCGCGGCGCGCCGGGCCGGCAGCGACTTCGATCGCAACGGCGGTCGCAACTTCCCGTGACAGTCTCCGACAAAGGTCAGTGAATGCATCAGAAAAACGAAATTTCCCGACGACACTTTCTCCGGCTGGGCGCCGGCACGTTCGGCATCGCGCTGGGAAGCGCGTCGTTTCTGTCCGCGTGCGGCGGCGATTCGATCGCGATCGCCCCCGTCACGACGCCCAGGCTCGCCTCGGTAGCGAATTTTCGCGATACCGCAGGACCGGACGGAACGGGCTATGCCACCCCGAGCGGCGCAGCGATGAAAAAAGGCGTGATCTACCGGTCGTCCGCGCTCACGTTTTCCGCGGCCGACGTCGCAACGGTCGATACGCTCGGCATCACGCAGGTGTGCGACCTGCGCACGACCTCCGAGATCCAAGCGCAGCCGGATGTACCGTTGGCTGGCGCCATTTGGCAGAACCTCAACGTGCTCGGCGCCGCCAATCTCGGCCCGCTGCCGACCAGCGGCGCGACGGCCACGGCCTTCATGATGAGCATGTATCGGGCGTTCGTGACGTCGGAAACCGCACGCACGAGCTACCACGCGTTGTTTGCCGGCTTCGCGTCGTCCGGCGGCAATCTGGTCTTCCACTGCACGGCCGGCAAGGATCGCACCGGCTGGGCGACGGCCATCCTGCACACGATCCTCGGTGTCCGCCCGCAGACGATTCTCGCCGACTATTTGCTGACCAACGTCTACAGCGCGTCGGAAATCGCCGCCTATGTCGCGCAGGCGCAGAAGCGCGGCGGGCAGGATGCGGCCGACATGATGGCCGCGCTGCAAGGCGCGCAAGCCGCCTATCTGCAGGCGGCGTTCGATCAGGTCGTCGCGTCGTATGGCTCGATGACGTCGTACATCGAGAACGGCCTGCAGCTCGACGCGTCGACGCAGAATGCGATCCGGCAGCGCATGCTGGTCTGACCGATCACGCAGGCGGCGCTGGCGACAGCGCGGCTGTCATCGCACTGCCGCCGCGCCCGGACCGGACACGGCCTTCATCCGGCACGAAACCCGGCGTCAACCCACGCCGCCGGGTTTGCCGATCCGGCGCAATGCGCGCCGCCCGCCCCTCGACCGCAAAACCAAACGACCGTTTGATATTGCCGCCCCGACGCCGCGAATCCTTTGCCCTGTCGTGCGCCGACCGGTGTTGCCCGCACGCCCGCTGTTTGGTAACGCCGCTCTAGCGCGCTATGCCACACTGCACGGCATCGACGACTGCGCCGCGCATCGATCGCGCGCCCTCGCCGGTCACGACAAGACATGGAGACAGACGATGCGGAATTCGGTCCGGCGCGGCCATCGCACGCCCTTGGCAAGTTTCGACTGGATGGCCGGCCTGCGACGCGCGGCCGCCCCGGTTTCACACGGCACCGCTCGCGCATTCGGCTGCGGTGCGCTTGCGCTCGCGCTGCTCTGCACCGGCTGCGCGGAACCGGCCGCGCAGCGCGACGGCAACGCGTCGGTCGCATCGACGAAGATCGAGCGCGCCAAAGCCGAACGCCTCGCTCACGAACAGCAGATCGCCCGCACGGTGCCGTCGCTCGCGTCGATCAACCTCACGCAGCCGCGCCCGTTCACGCTGCGCGACTCGGGCCAGAACGGCGCGATGACGTTCCTGCGCGACGTCGATTTCCGCATCGTCAACAACCTCGGCTTCTTCATCCATCAACTGTCCGCGACGCTCGTGCCGACGCAGGCCGGCGCCCCCATCGTGTTCGACGACCCGACGAGCTTCGAGATCGACGTACACGAAGGCGCGGTCACGCTCGACAACGCAAAGCTGACCGCGCTCTTCGACACTTACATCTTCGGTTACCGCAACGCGCCGCTGCGCAAGCTCGCCGTATCGGCCGGCGACAGCGTGATCCATCTTCAAGGCGAGATGCAGCGCGACGGCTGGGTGCCGTTCTCGCTGACCGGCACGCTCGCGATCCGCGACGGCAGCCAGCTCGTATTCCACCCGACCGGCGTGCGCGTGTCGGGCATCAACGCGCAGCCGGTCATGCGCGCGGCCAACGTGAAGATGGCCGATCTGCTGAAGGTGGAAACACCGATCGCGCGGCTCGCCGGCGACGACCTCGTGATGTCGGTCGACAAGCTGATGCCGCCGCCACGGCTGAAGATCCGGATCACCGCGCTGCGCGTTACACCGGCCGGCCTCGACCTGACGCTCGACGACGGCTCGCACGCCGGCTTCGCGCTCCCCGCGAACGCGCCGCAACAGGCGATGTACATCCGCGGCGGCGACGTGAAATTCATGCGCTCGATGCCGATGAACGCCGACATCCTGATCGGCCCGGTCGATCCGACGAAGCGCGACCAGCACTTCGTGTTCGACCTGTACCACTATCGCGACCAGGTTTCGGCCGGCTATTTCAATTTCGACGAAAGCGGCGCGATGGCGATCCGGATGCCGTCGTACGCGGGCCCCGCGAGCGGCGCCGCGCTCGGCAATGCAGCCGCTCGCCTGAACGACAGCTTCCTCGCCGCGCAGCAGAACGCGTTGCGCGACTCGCGCCAGCACTGGGAAGCGTTTGCACTCGCGGCCAGCGCACCGCAACCCGGCATGCAGAAAGTCGCGATGCGGCGCTCGTCGATCGCTCCGTTCAACGAACGGCACGTGTCGAACCGCAACCCGACGATCCACCTGCACAACGTCGACTTCAACCTGTCCGGCGACATCGGCTTCCATGTCGAGGATCTCGACGTGCAGCTGATCGCGAAACGCCCGGGCGAACCGGTCGATCTCGACGATCCGAACCAGTACGACATCCGCATTCTCGGCGGAACGGTCGTCGAATCGTGGAAGGCGATGTCGGCGCTCTTCAACAACTACCTGCTCGACTACTCGCCGCGCTCGCTGAACGACCTGCAGTTGAGCGCAGATGGCCAGGACCTGCGCGTCCAGGGCGGCATCAAGCTCTGGAATCACGTGCCCGGCGTGTGGCTGCCGACCGACATGAAGGGCACGCTGTCAGTGCTCGACGACCGGCACCTCGCGTTCAAGCCGGCGCAGGTATCGGTGCTCGGCATCCCGCAGGCGAAGCTGCTGCGCTCGCTCGGCATCGAGCTCGCGTCGCTGACGCCGCTGCAGCGCCGCGGCGCGGAGCTGCGCGGCGACACGCTCGTGCTCGACCAGTACACCGTGTTTCCGCCGCCGGTGCTGAACGGCAAACTCGGCCAGGCGACGGTCGAACGCGACGGGCTGCGCCTCACGTTCCGGCGTGCCGCCGACGCGCCCGCGACGAAGCGGCCGCAGATCGACGCGCCGAGCTACATGTGGATGGAAGGCGGCGACATGAAGATGTTCAACGTGCTCGAACTGAACGTGCGCGCGCTGATCCGGAACTCGGCCGAGGCCGGCCCGATGCGTTTCGACCTGTACGGCTACCGCAGCCAGGTCGCGCAGGGCTCGGTGCGGATGCTGCCGGACGGCACGCTGGTCGTCGACATGGGCAAGCCGAACCCGCTCGCATCGCGCTGACCCGCCGAGCACGAGCCCGCGTGCATGAAAAAACCCGGCGGCGCATCGCCGACCGGGTTTCCTGTTGATTCGAGCGTTGCGCTCAGTCGTGTTTGAGTCCGTCGATCACATCGAGGAGCGCCTGCCGCAACGCGATCACGTCGACCGTTGCACCCGGCTTGCCCGATACTCGCACGTCGCCGGCCGGCACATCGGGCTCGGCCGGCGCCGCGGCAGCGCGCTCGCCGCCCGGCGAATCGAGCCGGTTGCGCGCCCCGTTGATCGTGAATCCCTGTTCGTACAGCAACTCGCGAATCCGCCGGATCAGCAGCACTTCGTGGTGCTGATAGTATCGGCGATTGCCACGCCGCTTCACCGGCCGCAACTGCGTGAATTCCTGTTCCCAATAACGCAGCACGTGCGGCTTGACCCCGCACAGTTCGCTGACTTCACCGATCGTGAAATAGCGCTTCGCGGGAATCGGAGGCAAGACGACTTTCTCAACCGTAGTGGTCATCGTCGGTTAACCGTCGGTAAAGAATGCGCGGCGGCCGCGCGGAGACTTCGGCGCGCGGGCGTTACTCCGCGCCGTTTTCGACCAGCGCCTTCAGCTTCTGGCTCGCGTGGAAGGTTACCACCCGGCGGGCCGCGATCGGAATCGCCTCGCCCGTCTTCGGGTTGCGGCCCGGACGCTGCGGCTTGTCGCGCAGCTGGAAGTTGCCGAACCCCGACAGCTTGACGCTTTCGCCGTTTTCGAGCGCGTCGCGGATCACTTCGAAAAACGCCTCGACCATGTCCTTCGCTTCACGCTTGTTCAGCCCGACGCTGTCGAACAGCAGCTCCGCCAGCTCCGCTTTCGTCAGCGTCGGCGTCTCGGTGGACGCCGGCGCCGAAGCGTCGCGGTTCATGGCGCTGCGTTGCGCCGTCAGGAGGGCTTCGAATTCACTCGAGGTCATGTCGTTCATATCTGCCATACAGCGCGTTAAACCAAAACTCACGATGGGGAAGCGCCACCCGCGAACGGGCGGCTCCTCTCCTTAGCCGCGCAGGCGGGCACCCGCACGAGCCATCCGCTCGACCAGCGTCTGGATCGCCTGATCGACGACCTCGTCCTGTAGCGTGCCAGCCGCATCCTGCAGCGTCACGCGGAAGGCAAGGCTCTTCTCGTGCGCGGCAAGACCACCGGAAGTATTTGATTTTGCACGAAATTCGTCGAAGAGTACAACCTTCTGAACGAATCGGCAGGCGTCTTCGGCCAGCGCCTTCTTCATTTCATCGAAAAGTGCCTGAACCTCGACCGCCTGATCGACGACAACGGCGATATCGCGCCGTACCGGCGGGAATTTCGACACGTCGGTCGGCGCCGGCAGTGCACGCGCGATCAGCGCATCCGCGTCGATTTCGAACATCACCGGCGCGTGCGGCAGCTCGTACTTCTGCATCAGGCGCGGATGCAGCTCGCCGATCCAGCCGACCGCGCGGCCATCCACTTCGATGCGTGCGCTGCGGCCCGGATGGAGGGCCGGATGCTCGGCCTTCACGAAGCGCGCGGCGGCCGGCGCGAGCAGTGCCTCGAGGTCACCCTTCACGTCGAAGAAATCGACCGCGCGGGTCGCGACGCCCCACTGCTCGTCGACTGCCGGGCCGTACGCGAGCGCGCCGACACGCTTCGGTTGCGTGTAGCCTTCGACGGTCAACTCGCCGGCCTTCACCGACGAATCCGCGAGGAACACGCGCCCCGTCTCGAACACGCGCACGCGATCCGCGCGACGGTTCAGGTTGTGGCGCAGCACGGAGATCAGGCTGCCGAACAGCGTCGTGCGCATCACCGACAGCTGGCTCGCGATCGGGTTCAGCAGGCGGATCGGATTGTCGTTGCCGGCGAAGTCGTGCTCCCACTCCGCATCGACGAAGCTGAAGTTGACCGTTTCCGCATAGTCGCGCGCCGCGAGCGCGTGACGGATATCGTGGATCGAGCGCCGCGTCTCGTTGGTCGCGCGCATCTCGCTCGTCGCGACCGGCGGACGCGCGGGAATCTTCTCGAAACCGTAAATGCGCGCCACTTCCTCGATCAGGTCTTCCTCGATCTCGATGTCGAAGCGGTGCGACGGCGGCGTGACCAGGAACGCGTCGTCGTCACGCTCGAACGGCAGGCGCAGGCGCGTGAAGATGTTCGCGATCTCGTCGGCGTCGATCTTCACGCCGATGATGCGGTTCGCGCGCGATACGCGCATCTTCACCGGCGCACGCTGCGGCAGGTTCACTGCCTGGTCGTCGACCGGGCCGGCCTTGCCGCCGCAGATCTCGAGAATCAGCTGCGTGATGCGCTCGACGTGTTCGACGGTCGTCGCGTAGTCGACGCCGCGCTCGAACCGATGGGCCGCATCGGTCGAGAAGTTGTACTTGCGCGCGCGGCCACGGATGCTGTCCGGCCACCAGAACGCGGCTTCCAGGTAGATGTTGGTCGTATCGAGCGTGACGGCCGTGCTGTCGCCGCCCATGATGCCCGCGAGGCTTTCGACCTGACGGTCGTCCGCAATCACGCCGACCGTTTCGTCGAGCTCGACCGTGTTGCCGTTCAGCAGCTTCAGCGACTCGCCGCGCTTGCCCCAGCGCACTTCGATGCCGCCGTGGATCTTGTCCAGATCGAACACGTGCGACGGACGGCCGAGCTCGAACATCACGTAGTTCGAGATGTCGACGAGCGCCGACACGCTGCGCTGGCCCGAACGCTCGAGGCGCTCGACCATCCATTGCGGCGTCTTCGCATGCGCGTTCACGCCGCGGATCACGCGACCCGAGAAGCGGCCGCACAGATCGGGCGCAGCGATGCGCACGGGCAGCGTTTCGTCGAGCTCGACGCGCACCGGACGGATATCGACCGGCGTCAGCGGCGCGCCGGTGATCGCGCCCGTCTCGCGCGCGATGCCGAACACCGACAGGCAATCGGCCTTGTTCGGCGTCAGCTTGATTTCGAAGATCGTGTCGTCGAGATTGAGCGTATCGCGGATGTCCTGGCCGACCGGCGTGTCTTCCGGCAGGATCAGCAGGCCGCTGTGGTCCTCGGACAGCTTCAGCTCGCGCGCCGAGCACAGCATCCCCTGGCTCTCCACGCCGCGCAGCTTCGACAGCTTGATCGCGAACGGCTTGCCGCCCTCTTCTGCCGGCGGCAGTTCCGCGCCGACCAGCGCGACCGGCACCTTGATGCCGGGCGCCACGTTCGGTGCGCCGCACACGATATTCAGCGTCGCGCCGGTGCCGGCGTCGACCTGGCAGACATTGAGCTTGTCCGCATCCGGATGCTTGACGACTTCGAGCACGCGGCCGACGACGATCTTCGATGTCGGCGGCGCAGCCTTGCTCAGCGATTCGACTTCGAGCCCCGCCATCGTCAGCGCGTGCGACAGTTCGTCGGTCGTCAGCTGCGGGTCGACAAAGGTTCTCAACCAGGATTCAGGGAATTGCATGGATGTCTACGTTCGAAACAGGTTAGATCGGCGCCCGGCCCCCATCGGAAACGTCCGGCGGGGCATGCGCGGGCACATGTCGGCGCGGCGCGTGCGTTATGCGAACTGGCGCAGGAAACGCAGGTCGTTCTCGAAGAACAGCCGGAGATCCTGCACGCCGTAGCGCAGCATCGTCAGGCGCTCGAGGCCGCTGCCGAACGCAAAGCCGATGTAGCGCTCGGGATCGAGGCCCATGTTGCGGATCACGGTCGGATGCACCTGCCCCGAGCCCGAGATCTCGAGCCATTTGCCGGCGTTCTTGCCGTGCTCGAACATCATGTCGATCTCGGCCGACGGTTCCGTAAACGGGAAATACGACGGGCGGAAGCGCACGAGGATGTCGTCGCGCTCGAAGAATTTCTTCAGGAAGTCGGTATAGACGCCCTTGAGGTCGGCGAAGCTGATGTTCTCGTCGATCCACAGCCCCTCGACCTGATTGAACATCGGCGAGTGGGTCGCATCGCTGTCGACGCGATACGTGCGGCCCGGCGCGATCACCTTGATCGGCGGGCGGTTCATGCGCGCGTAACGCACCTGCATCGGGCTCGTGTGCGTGCGCAGCAGCAGCTGGCGGCCGTCGGCATCCTTGCCTTCGACGTAGAAGGTGTCCTGCATCGAACGCGCCGGATGGTTCTCCGGGCTGTTCAGCGACGTGAAGTTGTACCAGTCGGTCTCGATTTCGGGACCGTCGGCCACGTCGAAGCCGATCGAGCGGAAAATCTGTTCGACGCGCTCCCACGTGCGCATCACGGGGTGCAGGCTGCCTGCGCCGGCGCCGCGGCCCGGCAGCGTCACGTCGATCGCCTCGGCGGCGAGGCGCTGGTTCAACAGCGCGTCGGCGAGCGCCTGGCGGCGTGCGGTCAGCGCGGCTTCAACCTGCTGCTTCGCGACGTTGATGCGTGCGCCTTCGGTCTTGCGTGCTTCGGGATCGAGCTTGCCGAGGCCCTTGAGCAACTCGGTCAGCGCACCCGACTTGCCGAGAAAGCGTGCTTTCTCGTTTTCGAGCGTGGTGATGTCGGCAGCCTGTTCGAAGGACTGCTGCGCGTCGGCGACAATCTGGTCCAGATCCATAGATCCCATCATTTCCAACGTCATTCGGTCTTGGCGAGCGAAACTGCTCCACCAAACAAAAAAGGGGCTCGGAAGAGCCCCGTTTTCGCTGCAGCGGCCGAGACTACCGGAACGTCGCTGCAACTAACCACGCAGTGCTAATTTCGCAATTAGGCTGCAACGGCGGCTTTCACCTGCTTGACGATCGCAGCAAAAGCAGCCTTGTCGAACACCGCCATGTCGGCCAGAACCTTACGGTCGAGTTCGATCGACGCCTTCTTCAGGCCGTTGATGAACACGCTGTAGGTCATGTCGTGCTGGCGAACTGCCGCGTTGATACGCGTGATCCACAGTGCGCGGAACACACGCTTCTTGTTGCGGCGATCGCGGTACGCGTACTGACCAGCGCGCATCACCGCCTGCTTGGCGATGCGGTAGACGTTATTGCGACGGCCGCGATAACCCTTGGCCAGGTTGATGATCTTCTTGTGGCGGGCCCGTGCGGTTACCCCACGTTTGACTCGAGGCATGTTTCTCTCCTTGGAGTATCAGTTGAGGGGTTACGCGAACGGCAGCATTGCGCGGACGGAGTTCAGATCGGAATCATGAACTGCCGTTGCGCCGCGCAGGTGACGCTTGTTCTTCGTGGTTTTCTTGGTCAGGATGTGACGCTTGAAGGCTTGACCGCGCTTGACGGTACCGCCCGGACGCACCACGAAGCGCTTTGCAGCACTCTTCTTGGTCTTCATCTTAGGCATGACGAACAACTCCAGTTTATTTGATGGCGATGGGTGTGCGGTTGGCTTGCGCCCTTGACCCGCCCTTCGAAACCCAGTCCACTTGTGTACGGCGAACCGCTTGCGCAGCCGCCGTCATTGTTGGTGCGCCGCCCTGACCGGGCCACGCACCGAACCACTTTCGAACCTGCGCGCGTGGCGCGCAGGCCCGTTACTTCTTTTTCTTCGGCGAGAGCACCATGATCATCTGGCGCCCTTCCATCTTCGGCATCTGCTCGACCTGGCCGACTTCCTCGAGATCCGTGCGCAGACGCTCAAGCATCCGCATGCCGATCTCCTGGTGAGCCATTTCGCGGCCGCGGAAACGCAACGTGATCTTCGTCTTGTCGCCCTCTTCGAGGAAGCGCACGAGATTGCGAAGCTTGACGTTGTAGTCACCGTCATCGGTACCCGGGCGGAATTTGACTTCCTTCACCTGGATGACCTTTTGCTTCAGCTTCGCTTCGTGCTGCTTCTTCGATTCCTGGTACTTGAACTTGCCGTAATCCATCAGACGGCAAACCGGCGGAACCGCTTGCGGCGCGATTTCCACCAGGTCAACATCCAGTTCTTCCGATTTACGGAAAGCATCAGCGAGTTTTACGATACCGAGCGGTTCGTTCTCGATCCCGACCAGACGCACTTCCGGCGCAGTGATTTCACCGTTGATGCGGTGCGACGACTTATCAGTAGCGATGTTACGTTTCCTCTAAAAATTAAAAAAACGAGCCGCGCTGCCAGGGCGGTTACTTGAACGAGCGCAGGTCTTCCTGCAGACGCTCAACGAAGGCTTCGATCGGCATAACGCCAAGATCGACGCCGCCACGGGCACGCACGGCTACCGTTTGCGCATCACGCTCCTTATCGCCCACGACGAGGAGATAAGGCACCTTTTCCAGCGTGTGCTCGCGTATTTTATAGCTAATCTTCTCGTTGCGCAAATCGGCCGCCACTCTAACCCCTTGTTTTTGCAACGATTGGGCCAGGGACTGCGCATATTCGGCCTGACTTTCGGCGATATTGAGCACAATTGCCTGGAACGGCGCGAGCCAGACGGGCATTGCACCAGCATGGTGCTCGATCAAAATGCCGAGGAAACGCTCCATCGAACCGACGATCGCGCGGTGCAACATCACCGGCCGGCGGCGGCTGTTGTCTTCCGCAACGTACTCGGCGCCGAGGCGCTCCGGCAGGACCATGTCGAGCTGCAGCGTGCCGCACTGCCACGAACGGCCGAGTGCATCCTTGATGTGGTACTCGATCTTCGGGCCGTAGAACGCGCCTTCACCCGGCAACTCTTCCCACGTGAGGCCGCAGGCCGTCAGCGCGTCGCGCAGGCCCTGCTCCGCGCGATCCCACGTCTCGTCCGTGCCCGCACGCTGCTCGGGACGCAGCGACAGCTTGATGTCGATGTGATCGAAACCGAAGTCCTTGTACACGCTCATGGCCAGCGTGTTGAACGCGATCGATTCCGAAATGAACTGGTCTTCCGTACAGAAGATGTGCGCATCGTCCTGCACGAAGCCGCGCACGCGCATCAGGCCATGCAGCGCGCCCGACGCCTCGTTGCGATGGCACGAACCGAATTCCGCGTAGCGCAGCGGCAGGTCGCGGTACGAGCGCAGGCCGTGCTTGAACACCTGGACGTGCCCCGGACAGTTCATCGGCTTGATCGCGTAGTCGCGCTTCTCCGACTCCGTCGTGAACATGTTCTCGCGGTAGTTCTGCCAGTGGCCCGACGCTTCCCACAGCGAGCGGTCCATGATCATCGGCGTCTTGATCTCGAGGTAGCCGGCTTCGTTCACGCGGCGGCGCATGTACTGCTCGACCTGCTGCCACAGCGCCCAGCCCTTCGGATGCCAGAACACCATGCCCGGCGACTCTTCCTGCATGTGGAACAGGTCGAGTTGCTTGCCGAGCTTGCGGTGGTCGCGCTTTTCCGCTTCCTCGAGCATGTGCAGGTATTGATCCTGGTCTTCCTTCTTCGTCCAGGCCGTCCCGTAGATGCGCTGCAGCTGCTCGTTCTTCGAGTCGCCGCGCCAGTACGCGCCCGCGACCTTCATCAGCTTGAAGACCTTCAGCTTGCCGGTCGACGGCACGTGCGGGCCGCGGCAGAGGTCGGTGAAGCCGCCGTGCGAGTACAGCTTGATTTCGTCACTTTGCGGAATCGATTCGATGATCTCGGCCTTGTACTTCTCGCCGAGGCTGCGGAAATAGCCGGCCGCCTCGTCGCGCGATACGACGCGGCGCGTCACCGGCTCGTCCTTCTTCGCGAGTTCCTGCATGCGCTTTTCGATCTTTTCCAGATCTTCAGGCGTAAACGGGCGGTTGTACGAGAAGTCGTAATAGAAGCCGTTGTCGATCACCGGACCGATCGTCACCTGCGCATCCGGATACAGATCCTTCACCGCATAGGCGAGCAAGTGCGCGGTCGAGTGACGAATGATGTCGAGACCGTCGGCATCCTTGTCCGTGACGATCGCGAGCGATGCGTCGCGATCGATGACCGTGGACGTATCGACCAGCTCGCCATCGAGCTTGCCACCAAGCGCAGCCTTCGCAAGGCCGGGACCGATCGAGGCCGCAACCTCGGCAACTGTCACCGGATGCTCGTATTGTCGAACTGAGCCGTCAGGCAAGCGTATCGAAACCATAGCAATCTCCGTGATGCCGACAGTGGGCGGCAAACCAAGCACGCGATATCAAAGTCACGCGCGAAAATTTCGCGACAAAAAAAATGCGGCCCCGCTTTCGAGGGGCCGCATTCGATACTTCACTCAAACTGAAAGGGCGAAAACGTTCCTCGACTAGCGTCGCTCCGAAAAGGTTTCGGTCAACGTTCGCGGTGTCATAACCGTATTCGCCTTGTTCGCGTTGAGTTATTTACTTCATCGAACACCCGAAAAACCGGGCATTCTCAATTCGTTGGTAGGCTCGATTGGACTCGAACCAACGACCCCCACCATGTCAAGGTGGTGCTCTAACCAGCTGAGCTACGAGCCTAGAGAAGCTAAGATTATATGGAGCCAACGCAGACTTGGCAAGCGTTTTTATGCGGCCGCAGCAAAATGATCGGGCTCCAACCCCATTACAGGGACATCAAGCCTTGCGCCCCGCCCGCACGACGCCCGGCACTTCGCCGAGCAGCGTGCACGCCCGCTGCACCTGCGCGGAATTCGACACCTCGACCGTGAACTGCATGAATGCCGCGTTGCGGCGGCTCTGCGTCTTCACGCCCACCACGTTCATCTTCTCGCGCGCGAACACTTCAGAGATATCGCGCAGCAGGCCTTGCCTGTCGCTCGCCTCGATCATCAGGTCGACCGGATAGACGGACACACCACGGCCGCCCAGCACGTCGGCCGACCAGGTCGTCTGCAGTACGCGCTCCGGCGCCCGCTCGGCCATCCGCCGGAACGTCGGGCAGTCGCTGCGGTGGATCGACATCCCCTTGCCGCGCGTCACGAAACCACTGATCGGGTCGGGCGGCGCCGGACGGCAGCAGCGCGCAAGCTGCGTCAGCAACGCATCGACACCGACCACCAGCACGCCGGTCGACGCGCCGTGCGCGACGCTCGCCCCGCTGCTGCGCTTCTCGAAATCGGCGGGCGCCTCGGGCGCATGGTCGGGCGGCGGCGCATCGGACAGCGCGTGCTCGACGTTGCGCAGGCTGAATTCCTCCTTGCCGACGACCGAGAACAACTCATCGGGCGACTTGAAGCCGAGCTTCGCGGCCAAATTGTCGAGGTTGACCGACGTCTTGCCCTCGCGCTGCAGCGTCTTTTCGACGAGCGCGCGACCATGCGCGATGTTCTCTTCCTGCTCGATCGAGTTGAACCACGCACGCACCTTCTGTCGCGCGCGCGGGCTCTTCAGGTAGCCGAGCTGCAGGTTCAGCCAGTCGCGCGACGGCCCGCCCTCCTTCACCGCGACGATCTCGACCGTCTGGCCGTTGGCGAGCGACGTGTTCAGCGGCACCATCACGCCGTCGACGCGCGCGCCGCGGCAGCGATGGCCAAGCTCGCTGTGCAGGTGATACGCGAAATCGACCGGCGTCGCGCCCTGCGGCAGCGCGATCACGCGCGCCTGCGGCGTCAGCACGTAGATATGGTCGTCGTCGAGCGATGTCTCGCGCAGTTGCGCCCACGCCTTGTCGCCCGAGACTTCGGTGCCGTCCTCGACGTCGTCCTTCCATGCGAGCAGCTGGCGCAGCCACGCGATCTTCTCGTCGTACTTGTCGCTCGCCGAGAACTGGCCGCCATAGCCGCGCGCGCCCGCTTCCTTGTAGCGCCAGTGCGCGGCGACGCCGTACTCCGCGAAGCGGTGCATTTCCTGCGTGCGGATCTGTACTTCGAACGCGCGACCGTCGTCGCCGATCACGACCGTATGCAGCGACTTGTAGCCGTTCGGCTTGGGACGCGAGATGTAATCGTCGAATTCCTTCGGCACCGGCTGCCACAGGTGATGCACGATGCCGAGCACCGCGTAGCAATCCTTGATGTCCGGCACGATCACGCGGAATGCGCGCACGTCGTACAGCTCGGAGAAGTCGAGCTCCTTGCCGCGCATCTTGCGCCAGATGCTGTAGATGTGCTTCGGCCGACCGCTCACGTCGGCCGGGATGTGCGCTTCCGCCAGTTCGTGCTGCAGCCGCTCGATCGCCTGCGCGACGTACGCCTCGCGTTCGATGCGCTTTTCGTCGAGCAGCTTGGCGATGCGCTTGTAGGTGACCGGATCCTCGAAGCGGAACGCGAGGTCCTCGAGCTCCCACTTCAGTTGCCAGATACCGAGACGGTTCGCGAGCGGCGCATAGATCTCGAGCGTCTCGCGCGCGACGTCGGGGGGCGGGTCGATCTTCGCCGCCGCGTAGTAGCGCAGCGACTGCAGCCGCGACGCCAGCCGGATCAGCACCACGCGGATGTCCTGCGCGAACGCGAGCAGCATCTTGCGCAGCGCCTCGATCTGCGTGCGCCGCTCTTCCGCGGCGTCGCGCCCGGCGTCGGGCATCGCGTTCTGCGCGGCGCGCAGGCTCACGGTGCCGAGCCGCAGCAGCTTGCGCACGTCGGATACGAGCCGCGCAACCTCTTCGCCGAAGCGTTCGGTCAACTCCCGCTCCGGGTCGTTCAGGTGCGGCGTCAGCACGAACAGCGCAGCCGCCTGCATCGCGTGCGGGTCGACGTTCAGCGTGCGCATGATCGACGCCGTGCCCGCCGAATGATCGGCGAGCAACTCGCCCGTCGACAGGCGCGCGTCGCCGGCCCGCTCGCGCACGAACGCGAGCACGTCGTCGAACGACGGCGCCGCGACGGAAGAAGCGGAAACGGACTCGGTCATTGCACGGCCTGGCGTATTGCGGTCATCGTGATGCTTCGCTCAGCTCCGCTGCGCGGCGACGACAACGATCTCGACGAGCAGCGCCGGATCCGCGAGCTTCGCCTCGACGGTCGCGCGCGGCGGCGTATTGCCGGGCGCGACCCACGCGTCCCACTCCGCATTCATGCCTTCGAAGTTCGCGAGATCCGAAATGTAGATCTGCACCGACAGCAGATGCGCCTTGTCGCTGTTCGCTTCGGCGAGCAGGCGGTCGATGTGGCCGAGCACTTCGCGCGTCTGGCCCTTGATGTCCTGGGTGGTGTCTTCGGCAATCTGGCCGGCCAGATACACGGTACCGTTGTGGATCGCGGTTTCGGAGAGACGGGCCCCGACGTGGTGACGAATGACTGCCATGGAATGTTCCGGTCGTGTGAGTAGGTGAAGTATCGGCGACGACACGGCCCGCGTGCCGCCGAACCGCATATTATGACGCGTTTATGCGCCGCCTTCGACGAAAAACCGGCGGGCGAGCGCAATCTGGTCGGCACTGATGAACGCCGGCGCATGGCCCGCGTCCTGGATCTCGGCTTGCGTCACGTGCCGGCCGCGCCGCACCATCTCGGCCGCCGTGTCGCGCGACAGCAGGTCGGAACGCTCGCCGCGCACGACCAGCAGCGACGCATCGGTGGTCTCGATCGCGCGCCACAGCGCGGCCTCGCCGAGCGCGGCCAGTTCGGGCGTCGTCGCCTTGAACGGCTCCGCGATGCGCGGATCGTAGCGCATCGTCCAGCCGCCGTCGGGCAACTCGCGCAGCAACGGCCCGTTGATCTCGCGCCACTCGTCGCCGCTCAATGCGCCGAACGGCAGCGACAGCGACGTCAGATAGTCGATGCCCTCCTGCTCCGTCGCGAAGCGCGGCTGCACGCCGAGGTATTCGCCGATGCGCGTCAGCGAATCGGGTTCGATGCGCGGGCCGACGTCGTTGACGATCATCCGGCGCAGCGGCGAACCGGGCAGCCCCGCGAGCGCCATGCCGATCAGCCCGCCCATCGACGTGCCGAACCAGTCGACCGACTCGACGTCGAGCCGCGCGATCAGCGTCACCATGTCGGCCACGTACTGCGGAATCGCATAAAGCCGCGGATCGGCGAGCCAGTCGGAGCGCCCGCGCCCGACGACGTCGGGGCAGACGACGCGATACGTATCGGACAGCGCGGCGGCGAGCCGGTCGAAGTCGCGCCCCGAACGGGTCAGGCCGTGCACGCAGAGCAGCACGCGCGGATTGGCGGGGTCGCCCCATTCGGTATAGGCGACGTGGTGAAGGCCTGCGGCGCTCGCACACTGCACCCGTCGCTGACGGGGAACCGGAGGATTCGCTGAGGTTGTTGGCATCGTTGGCATCCTGTCGAACGTGGACGGTGCGGCGGGCAATGCTTGCACCACCCGATGCAAACGATTGTAAACCGCTTCTTAACGGCGGGTCGTCACGCGCCTGCGGTCATCCGGCGCATCGTTCGCACCGGCTCACGCGCCGCGGCGCCACGAGGCGCGCAACTGCTCGCGCAGGAAGTCGATGAACGCCCGCACGCGCAACGGCACGTGACGCCCGCCGGGATAGACTGCATGAAGCGGCGCCGCGGGTGCGGCGAATGCCGGCAGCACGCGGACGAGCCGGCCCGCGTCGAGGTCGGCACCGACATCCCAGATCGACTTCAGCGCGATGCCCGCGCCCTCCAGCGCCAACGTACGAGCCGCACCGCCGTCGTTCGTCAGCAGCGCGGCCGTCACTTCGACCGCAACCGCGCCCTGTACACCGTCGAACCGCCACTCCGCACGCGGCTGGTCGCCCATCACGATGCATCGGTGCATGCGAAGCTCGGCGGGATGGGCCGGCAGCCCGTGCACGGCGAGATAGCTCGACGACGCGCACAGCACGCGATGATTCGGCGCCAGCTCGCGCGCGATCATCGTCGAATCGGCGAGGCTGCCGATCCGCACGGCAACGTCGATGTCCTGCGCGAGCAGATCCACGATCGCGTCGGTCAGCATCAGGTGCACGGTCAACTCCGGATGTTGCCGTTGAAACGCGGCGACGAGCGGCGCGATCCGCAGCCGGCCGAGTTCGCCGGGCGCCGTCAGGCGCAGCACGCCGCTGACCGTGCCGCGACGATCGCTCATCAGCGTTTCGGCGCGATCGACCTCGGCCAGGATGCGCAGCACCTGCGCATGGAACTGCGCACCGTCGTCGGTCAGCGTCTGCTGTCGCGTCGTCCGGTGCAGCAGACGCACGCCGAGCTGCGACTCGAGATGCGCGAGCCGCTTGCTGACGACGGACAGCGACAAGTCCAGCTCGCGCGCCGCCGCGGACAGGCTACCGGCCGACACGATTCTCGCGAAGGTATCGAGCGCCGGGAGATCGTCGATCAGCATCGCGGCACCCGCTTCGCCTCGCCCTTTCTTTTTTTCGAATAATCCATTCGCTTTTAGACCGTATTTGTGTTCAGAACGGAAACCTACCATACCTGTTCCGCGTCGTCCCGCGACGCCATTCACAGGACATCCGAAACCATGTCGATCCTTCCTTCGAACGTGCGCCCGATCACCCGCGTCATCGCCGCGGCGGCCTGCGTCGCCGCGCTGTCGCCTGTCGCGGCCCGCGCCGCCGACCTTCTCGACCCACACGGCCTGACCGTCGCGACCGACGTGCCGGCTACGCAGGCGCGCGCGCAGATCCTCGCCGCGCGTCGCTACGGCACGTTCTGGGATACCGGTGATGCGACCCTCGCCCGCGCTGCACTCGCGGCCGATTTCGTCGACCGGACGTTGCCGGCCGGCCGTGAACAAGGCGTAGCGGGGCCACTCGCGGCGTCCAGGACGATGCGCACGGCCATCCCGGACCTGCATTGCGACATCGAACAGATGATCGTGGCGGGCGACCGTGTCGTCGTGCACCTGCACTTTCGCGGCCATTTCACCGGCACGTTCAACGGAACGACCGGAAGCGGACAGGCGATCGACTTCATCGCGACCGACATCTACCGCATCGTCCAAGGTCGGATAGCGGAAAACTGGCACATCGAGGACAACCTGACGCTGATGCGTCAGCTCGGGCTCGTCGGCTGACGGAGGGGACGATGACTGACAGCGACTACGATTCTTCGGCGATGCGTCCGGCGCGCCGCAAGTTTCTTGCACAAGCAGGCGCCGGGGCGGCCGCCGGCATCGCGATGGCCGCGGGCGCCTCCCGGTCGGCAACTGCCGCGCCGATATCGGATGCTGCCGGGACGAACGCCAGCGGGTTCTGGCCGGACAACACGCGGCTCGCCATCTCGATCTCGATGCAGTTCGAGGCCGGCGGACAACCGCCCAAGGGCGCGGACAGCCCGTTCCCGTCCGTCGAGTTTCCACCGTCGGTCCCGGTCGACCTCGCGTCGGCCACGTGGTTCGCATATGGCTACCGTGAAGGGATCCCGCGTCTTCTCGACCTGTGGGACCGGCATGGCGTGAAGGTCACGTCGCACATGATCGGGGAAGCCGTGCGCCGGCATCCCGAACTGGCACGCGAGATCGTGTCGCGCGGCCACGAAGCGGCCGCGCACGGCCCGACCTGGCGGTCGCAATTCGCGATGAGCCGCGACGACGAGCGCCGCTTCCTCACCGAAGCCCGCGACATGGTCGAAGCGGCGACGGGACGGCGCCCGATCGGCTACAACTGCAACTGGCTGCGGCGCGGACCGCACACGCTGCCGCTGCTGCAGGAACTCGGCTACGTGTATCACATCGACGACGTCAGCCGCGACGAGCCCTTCATCGAAACCGTCGACGGCCGCGATTTCGCGGTCGTTCCATACACGTTGCGCAACAACGACATCCTGCTGATCGAAGGCCGCAATTACTCGCCGACGATGTTTCTCGAGCAGATCAAGCTCGATTTCGACCAGTTGTACGCGGAAGCCGGCCAGCGGCGACGATTGATGTCGATCAGCGCGCACGACCGGATCAGCGGCACGCCGCAGATGGTCCGCGCCTGGGACGCGTTCCTGCACTACGCTCGATCGCATCCGGGCGTTGCCTTCATGCGCAAGGACGACATCGCCCGCTTTGCCCTGCGCAGCCCGTCGACGTTGCGCGAAGCCGAAACGATCTGACCGGATTGCGCTCACCTGCTCACCTCCTCACCTCGGAAGGACCACCATGAACGATTCACTCCACGGAAAGAAGGTACTCGTCGTCGGCGGCAGCTCCGGCATCGGTGCCGCCGCCGCGACCGCATTCGCACGACTCGGCGCTGTCGTGACGATCGCATCGCGCAACCCGGACAGGGTCGATGCAGATGCCGCGCCGGGCGCGCAAGTACGCACCGAAGCGCTCGACATCACGGATACGGCGGCCGTCGATGCGTTCTGCGCGCGCGCCGGCCAGTTCGACCACGTCGTGATTTCGGCCGCGAAGACAGCGACAGGCCCGATCCGCGCGCTGCCGCTTGCCGACGCGCAGGCCGCGATGGACAGCAAGTTCTGGGGCGCATACCGCGTCGCACGCTCGATCGATATCGCACCCGGCGGTTCGCTGACGTTCGTGTCGGGCTACCTAAGCGTGCGACCGAACGCGTCGTCGGTACTGCAGGGGGCCATCAACGCGGCACTCGAGGCGCTCGCCCGCGGCCTTGCGCTCGAGCTGTCGCCCGTGCGGGTGAATACCGTATCACCGGGCCTGATCGCGACGCCGCTGTGGGACAAGCTCGCCCCCGATGCGCGCGACGCGATGTACGCGGGCGCCGCGCAGCGCCTCCCGGCACGCCGCGTGGGCCAGCCGGAGGACGTCGCGAATGCGATCGTGTATCTGGCGGCAACGCCTTATGCAACCGGCTCGACGGTGCTGATCGACGGCGGCGGCGCGATCGCGTGATTAGCGTGATTCGGGTGACGTATGCGGTCATGACAAAACGCCCCGCGTTCCACAGGGGAACGCGGGGCGTCGAGCGTCGAGACGAAAGGCCGGCGCTTACGCGACCGCGCTCACGTCGAGCGGCGCGCCCGTCTTTGCCTGGATCTCTTCCGCGCTTACGCCGTCGGCGAGTTCGAGCACCTTCAGGCCGGCCGGCGTCACTTCGATCACGCCGAGATCGGTGATGATCAGGTCGACCACGCCGACACCCGTCAGCGGCAGGTTGCATTCGTCGAGGATCTTGTGCTGGTCGCCCTTCGCGACATGCTCCATCAGCACGACGACGCGCTTCACGCCCGCGACGAGGTCCATCGCGCCGCCCATCCCCTTGATCATCTTGCCCGGGATCATCCAGTTCGCGAGGTCGCCCTTCTTGCTGACCTGCATCGCGCCGAGGATCGCGAGGTTGATGTGGCCGCCGCGAATCATCGCGAACGAATCGGCCGACGAGAAGATCGACGAGCCCGGCAACGTCGTGACGGTCTGCTTGCCGGCGTTGATCAGGTCGGCGTCGACCTCGTCCTCGGTCGGCGACGGGCCGATGCCGAGCAGCCCGTTCTCCGACTGCAGCCACACTTCGACGCCTTCCGGCACGTGGTTCGCGACGAGCGTCGGCAGGCCGATGCCGAGGTTCACATAGAAGCCGTCCTGCAGTTCCTTCGCCGCGCGCGCGGCCATCTGGTCACGATTCCAGGCCATGTCAGTCTCCTTTCGCGCGTACGACGCGTTGTTCGATGCGTTTTTCGGGCGTCGCGTTCAGCACGATGCGCTGCACGAAGATCCCCGGCGTGTGGACATGGTCCGGATCGAGTTCGCCGTTCTCGACGATCTCCTCGACTTCCGCCACGGTGATCTTGCCCGCCATCGCGCACATCGGGTTGAAGTTGCGCGCGGTGCGGCGATAGATCAGGTTGCCGGACTTGTCGGCCTTCCATGCCTTCACCAGCGCGACGTCGGCCGTCAGCGACGGCTCGAGCACGTAGTGGCGATCGCCGAACTGGCGCGTTTCCTTGCCTTCCGCGATCACGGTGCCGTAGCCGGTGTTCGTGAAAAAGGCGGGGATGCCGGCGCCGCCCGCGCGCAGCTTCTCGGCGAGCGTGCCCTGCGGCGTGAATTCGAGCTCGAGTTCGCCGGCCAGGTACTGGCGCTCGAACTCCTTGTTCTCGCCGACGTACGACGAGATCATCTTCCGGATCTGGCGCGTTTCCAGCAACAGGCCGAGACCGAAGCCGTCGACGCCTGCGTTGTTGCTGATGCAGGTGATGCCCTTGACGCCGGAATCGCGCAGCGCCGCGATCAGCGCCTCGGGAATCCCGCACAGGCCGAAGCCGCCCACCGCGAAGGTCTGTCCGTCGCGGACGATCCCTTCCAGCGCGGCGGCCGCGCTTGGATAGACTTTGTTCATCTGTATGTCCCTTCCTCTATGGAAACCAGCAAAACCGGTTCACGCGCCCACTGGGCCGCAAGCCCGCCGCATCATTCTATGCATGCACGGCGATACCTGCGTCGAGGCGCGCTGTTTTTATATCGCGGCAAACCGCCGCGAGATGCCTGAAAGGGTACGATGTGACGCCGATACGGCACAATACGCAAAAATACATAAGCATTTGCCTCCGCTTGCCCGCGCCATGCCCGCTCTCGATTACCAGACTGCCTTTCACCTCGCGCCGCTCGGCCTCGTGATGTCGCGCGACCGCGTGATCGAGGACTGCAACGACGCGCTCGCGGCGATCTTCCGCTGCGCGCGGGCCGATCTGATCGGCAAGTCGTACGAGGTGCTGTATCCGTCGCCGGACGAATTCCAGCGCATCGGCGAGCGCATCTCGCGCGTGATGATCGCGAACGGCACCTACGCCGATGACAGAATCATGAAACGGGCCGACGGCGAGCTGTTCTGGTGCCACGTGACGGGCCGCGCGCTCGACCGCACCGCGCCGCTCGCGGCGGGCGTCTGGACCTTCGAGGACTTGAGCGCGACGCGCCGGGTCGCCGTCGAGCTGACGCCGCGCGAACGCGAGATCGCCGCGCAGCTCGCGACCGGCAAGACCAGCAAGCAGATCGGGCGCGTGCTCGACATCAGTTCGCGCACGGTCGACATCTATCGGGCGCGGCTGATGCGCAAGTACGGCACGAACAATACGCCGGAGCTGCTGCAGCGCCTGCTCGGCCAGTAAGACGCGCCCCGGAATGGCAATCGGCCGCGTGAAGCGGCCGATTCGGGAGATCATCGGGAAATGGCGACACACCGGGCGCCGGCTTCGGCGCCGTCGCGCTCAGCCGACCTGCGCCGCGAGCGCGCGCTCGATCGTATCGCGCAGCAGTTGCGGCAGCGGCACCGACTTGCCGAGCGCGTAGTCGACCCACACGCAGCGCGCGTTGCCGCGCGCATACACGTGCTGCGGATCGTCCGCGCGCGTCAGCTCGAAACCGGTGTCGAAGCTGCTGCGGCCCGGCTTCGCGGCCGACATCTTCGCGATCACGTCGCCCGGATAGTGCAGTTGCTTCAGGAACTCCATCGACGCCGTGACGATCACGGGCCCCTGCCCCTCGCCGTTGCCGCCCGCGATGCCGAGTTCCTCGAACCACGAGATCCGCGCCTGTTCCATGTAGCGGAAATAGACCGTGTTGTTCACGTGGCCGAACGCATCCATGTCGCCCCAGCGGATCGGCATCGACATTTCAAATACGGGGGAATATTCGCTCATTGCAGTCTTCTTTGTTGCTGAATGTCATCCAGTCAGGCGAGGCCGAAGCCATCGTCGGCGGAGATAATCGAGCCATTGATGAACTGCGACTCGTCGGCCGCGAGCAACAACAACAGCCCGTCGAGATCCTGCGGCTTGCCGACGCGCCGGCGCGGCAGCATCGACTGCAGCTTCTGGCCCTGCTCGGTTTCCCACAGGTAATGATTGATTTCGGTATCGATATAGCCCGGACAGATCGCGTTGACGTTGATCCCGTGGCGGCCCCATTCGAGCGCCATCGCGCGCGTCATCTGCACGACCGCCGACTTGCTCATCGCATACAGCCCGATCTGCGGAAACACGCGCAGCCCCGCCACCGACGCGATGTTGATGATCCGGTAAGGCGGTTTGCCGTTGCCGTTCGCGCGCATGATCATCCGCTTCGCGACTTCCTGCGCGACGAAAAACGCGCCGCGCGTATTGGTGTCGAACACGAACTCGAAATCGGACGGCGTGACGTCGACGAGCTTCTGCATCGTCGAGACGCCCGAATTGTTCACGAGGATGTCGATCGTGCCGGCTTCCGTCTCCGCGTGCGCGATGGCCGCCTTGATGCTCTGCACGTCGGTGACATCGAGCGACACCACGTGCGCGGCACCGCCCGCCGCCTCGATCTCCGCGCGCAGTTCCTTCAGGCGCTCGACGCGGCGGCTCGCGAGCACGACCTTCGCGCCGGCCTGCGACAGCACCTGCGCAAAGCGTTGCCCGAGGCCGCTCGATGCGCCCGTGACCAACGCGACCTTGCCTTCCAGATTGATCGATCGACCCATTGCACATCCCCTTTCGATGTCGTTTCGCCGCCGCGGGCGCCCTGTCCCACGCAGCATAACCCTAGCACATAAAATAGAACGATCGTGCTAATGTATCCGCATGCTGTTGCGGCAAGCGTTTCGTTTCGCAGACAATACGCTCCCGAATAAAAGCATTCTAACGGTTAGAGGAACGCCAATGACCCCCGCAAGCCTCATCGAGCAATACGGCCCGCGCGAATCGATGGAATACGACGTCGTGATCGTCGGCGGCGGCCCGGCCGGGCTGTCGGCCGCGAT
>NZ_QTPU01000042.1:0-56716 GCF_003857805.1 Burkholderia sp. Bp9099
CCTGACGCCGGATATATGTACGCAATCGACTTCCGTGTCCGTCAACTTCCGTTTGCTATTGGGAGCAGTCCATATATATAGAACGTCGCGTCCGATATGCCGTGCTTGCGGCACAGGTCTGCGACCTTCATGCCTGCATCGGCTTCCTTCAGCACCCCGTCTAAGGACGAATGGTAGATTCGTCTTGCCACTGCGACTGCCGGCCGCGTCGGCGATCGTCTCATCCCTTGGAAGGATGGTCGTGGGTGGCAGTATTGGATACGTTTCCGATTTCCCTGAACTTTTAGAGAATTGGAGACGAGTTATGGTATCCGCACACGTACAGAACGAACCTATTCTCACCTACGCTCCCGGCTCGTCCGAGCGCGCTGCCCTCGAAAGCGAACTCCTGCGCCAGGCTGCAGAGGTGGTAAACATCCCGGTCGTCGTCAATGGTACGAAAATTGGAGGTGGAGAACGACTACCGGTCAGGTGCCCGCACGACCATCATCATGTGCTAGCAAACGTGCAACAGGCATCGGCGGAAAACGTACAGACAGCCATCCAATCGCATCGTGAAAACCAACTGGAATGGTCCCGCTGGTCGCTCGAGGAGCGTGCGGCTGTGTTCCTCCGGGCGGCCGATCTGCTCTCAGGCCCGTGGCGTCACAAACTGAATGCCGCGACAATGCTTGGTCAGAGCAAGACTGTGCACCAGGCTGAAATTGACTCGGCGTGTGAACTGATCGACTTCTTGCGGTGGAACGTGCAGTTCGCGCGAGAGCTGCAGGAAGTCCAACCCATCTCCGCGGCAGGCGCGCGAAATGCGCTTGAGTATCGCCCTCTCGAAGGCTTTGTTTACGCGGTCGCACCATTCAACTTCACGGCCATCGGAGGCAACCTGGCCTGTGCCCCCGCGCTGATGGGCAATACCGTGCTTTGGAAGCCGGCAGCCACTGCCGCTCTTAGCAACTACTTTGTTCTGCAACTCCTCGAGGCGGCCGGCCTCCCACCTGGGGTTATTAACTTTGTCCCCGGGGACGCGAAAACGGTGTCGTCTGTTGTACTCGGCTCCGCCTCATTTGCCGGCATCCATTTTACGGGTTCGACTGCCGTATTCGATAGTCTTTGGCGATCTGTCTCGGAGCAGCTTCCCAACTACCGAAGCTATCCGCGGCTGGTCGGCGAGACGGGGGGGAAGGACTTTGTTCTCGCGCATGCGTCGGCGGATGCGGATGCACTGAGCACCGCATTGCTGCGGGGTGCATTCGAATACCAGGGGCAAAAGTGCAGCGCGGCGTCGCGTGCGTATATCCCTGTATCGCTTTGGCCCCGGGTTAAATCACGTCTGCTCGACGACCTTTCCTCCTTGAAAATGGGGGATATCCGCGATTTCTCGAACTTTATGGGCGCTGTTATCGATCAACGTGCCTACGACCGAATTAATGGTTATATCGATATCGCCCGGCGTTCCGGAGAGGCGACAATCATCTCCGGTGGCCAATGTGACGCGAGAAAGGGCTACTTTGTGTCGCCTACGGTCATCGAGGTTAATGATCCTCGATTCCCGACGATGCAGGAGGAGATCTTCGGGCCGGTCCTATCTGTCTATGTGTATCGCGATGAAGAATGGCCTGAGATCCTCAAGCTCGTCGACGAAACCGGGCCATACGGACTCACCGGCTCCATCTTCTCGACTGACAGGGCAGCAATCAACGAAGCAAGCGCGGCTCTCAGATTTGCTGCCGGCAACTTCTACGTGAATGACAAACCGACGGGCGCGGTCGTTGGACAGCAGCCTTTTGGTGGCGCGCGCCGGAGTGGTACCAACGACAAGGCCGGTTCGATGCTCAACCTTTTGCGTTGGGTGTCTCCTCGCACAGTCAAAGAGACTTACGTGCCTGCAACGGACTATCGGTACCCCCACATGAAGGGCTAGCGGTATCGCGTACCTCGAGATCTTATCGGTCGAGCGCATGTGAAGCTCTGCGCTCCGGCACTATGCGACGGAAGTCCGAGCTAGGGCTAACGTCAGATCAATCGTTGGACATAACTTAGGGGCTAGAGAGAGTATCCGATAGCCTTGCGCGATTCTATCGCTATGGCATTGACTCCTCCTCTGGGGGGATGGAACAAAGAGTTATGTCCGGTGAAGATTGGTCGAACACGGTGCAATTGTTTCGACGAAAAGGCATCAGTCCGATTCACAAACTAACAGGAAGGGTTTATGAAATACGTGCGTATGATCCTCGAAGAGGAATCGCCGGAAGAACTGGGTTATGAGAAGATCAAGTACAACTTGTCAGAAAGTTCGATCTCGGACCGAAAGTTCCGGGATTTTAATGTTGAAAATCTCGATGACCTCGTTCTGCTGTATGGCGAACATCGAGGTGACAAGCAACTGCGAGAGCTTATCGCGAAACAAAGTGGCGCTCAGTCTGTCACATCGGATGACGTTTTGATTTGCAACGGGGCAGCGGGCGCTCTGTTCATCATCGCTACATCCTTGCTTGACAAGGGTTCACATCTGGTAGTCGTGCGCCCGAATTATGCGACGAACATCGAGACGCCGCGCGCGATTGGTTGCGAAACGACGTACATCGATCTGGAGTTTGAAGAAGGGTTCAAGGTAGACCTCGAAGCGATCGAACGCGCGGTGCGGCCGAACACGGCATATATCAGTGTGACCTGCCCGCACAATCCGACAGGCACTATGATGACGTGGGACGAAATCGTCGGTCTCAAAGCGATCGCCGACAAGCACGACTGCCTCGTGCTTGTCGATGAAACGTATCGCGATCTGACCTACGGTACCCCGTACCCTACTGCGGCAACTATCAGCGATCGTTTCATCTCGGTTTCGTCCCTGTCAAAGGCGTATGGTACCCCCGGCATTCGTCTCGGCTGGCTAACGACGCGCAGCCCGGCGCTTTACCGGTTGTTTCTCGCAGCCAAAGAACAAATCGGCATTTGCGGGTCGGTCGTTGACGAAGCGATCGGGCTTGCAGTTCTCAAAGAGCGCGACAGTTGGCTGGCCGAGAGCAACAAGAGGAATCTTCGTCATTTAGGAATCACTCGCGACTGGATCAACTCGGATCCGAACGTCGAATGGGTGGAGCCCCAGGGCGGAGTCGTTTGCTTTCCGCGTTTGAAAGTGCCGTCGACGTTTAATGCGGACGAGTTCTATCGATCGCTGCTGCAGAACCACCATACGTACGTCGGTGCTGGAAACTGGTTCGAAATGTCGAAGCTGCACATGCGCATCGGCTTTGCATGGCCGACGGAAGATGAACTCCGAAAGGGGCTGGCAGGCATTTCCGCGGCCGTAAGAGAGCAACTGTGACGCGAAGCCGCACTCCAGCGCGTGGGGGAGTGGCGCGCAACTTATAGTGGCCGCTCCCTGCAGCTCCGACCTCGGGAATGGAAGTAATCACTCAGAGACGCCGAAGCCATGTGCTGTTTAGTGGCTTCGGCATCTCATTTCAATTCGCCACAAACAGGTCGTGGATCCGCGCGTATGGCGGAAAAAAGCAGCGTCGCATGGCCGATAAGTCGGGTTATCAAGAGGTGAGGGTATGGACAGTGTAATTGTACGAGCAGCCGTCCGTTCGGATTTTGAACAATGGCTGCCGCTTTGGAACTCGTATCTTCGATTTTACCAAGCGGACATACCTATGCGGGTCACTGAGGCGACATGGGCTCGGATTACGACGCTGGGTGGAGATCATCTGTGCGCAATTAGCGAAGACAGAGCAGGGCGGATGACAGGATTTGTCATCTATCTCTTTCATCGCTCAAGCTGGGCCGAGACATGGAATTGTCTCGTCGAGGATTTATTCGTATCGGAAGAAAATAGGGGGCATGGAATCGCCCGTCTGCTTCTCGATATGGTTTTTCAGGAAGCGGAGCTGCGAAACTGTTACCGTACATACTGGCAGACCGACGAGACGAATGAGCGGGCGCAAAACCTGTATAACACGTTGGCGACTCGCGCTTCGGTAGTTCAATATCGACGATAGAGATCGGTAAAATATCCGAAAGTCAGTGTTGTAAATTGTAATGTGTGGATGAATATTAATTTAACGTCCATGTTGAGGAAAAATAGGAGACAAGCGATGAAAAAATCAGTATCGATGCTGGCACTTATTGCCTGCGTTTTAACGACGGCTTCCCATGCACAGGGGAGCAATGTGATCCGTATGGGTGTCGAGGGGGCATTTCCTCCATTTAACGAAATGGGTACGGATGGAAAGCCGCGTGGTTTTGACGTCGATATCGGAAATGCGCTCTGTGCGCAGCTCAAGGCGAAATGCGAATGGATCGTCCAGAATTGGGATGGCATGATTCCGGCTCTCACGAGTAACAAGTTCGATGCGATCATGTCGTCGATGACAGATACAGCGGAACGTCGCCAGAAGATATCGTTTACCGAGAAGTACTATAGCGTGGCGTCTCGCATGGTCGCGCGTTCCGGTTCCTCATTTGATCCTACCCGACCGGAAACCCTGAAAGGGAAAAAGGTCGGGATGCAGCGTTCTAGTCCTCACGAATCGTTTGCGAAGGCGGTCTTGGCTCCTGCAGGTGCAAAGATTGTTACGTATCCGTCTGATGAGGACGGCTTGAATGATCTCGCCGCCGGGCGCCTCGACGCCGTCCTGGCGGACAGCACGATGCTCGCAACCGGGTTCCTCAACCAACCGCAAGGCAGCGGCTTCGCCTTTACCGGAAAGCCCGTCACAAACTCACAATACTTCGGCTCTGGTATCGCGATCGGCGTGCGCAAGGATGATTCCCAGCTTCGAGATCGTTTGAACAGCGCAATCAATGCGATCCGTGCGAGCGGCGAATATGATCGTATCGCGAAGCGTTACTTCAATTTCGACATCTATTCGGGAATCTGATCCGCAGCGTTTTTGGCTTCGGTACGAAAGTTGAAGGGGGCGGAGAGTTGGCCATTGCGCGGAGACTCCTCTCCCCCGCTGTTTGTGGAGATGCTTCATGCTATACGGATATGCCCACGCGATCGGAGTTGGCGCTATGACAACGATCAACGTTGCATTGGCTTCGTTGGTTGTAGCTGTTGTTCTAGGATTCGTCGCAGCTATGTGTAAGTCTGCACCGAATCGCGTGCTGAATGCGGCCGCGTCGCTGTACACTTCGCTCTCACGAAGCGCCCCTGACTTTGTATGGTTGTTGTTCCTCTATTACGGCGGTCAAGCCGCGCTTAACTATGCAGTGAGCAAGATATCCCCAGGGCGATCGATCGATATCGACTCCTATACGGCAAGCGTGATCATCCTCGGGGTGGTCTACGGGGGATATGTCGCAGAGACTTTTCGTGGCGCAATACTCACAGTTCCAACTGGCCAGCTTGAGGCTGGTTACGCATTTGGATTACGCAAGCGGACGGTGCTGTTTCGCATCCTTTACCCCCAAATGATGCGATTCGCGATCCCTGGTCTAAGTAACAACTGGCTCGCTCTCGTGAAGGCCTCCGCTATTACCTCCATGGTAAGCCTGAACGAACTGGTATTCCTGTCTACAGCAGCTGGTCGTGCGACGCATCATATTCTAATGTTTTTCTGCATCGCTGGTGCGATTTATCTCGCTCTTACGACTGTCTCGCTCTGGGTTCTGAGGCGACTCGAAATGAAATTTTCGATCGGTGTTCGAGAGGTGATGCTGTGAATTTCAACATTGTTATCGATAATCTCAGGCTATTCTTATGGACCGACGGCGATGTCGCGACGGGGTTATGGTTGACCGTGCAGCTTCTCCTAATCTCGCTTGCGTTTGCGCTTGTATTGGCATTGCCGCTTGCTGTAATGCGCATCTCGAGATCGCGTTGGCTATCAACCCCGGTTTGGCTTTTCACGTATGTGTTCCGCGGAAGCCCACTCCTCGTTCAGATGTACGTCATCTATTATGGTCTCGCCGAAGTCGAATTCGTGCGTCATAGTTGGCTTTGGACATATTTGCAGGAAGCATACGTCTGCGCGTGGGTTGCATTTGGATTGAATACTGCTGCTTACAGCTGTGAAATATTCGCGGGCGCGCTAAAGGCAACTCCATCCGGCGAGGTGGAGGCAGCTGTGGCGATTGGGATGAGCAAGTGGGGGAGGCTTCGATACGTGATCTATCCGAGCGCGCTGCGTCGTGCGATGCAGGCGTACTGCAATGAGGTCGTATTTACGTTACACGGGACAGCTTTGGCATCAGGTATTACGCTGCTTGACATGGGCGGTGTCGCACGAGCGATTAGCATGCAGTATGCGGCACCTTTTGAGCCGTACCTGTTTGCGTTGTTGCTGTATAGCTTGTGCACATTCGTAATTCTGAGAATTTTCCGTGCTCTGGAAAGGCGATATATGGCCCACGTCCGGCCGCGCGGTTCGGAGCGCACTGCGATGGCATCGACAAGTTCGTCGGCCGCCAAATTCCAGGACGCGTGACAGTATTAATCGGAACAAGAGTAACGATCATGAATGCACTTTCGGTTGAAAACGTACATAAGCGATACGGCGCGCACGAGGTCCTAAAAGGTGTCTCGCTTGATGCTAAGAAGGGCGATGTGATTAGCATCATCGGCTCCAGCGGATCAGGTAAAAGCACTTTCTTACGTTGCATTAACATGCTCGAGCGGCCAAACGCTGGCGTGATTCGACTGAACGGCGAACTACTGCAAACCAAGGAAACTCCAGACGGAATCATTCCTGTCAGTTATAGCCAACTTGAGAGAATGCGAACGCGACTCGCTATGGTGTTTCAGCACTTCAATCTCTGGTCGCATTTGACAGTGATGGAGAATTTGATGCTGGCGCCGATCAGAGTGCAGAAGCGTTCCCGAAAGGACGCGCAGGAGCGTGCACTCGATGTGCTCCGAAAGGTGAAGCTAGACCCGGACAAGGTCGCACATATGTACCCTTCGCACATGTCTGGTGGTCAGCAACAGCGTGTCGCGATTGCTAGAGCGCTCGCTGTCGATCCTGAGGTTCTGCTGTTCGATGAGCCGACATCAGCACTCGACCCAGAACTGGTTGGCGAAGTGCTTTCAGTCATGAAGGAACTCGCTAAGGACGGGCGAACGATGGTCGTTGTCACGCACGAGATGGCGTTTGCGAAGGAAGTCTCGAGCGAGGTGATGTTTCTCCATCAGGGAATTGTGGAAGAGCGTGGCGCACCAGCCGATATATTCGGGCATCCAAAAAGTGAACGATTGGCGAAGTTTCTCGCTGGGGCGTTGAAGTAAGCGGGCTTCAACCGCTTGAATTTATGATGTCGTTAGTGTTGAGGTTATCAACATGGTTGTGAAACGTTTCTATCCGGGGCCCAGGATGTCAGCGGCCAGTGTCCACGCGGGGGTGGTTCGTCTCGCGGGACAAGTCACACAAGAGCCGAATCAGGATGCAACAAAGCAGACCGCGAGAATCTTGGAAACAATTGATTCTCTTCTCGAAGAGGCGGGTAGCAACAAGCACCAGATCCTTTTCGCTCAAATCTTCCTTGCTGACATGGCGGATTTCTCGGCGATGAACGTAGCCTGGGACGCGTGGGTTAGTCGGAGCGATCCTCCTCCGCGTGCCACGGTCGAGGGTAAACTGGCTGTTGCCGGTTGTACAGTTGAGATCGTCGTTACCGCGGCTGTCTTGGACTAACGCTGGCTGTATTCGCTGGCGTCGTTTATCGACGAAGGTGTTCGTTGACGAATGTACACGGTCGCTAGAGCGGCGCCGCGATTCACGCACCACTGCAACTCGAGGGCGGTTTATGTCGATCAACCTTCTCGGAGCCGGGCCCGAATTTACACGAATCGGCGAGGCAATCGATTTCATTGGTACTGACAGGTCATACGATGCGGCCTTTCAGCTGGTGAAAATGAATTTAGCGTTCGAGATGGTTTCGATCGTCGCCTATCGGGGCAAGACTCGACCAGTGCTCCTGTTCGATACCTTCGGCGATACCCCATATCGTGAAGGGTTGACCAACTATGTCGAGTACTCGTATGTACTGAGCCCATGCTATCAAGCATACCTTGATGGTATATCGCCGGGTGTCTACAGAATGAAGGATCTGGTGTCT
The DNA here is from genome assembly GCF_003857805.1 of Burkholderia sp. Bp9099. Lineage (NCBI taxonomy): Bacteria > Pseudomonadati > Pseudomonadota > Betaproteobacteria > Burkholderiales > Burkholderiaceae > Burkholderia > Burkholderia sp. Bp9099. The sequence goes on from NZ_QTPU01000042.1 coordinate 8,059, forward strand.
GAGGAATACCCAATCTCGCAAACATTCAAGAGCGTTCCTGCGGCATGGTCTGAGAAAGAGGAAATGCGTTACATCACCCGTGGTTGGCCTGAGCAAAGAGAGGAGCTGTTGCTTCTCGTTGAGCTTTCGGAAGGAGACATGGCCGAGATGAGCTTTCTCCGACCCAACTCATCGTCCGGCTTCGAGGCGTGGGAGGTTTCTAATCTCGAGAAGGTGGCGCCGTTTCTCTCAGCAATCACGCGTGCAAATTGGGCGCGCTTCGCCCGGGAGGCGAAACCGGCTGACGATAGTACGGTTAACGTTGCATTTGAATCATTCGGTAAGGATCTCTTGTCCTTGCGTGAGGCGGAAGTGGTTCGTCTGATTCTTCAGGGTCACTCTTCAGTATCGATTAGCTTGAGGTTGAATATTGCGATAACGACTGTCAAGAGCCATCGCAAGAATGCATATGCAAAGCTTCATATAGCGACGCAGTCTGAATTGATGGCGTTATATGTACGATGGTTGGAAGATTCATCGAGGGTATAATTTGGGGCGCATATCCTACTGTTAGGTGGCTTGTCTTCAGAGTGTGACTCGCGCTTGTTAAAATTGACGAATGAAACTTTGCTTTGCGGATGTTTTTCGCGCGGTCGTCATGTCTTGTGAGGCGCCGAAGTGTTGCCCTTGCACTCATAAACGAAAGGTGAGGATTCTGGAATGCCGATTATTAGAGTAGAGCTCACAGCCGGACGCACACTGGATCAGAAAGCGTTATTTGTGAAAGAGGTAACGAGACTCGCGGCGCAGATTTTGAAGTGTCCAATCGATACCGTTGATCTCCTGTTCGTTGATGTCGAGAGGCAAAACTGGGCACACGGAGGAGAGTTCTATAGTTCGTCACAATTTCACTTCGATGGGACCCAAGGAATTTGTCCCTGAAAAATGAACAAGAAATCGATCGACAGTCGAGAATCTAAGATGGTCAAAAAAAATCCGGAGTCGAGGGAGGCGCAGGTGCAGGAACTGCGCGAACGTGGATTCGTTGTAGCAAAGGGCTTTGTTGATGAAACGTGTTTGCATTCCCTGCTCATAGCGTCACAGCGGGAACTAGTCGCTGCACGGTATCCGCTCGAGTTCGAAGCAGATTTGCGTTACCCTGGTGCTCCAGAGTCTAAGAGCGCGCCCGGAGGGGGCACCGTGCGTCGCTTGCTGGACGCGTATAGTCGCGATCTACTATACGCCAGATTGGCAACATCGTCCGATATTCGCAACTGGATGGAGATGTATTTTGGCGAGACGCCTTACCTCTCGCTCGCGCATCACAATTGCATCATGACAAAGCATCCTGCGTTTGGAAGCAAGACGGGCTGGCATCGCGACTCGCGATACTGGTCGTTTGAGCGCGATGACCTTGTCTCCGTATGGGTTGCGTTGGGCCAGGAGTCTGCGGAGAACGGAGGGCTTTGGTTTGTGCCGGAGTCGCACAGACTGATGTTGGCATCAAACCAGCTCGACGATGCGAGATTTTTTCGTGCCGATCTACCGGAGAACGACCAGGAGCTTCGACGGGCAGTAGCCCCGGAGCTTGAGCCAGGAGATGTGGTTTTCTTCCACTGCAATACGTTGCACTCTGCCGGCAGAAACCACTCCAAGCAAGTGAAGCTATCCCTGGTTTATACGTATCGAGGCCAAAGTAACGTTGCGATGTTGGGAACGCGATCGTGTTCAAAACCCGAGGTGGCGCTAAATTGAAATGTGTAGATGCAAGATTCGCGAGCGTGTCGATATGACGCTCCTTCCGTGGATAAGTTTCCCGATTGTTCGGGATGGTGCGATTGTTGCTTGTTGGATTTGATTTAGAGACGGTTTCAAAAAGACGCGTAGCTACTGTTAACTTTTCTCTTGACCTGTTAACCTGAGCCGTCGTGACAACCGGATCAGGGAGATGGGCAAGCCGATCATAGACAACGAGTTTTGGAAACTAATCGAGCCACTTCTACCACCTGTCAAGCCCCGTCGGTTCAAGTACCCGGGTCGCAAGCCCGTGCCGAATCGCGCAGCGCTGACGGGCATTCTGTTTGTGCTGAAGACCGGCATTCGCTGGCGCGATCTTCCTGCGGAAATGGGATGTGGCTCGGGCGTGAGTGACCTGAGACGTTTCTTGTAGCCATCCGGCAAGTGAGTTCTCTTTTATCCTAGAGGCAAGGAGAACTCGATGAAGAAGCGATTTACCGACGAGCAGATCATTCGCATTTTGCGCGAGGCCGAGAGCCGGGATGAACCGGTGAAGAATCTATGCAAGCGCCACAACATCTCGGAACAGACGTACTATCGCTGGCGCAACAAGTTCGGCGGAATGGACGTGGCCGACGCACGTCGGCTCAAGGAATTGGAGTCGGAGAACGATCGGCTTAAGCGCCAGATCGCCGAGCAGATGCTGATCGACGGCCTGAAGGAATTCAGTCGAAAAAAATGTCCACCCCGACGGGCCGGCGCGAGGCGGTGGAAGTCCTGACTCGGCGGGGGCTATCGCGACGCAAGGCATGTTGCTACCTGGGACTGAGTCGCCGGGTGGCGACCTATACGCTCAAGCAACCGGAGAAAGACCGGCGTCTGGGCGAGCAACTGATTGCGGCTGCGCAGGAGGTGCCGCGCTTCGGCTACCGACGGATGTCGGCTTGGCTGGCGCTGGGCGAATCGCGTGTGCGACGAATGTAGCGAGCCTTGCAGCTCAACATTCCGCGGCGGCGCCCTCGCCGACGTCGTTGCGGCAACGACATACGCCTGCCTGGTGCCACCCAGCCCAATTCGGTCTGGAGCTACGACTTTGTGCACGACCAGTTGGTGGATGGGCGAGCGCTGAAGATGCTTTGCGTGATCGATGACTACACCCGCGAGTGCCTGGCGATCGAGATCGGCGCCAGCCTGCGTTCGCAGGATGTGATCCTAACGCTGTCGCGACTGATGCGCCTGTACGGCAAGCCGGCGTTTGTGCGGTCGGATAACGGCGCCGAATTTACCGCCGCCAAGGTCATGCGCTGGCTGAGAGATGCTGCAATCGGCCCGGCCTTCATCGCGCCCGGCAGCCCGTGGCAAAACGGATTCGTCGAGAGCTTCAACGGCAAGCTGCGCGACGAATTGCTGAATCGCGAATGGTTCCGCAGCCGGGCCGAGGCCAAGGTACTCATCGAACGCTGGCGACAGTTTTACAACGAGCGTCGGCCCCATAGCGCTCATCGTTATCAACCTCCTGCCACGGTCCGTCGAGCCTGGCTGGATTCCGATAATATCGAAGCGAGACTCACTGCCTGATTGGTCACAACATTCCGCCTCAGGTCACTGCGGTCAAGCGCGTTTTAGCGTTGACCTCAGAAACTGTCCCGCTACGAAGATGTCGCGCTCCACTGCTCGCCGCGCCGCTGCGGCATCCCGCCTGTCCAGCGCATCCATCAGGTCTTCGTGTGCGTCGTTCAACACGGCGGACGCTTCCGACGTGTCGAAGAGGCGATTCGAGATTGGGCCGGCCTTCAGCCACAGCGTATCGATCAGCTCGAACAGCAAGGGCGAGCCGGCCGCCTTGTAGAGCAGGACATGGAAGTCTTCGTTGGCGGCCAGGTAATCGGTGGCTTGGTCGGCTCTCAAAGAAGCGGCGGGCTGCTTCAGCGTGTGTTTACCTCCCTCGGGCGTTCTGCTGCGAGGCGGGTGATCCGTGAGGTTTTTCAACGCTTGCGCCATGCGCTGGCAAAGCTTGCGCAGTGTGGCGAGTTCGGCTGGCTCCAGCCTCAGGCAGCCACGCTCGGTGGCCTCGCCTTCGAGCAGCATGCGCATTTGCAGCAGATCGTCGAACTCGGGCAGCGTAAGCTTGGGGACGATCATCCCGGCGTTGGGCACGTTCACCAGCGCACCTTCGGCAGCCAGACGCTGCAGCGCGGCGCGCACCGGCATCTGACCCACCCCCATCTCGGCTGCCACGTTGCGGATCTTCAGGCGTTCGCCGGGAAGGAAGCGGCCTACAGTGACCCATTGCCGCAATGTGGCGTAGGTCGTGTCTTGCTGAGTGGTGGTGGGCTCGATGTCGTTACTCATGAATCGCTAGTGGCGGTGAGCGAAGTCAGCACAGCGTCGAATGCGGTGAGCAGGCGCTGCACGTGCGTCGGGGTCGTGTCGGGACAAACGAGCATCATATTGTGAAAGGGTGTGATCAGCACGCCGCGGTTAAGCAAGGCCAGATGCAGGGCGTGCTCCAGCTCGGCATCCATGACCGCCTCGGCCTGGCTGCCGTTGCGCGGCGGCTGCGGACAGAACTGGAACTCTACCCGGGCGCCGACCTGGGTGACGCACCACGGCAAGCCCTGACGGGCGAGGATGGTGCTCAGCCCGGCTGCCAGTTGCTCGGCCAGGGCATGCATGGGGGCGAAGACCTGGGGCGTCATCAAGTGGGTGAGGGTGGCGCGCATCGCCGCCATGGCCAGCAGGTTGGCGGTAAGCGTGGTGCCAATGCACGAGTGGCCCGACGGTGCCGTTCGCTTGGCGTTTTCGGCGCGCTCGGCCAGCGCGGCGCTGAAGCCATAGGCCGCGCACGGCATGCCGCCGCCCAGTGCCTTGCCCACGACCACGGCATCGGGCTGCAGGCCGTGAGCGCGCGCGTAGCCGCCGGGGCCGCTGCTGAGCGTGTGGGTCTCGTCCAGTACCAGCAGGCTGCCGTGGCGGTGGATGATCTCTTGCGCTTGCGCCCAGTAACCCGGTTCGGGCAGCACCATGCCGATGTTGGTCATCACTGGCTCGGCCAGGACACAGGCCACGTCACCCGGTGCCAGCGCGGCTTCCAGCGCGGCCAGATCGTTGAATTCCACCACGCGTGTGGTGGCGGTGAGATCGTGCACCTGGCCCAGCAGGCTGGCGCGTTGCGTGGGTTGCCCGTCCACCAGGTCGACGAAGACGTCGTCGACCGTGCCGTGATAGCAGCCGTTGAACACCAGCAAGGTACGCCGCCCGGTGGCGGCACGTACCCAGCGCAGCAAGAAACGGTTGGCGTCGCTGGCGGTCATGGCGAACTGCCATTTCGGCAGGCCGAAATGCTGAGCCAGCAATTCACCTACGACGGATGCGTCCTCGTTGGGCAGCATGGTGGTCAGGCCGTGCTGTGCCTGGGTCGCCAGTGCCTCGGTAACGACGGCGGGCGAATGGCCGAACATGGCGCCGGTGTCACCCAGGCAGAAATCGGCCAGCGTGTGGCCGTCAGCGTCGGTGAGTTGTGCCCCCTGGGCCTGGGCCACGTGCAGCGCGAAAGGCGTGGACCAGTCGTTCATCCAGTGCAGCGGTACGCCGAACATCAGCTGCGGTGCGGCGCGTGTGGACATCACTTGCGACTTCGGGTTGCGTTGCGTGTACTCGGTGCGTTCGCGTGCGAGCAAGGCCTGTACGCGTTCGCGCTCAATGCCGGTATGTTGAATGATGCGGTTCATTGTGGGCTCCTCATACCAGCAGTAACAGGTGCTCTCTTTCCCACGAACTGATCACCCGGTTGTAGGTGGAAAATTCCAGTTCCTTCACGGCGCAAAAGGCGTCGACGAAGGTTTCGCTCAGTACCTCCTTCATGGCATCGCAGGCGCGCATGGCCTCGATAGCGCTTTCGAGATGGCGCGGCAGTTCGTGGGCGACGTTCCAGGCGCTGCCGTCGGTGGGCTCGCTGGGATGCAGCCGGTCGCGCATGCCGATGTAGCCGCAGGCCAGCGTGGCGGCCATGGCCAGATAGGGATTGGCGTCAACGCCGGGCACGCGGTTTTCAACCCGGCGGGCGCTGGGGCCGGACTTGGGAACGCGGATGCCGCAGGTGCGGTTGTCGTGGCCCCAGCGCACATTGATGGGTGCCGACATGTAGGGCGCCAGCCGCCGGTATGAATTGACGTAGGGCGCCAGCATTGGCATCACCTGCGGGATAAAGGTTTGTAGACCGCCGATGAAGTGGTGGAAGAGTTCGCTGGCTGTGCCGTCGGTGTTGCTGAAGATGTTGCGGCCTTCGCCGTCGTTGATGCTCTGATGGATGTGCATGGCACTGCCCGGTTCGCCCTCCATGGGTTTGGCCATGAAAGTGGCAAATACGCCGTGGCGCAGCGCCGTCTCGCGTACCGTGCGCTTAAACAGGAAAACGCGGTCGGCCAGGTCGAGCGGTTCGCCGTGGCTGAAGTTGATCTCCATCTGGCCCGGGCCGGCCTCATGGATCAGCGTTTCCACGCCGAGCTGGTGCTGGTCGCAGAAGGCGGAGAGTTCCATGAAGAAGGGATCGAAGTCGTTTACCGCGTCGATGGAGTAGCTCTGCCGCCCCACCTCGGGCTTTCCAGTGCGCCCCAGCGGCGGCTGCAGAGGCTCATGTGGGTTCTGATTGCGCGCCACCAGATAGAACTCCATCTCGGGTGCCACGATGGGCCGCCAGCCGCGTGCTTCGTACAGCGCCAGCACGCGGCGTAGTACCGCGCGGGGCGAGAGTTGCACCGGCTGGCCGTCCCACTCGAGGCAGTCGTGGATGACCACGGCCACCGGTTCGGCTGCCCAGGGCACGATGCGCACGGTCGCGGCGTCGGGCTTGCAGACCATATCGGGGTCGGTATCGCCCACGAAGGGACCGTTGTCGGGCTGTTGCCCGTTCACGGTATTGAGCAGCACGCTCTTCGGGATGCGCATCTCGCCCGACGCCGTGAACAGATCGCGCGGAAGGATCTTGCCGCGCGCGATGCCGGTCATGTCGGGGATGACACACTCCACCTCATGGATGCGGTGCTGGGTCAGGAAGTTGCTCAAAGCGGCATTCATGGCATGTCACTCATATGTGATCACAAAAATTTGAATTCTTGCGTATTATCGCAAAAATCACTGAATTTGTGATCACAAAACTAGTGTGGCCGTCGATGGGACACTGCGCGACAGTGCGAACACCTACCAGTCACCGGTCCAGGAGCATCCCTGCGGTATGGTCGTGCTGACCTGCCCTCCAGCCGTTCTCAGAGTCAAATAGCAAATGGTCGGTTTGAATGCAGAGCCGGTCATTTCCTTTTAATGGGCCATTGCCCACCTGTGCGGCCGCAATTGGCGCGCAGGACACAATGTCGCCACCGACGGTATGTTGCTCCGATGCGATCGGTATGCCCTTTACGACCGATGCCTGTTCGAGGCGGCCGACGGAGTCACTCGCGTCAGCTGAGACATGGTTCACCACGATGAGCAGTTGGAAGGAACAACCGCCGCCGTCAAGTGCCGGAGCTAGTTGTCCGCGGAGCTTGATGCCCACTGACTGACACGACCGCTCCGGTGGATCCTCGGTCGGAGCGTGTCAGCTCGCCGTGTCCGATGCAGCGTTTGGACGGGCCTGCGCGACCATGCCGGGAGGGGGGCGTGATTGTGCCGAGGGTCGCAGTCCAGTCAGACGGTTGGGCCGTGAGATGGGCGGCACGGCCCCCACTCCGCACAACTCCGGGTCTACCCGGATTGCCGGAGTCCCGCAACTTGCCTATCTTTCTACATCATACGTATGATCTAGAGGGGCAACATGGCTACCCTTCATCGGCAAGTACTGAATCAGATAGGCGAGCGAATCTGCTCCGGCCAGTTGGCACCCGGCGACATCCTGCCCTCCGAAGACGAATTGGCCGAAGAGTTGCAGGTCAGCCGAATCACCATCCGCGAGACGGTCAAGTCCTTGTCCGCCAAGGGCATGCTGCAAGTGCGTCGCCGATATGGCACGATTGTGCTGCCACGCGCGCAATGGCAATTGTTCGATCCCGACGTCATTACCTGGCGCGCGCGGGCCGGCATGGTTGATGAAGGGCTGATTCAGGACCTGATGGAATTGCGCCTGATCATCGAACCGAACGCGGCCAAACTCGCCGCGAAACGCGCGACTGACGAAGACCGCATCGCGATCCGGCGCGCCTATCGGGCAATGGAGCGTGCGGTCGCTGGCAATGGCGAATATGTTCCTGCCGATCTCGCGTTCCACGGTGCGATCCTTACCGCTTGTCACAATCAGTTTGTCCAGCAGATGCAGAACGCGCTGTCGTCGATCCTGCTGACGAGCTTCGAGCTCAGTTCGGAGATCGCCGGCGGCCCGGCCCGATCGCTGCCGATGCACGAAGCGCTTTGCGTCGCGATCGAAAAGGGCGATGAAGCCGCCGCGGAAGAAGCAGTGCTCACGCTCATCAGGCGCGCTGAGCAGGACTTCGAGGATCGCGCTGCACTGAATCGGGCTGGTGCCGGCCGGCGCGCCTGACACCCTTACGAGAGATCGACGCCGACATCATCGCGACCGGCGATGATCGCGACGAGTAAGCGTGCGCGATCTCGCATTATAGAGAGGAGTACGATCAAATGAATTCACTATTCGACCTGAGCGACCGCACGGCGCTCGTCACCGGCTCGGCGCGCGGCATCGGCTTCGCGCTGGCGGAGGGGCTCGCAACGGCAGGCGCGCGCGTCGTCCTGAACGGAACGCAGCCCGACACGGTTGCCGCGGCGGTCAGCCAGCTTGCCGACAAGGGATTCGACGTGCTGGGTCGGGCGTTCGACGTGACGGACGAGCAGGCCGTTGCCGACGCGTTCTCGCAATGGGACCAGGACGGCGTGCAGATCGACATCGTTGTCAACAACGCCGGTATCCAGTTTCGCAAGCCGCTCGTCGAACTCGAACTGGGCGACTGGCAACGGGTGATCGATACCAACCTGACGAGCGCGTTCATCGTCGCAAAGCAGGCGGCACGACGCATGATCGCGCGCGGCACCGGCGGCAAGATCGTCAATATCGGCTCGCTCACGAGCGAAGCCGCGCGCGCGACGGTCGGGGCGTATACGGCCGCCAAGGGCGGAATCAAGATGCTGACCCGTGCGATGAGCGCCGAATGGGCCGCGTCGAACATTCAGGCGAATGCGATCGGCCCCGGTTACATCCTGACCGACATGAACAAACCGCTCGTCGAGAATGTGGCGTTCGACGCGTGGGTCAAAAGCAGCAATCCGACGCAGCGCTGGGGCAAGCCGGAAGAGCTCGTCGGCACGGCGGTGTACCTGGCATCGGCTGCGTCGAGCTACGTAAACGGTCAGATCATTTATGTCGATGGCGGCTGGCTGGCCGTCCTTTGAAATCAGATTCGCGCGAAGAACATGCATACCAAAAGCAGCCCGCGCATCCGCCAAGCGTTCACGCACCACACCTATCCGGAGACATCATGGAAAGCGCCAAACCTGTAGCTCCCCAAAGATGGTGGTATCTGATGCCCATCATCTTTGTCACCTATAGCCTTGCCTATCTAGATCGCGCGAATTACGGTTTCGCCGTGGCCGCCGGGATCGACAAGGATCTCGGCATCACCCATGGCATGTCGTCGCTGATCGGCTCGCTGTTTTTCCTCGGCTACTGCTTGTTTCAGGTGCCGGGCGCGATCTACGCGCAGCGCAACAGCGTGAAGAAACTGATCTTCATCAGCCTGATCCTGTGGGGCCTGTGCGCGGCAGCGACCGGGATGGTCAGCAACATACCGATGCTGATGGTCCTGCGCTTCGTGCTTGGTGTCGTCGAGGCCGCAGTCATGCCGTCGATGCTGATGTACATCAGCCGCTGGTTCACGCGCACGGAACGCTCGCGCGCGAACACGTTCCTGATTCTCGGCAATCCGGTGACCGTGTTGTGGATGTCGGTTGTGTCGGGCTATCTGGTTCGCAGCTTCGGGTGGCGCGAGATGTTCGTCATCGAAGGATTGCCCGCGCTTGCCTGGGCGGTGGTCTGGTGGTTCACCGTCAAGGATCGTCCGGCCGATGCGCCATGGATGACGAATGACGAAAAGGCCGAACTTGACACGCGTCTGAAAGCAGAGCAGGCGCATATCGCGCCGGTTCGCGACTACAAGGCCGCATTCCGCTCGTCAATCGTACTGAAATGCTGCGCGATTCATACGCTGTGGAGCATCGGGGTGTACGGCTTCATCATGTGGCTGCCGTCGATCCTCAAGGGTGCATCGAAAATCGACATCGTGTCGGTCGGCTGGCTCGCCGCTGTTCCGTACTTCGCCGCGATCATCCTGATGTTGCTCGCGTCGTGGCTGTCGGACAAAACACGCAACCGCAAGCTGTTCGTCTGGCCGCTGCTGCTGATTGGCACGATTGCGCTCGCTGCGTCGTTCCTGGTCGGCGGCTCGCACTTCTGGATCTCGTTCACGCTGCTCGTGATTGCAGGCGCGACGATGTATGCGCCGTACGGGCCATTCTTCGCGCTGGTGCCCGAACTGGTGCCGATAACGTGCTGGGTGGTGCAATCGGCATCATCAATTCGAGCGGCGCACTGGGTGCGTTCCTCGGATCGTGGGTCGTCGGCTATCTGAATGGCGCAACCGGTAGCCCGTCGGCTTCGTACATTTTCATGGCGGTTGCACTGCTGCTATCGGTAATCCTGATGATTACCGTTCCTGCCCGTTCCGGGCAGCGTCCGGACGAGGAACCGGCCGTCTCGCTGCGCCGCACGTGAAGTGTGCCGCATCTCCCGATTCATTGACTCGCTATTGGTAGACAGAAATGACCACTCCGATTACTGACGTTAAGGTCATCCTGACCGCGCCGGAAGGTATCAATCTGATCGTCGTGAAGATCGAGACCAACCAGCCCGGCTTGCATGGCTTTGGATGCGCGACGTTCGCGTACCGGCATGTCGCCGTCAAGTATGTCATCGAAGAATATTTGCGACCGCTGTTGATCGGCCGCGATGCGGAGGCCATCGAGGAACTCTGGCAGTTGATGCACCAGAACGCATACTGGCGTAACGGCCCGATCGAGAACAATGCGATTTCGGGCGTCGACATGGCGCTGTGGGACCTGAAGGGCAAGATGGCGAACATGCCGCTGTATCAGCTTTTCGGGGGGAAATGCCGTGAAGGCGTGCCGGTCTACCGGCATGCGGACGGCCGCGATCTCGGCGAGCTGTGCGAGAACATCCAGAAGTATCGTGAGCAAGGCATCACGCACATTCGCTGCCAGAGTGGCGGTTATGGCGGCGGCGGATACGGCAAGGCGCCGACGAGCGCGCCGCGCGGGGCGGTCGCTGGCGTCTATCTGGACAGCAAGCAATACATGCGTGACACGCTGAAGTTGTTCGATGGCATTCGCAGCAGGATCGGCTTTGACGTCGAGCTGTGCCACGATGTTCATGAGCGCCTGAAGCCGATCGAGGCCATTCGCTTTGCGCGTGAACTGGAGCCATTCGACCTGTTCTTTCTCGAAGATGCAATCGCGCTTGAAGAGGGCGAATGGATTCGCCAGCTCCGGGAAAAGACATCGACGCCGCTCGCGCAAGGCGAGTTGTTCAACAACCCCTACGAGTGGCGCTTCCTGATAACTGAGCGGTTGATCGACTTCATCCGGGTTCATCTCAGCCAGATCGGCGGCATTACCGCCGGCCGCAAACTGCAGATTTTCGCGGAGCAGTTCGGCGTGAGAACAGCCTGGCACGGCCCGGGCGACATGTCGCCCCTCGGGCATGCAGCAAACATTCATATCGATCTCGCCGCGCGCAATTTCGGTGTGCAGGAATGGTCCGGGACTGAGCCGCCCAATTTCGTGATTCAGGAGCTCAAGGGGCCGACGGCTGCATTGCTCGATGTATTTCAGGGCCTCCCCGAATTTCGGGATGGATATGTGTACGCCAACGAGCGACCGGGGTTGGGCGTCGATATCGATGAAGCGGAAGCCGCGAAATATCCGTGCGAGAACACGGTGACGACTTGGACGCAGACACGGCTGAAGGACGGCACGCTGCAGACGCCGTAAGGGGCGTGATTGAGCGGGATTCGTCGGGATTTTGCGTCGAGCGCTTGCGTGCGCCTGCACCTTACGCACCAGGGAGCTCAGCGAGACGGCGGCTATCGATCGCACGCGTAAGCCGTGTCCGAAGTCGAGTCTACGTTCAGGGCAGCCGGTGCGGGCTGAAGGGTGCCGGAGATCTCGGTGGTGGTCTCAAGGGGAGAGCGGCTTCGATGTCAACAACGGGCGACTCGCGCAAGGCGGGTTGATATTCGGGCGACAGGTCCACGTTGGCGTCGCGAATGATATATTTGGTCGCCTGTACGATTCGCTGGTCGACTTTCTCGCGCAGACCACCGCGAATAGAAACTCGGCGGGTTACCGTTTCACGAAGATCTGAATCCGCCGGTACCCATAGCGGGTAATTTGCCCCGACAGAACGGTTATCGCCGTCAGCACCGGCCCATCCCGTGCAGTGAGTTTGGATTCGTAATGCCGTGCCGGCCGCGCCACCAACATCAGCGCGCACGCACGTCGCGCCGACGGGCCCCGCGCTTTCGCTTTGTGACATGGAGAATGTGCCAATTCAAGCCGCTTGCGCTGACTGTGCGCTCCCCGCACCCATTTACGGCCGGGCCACTGGATATACCAGAGCGCCGCCTAGGCCTTCAGCAGATCAATCAACGCTCGGGTAAGCGAATTAGGACTGCGATCGTAGGTTACGAGGCGTATCGTCGGCAACATTGGCCAGGCTGAATCGTTTTGTGGCAGGGCGACCAGCCCAGAGGCCAATGCGGATTCGCATAGCACCGACACGCCGAGACCCTCGCCGACACAGGACTGAACACCGACGATGCTGCTCAACGTTAGCGCTTCACGCCATTGGATTCCGCTCGAATTGAGCGCTGAGATTGCCGTAGTCCGGAACGTGCAGGGCGCGGTCAGCAAGCATAGGTTGACGATGGGCGATGGCTGCTCCAGGTTTTGGTCAGCGACCCAAAGCATCTTTTCCTCGCGGAACAGCCGGGGGGAACCGCGCCCCTCCAGTTCCTTCACTACGACTACATCAAGTTCTCCCGCATCGAACGCATGGAGCAACGCCTCGCTGAGCGCCACCCGGACAGTGAGTTCGACTCGCGGCATCAGCCTGCGGATCCGGGCGAGCAGCTCCGGTAGGCGGTGAGGAACCAGATACTCGACAATGCCGAGCCGCAATTGACCTTCCAGACTGCTGCGGCCGAGCATGCCTACGGCCTCGTCGTTCAGGCGCAGCAGTCCCATGGCGTAGTTGAGGAACTGCTCACCTGCCGCGGTTAGCGCTACTTGGCGGCTGCTCCGCGTAAAAAGTTCGACGCCGACCAGTTCCTCAAGCCGCTGAACCCGTGTGCTCACCGCAGACTGGGATCTGCAAAGACGCTTCGACGCCCCCGTGAAGCTCCGCGTATCCGCTACGGCGACAAAGCAGCGGACGAGGTCAATATCTAAATCTCGCATATCAATCGATTAGTCAGATAGCTGCGATCCGTATTATGCGCTTTTTCGATCGACGGGGCGTGCCTACAATTTCCCCTTGCAACTCAGCAACTTTGGAGGTTAATGATGCAGGCTGTATGGTATGAGCGCGTTGGCGCTGCACGCGACGTTCTGGTGACCGGGGATCGCCCGATGCCGTCCCCTGGTCCGGGTGAGGTCCTCGTGCAACTGTATGCGTCGGGTGTCAACCCGTCGGACGTCAAGGCCAGAGCAGGGGTTCGTGCCGGGAAGAGCGAGCTTCCTTTCCCCTTCGTGATTCCGCACAGCGACGGTGCCGGGATCGTTGTCGAATCGGGCCCCGGAAGCAACCGGTTTTCTCCGGGAAGCCGGGTCTGGGTAAGCAACGGGCAGTGGCGTCGCGCGATGGGTACGGCTGCTCAATACATCGCGATCGACGAACAGCTCGTCTTTCCGCTCCCGGACAATACGTCGTATCTGACTGGAGCGGCGCTTGGCATTCCCGCGCTTACCGCATGCCACGCGACGCTTGCTTTTGGGTATCTGACCGGACGTACGGTCCTGATCAGTGGCGGCGCTGGCACAGTCGGAAGGCTTGCGGTGCAGTTCGCGAAGCAGGCAGGCGCATTTGTTGTCGCATCCGGACATGATTCGATCGAGCAGCAGCGTATCGAAAGCGCGGGTGCCGACGCATTCATCGATTATAAGAGTTCCACCTTCGTCGAAGACGTGCTCGCCGCGACGAACGGACGAGGAATCGATCACGCCGTTGAGGTTGAGTTTGGTGCCAACGCGGAGTATCTGGGCGATCTCCTCTCGGAGCGTGCGACGGTTGTCACTTATGGTTCGGCAAGGGTAATGCGGCCCGAGATGCCTTTTTACAAATTCCTCTTCAAGGGCATCCGGCTTCAATTCCTGTTGGTCTATTTGCTGACGCCCAAGGAGCGGGCCGACGCAGCTGGACACATCAATCGTCTTCTCGAGCACGGCAAGCTTGATGTGCCGATCCATTCGGCACTGCCACTTCGAGACTGTGCACGCGCGCACGAGATCGTCGAGAACGAACAGCGCATGGGTGCCGTTCTTCTGAACATGCAGGATCTCGCATGAATCGTTCGGGCTGCCACATGAAGACCGCACTCATCACAGGCTCGACCAGCGGAATCGGCCTGGCGATCGCCGACGCACTATCAGCGGCTGGGTGGCGGATTGCGCTTCACGGCCTGGGAACGGCCAATGAAATTGCGAACGCCGTCGACCAGGTCGCCTCTCGTGCGACCCACGCCGACTTGCCGAGGCACTTCGATGCTGACTTGCGGACCGCGTCGGCAGCCCGACGTCTTATTGCGGACGTTGAGGATTCGTTTGGCCACGTTGACCTGCTCGTCAACAACGCTGGCATCCAGTTCACCGCTCGAGTCGAAGACTTTCCGATCACGAAGTGGGACGACATCATCGCGATCAATCTTTCCTCGGTATTTCACACCTGCGCGGCCGTGCTGCCGGGAATGAGAGAACGGGACTATGGTCGCATCATCAACATGGCGTCCGTTCACGGACTGATTGCGTCCACGGAGAAGGCCGCATATGTCGCTGCCAAGCATGGGGTGGTCGGCTTGACGAAGACGATCGCACTGGAGAACGCCAAATCGAACGTCACCTGCAATGCGATCTGTCCCGGGTGGGTCAAGACTGCGCTTCTCGACGCTCAAATCGACAGGAAAATGGGTCACGCAAACCTCTCTTATCTCGGCGCAATAGCGGCGCTGTTATCAGAGAAAGAACCAAGCGAGCGTTTTACTACTCCGGAACACATTGCTGCCGCCGTGCTCTTTCTTGTGGGCGAAGCAGGAAGCAACATCACGGGCATCAGCCTTCCAATGGATGGCGGATGGACGGCCCAGTAGTCAACCAACAGGAATCTGCATGAAGAACGACGTCTTTGTCATCGGCGCGGTCAGAACGGCCATTGGCGCATTCGGCGGGTCGCTGGCGTCGGTGCCTCCCACAATGCTGGCGGCACAGGTGGTTCGGTCCGCACTGGAGCACGCGTGTCTGGACGGCCAACGTGTCGAGCAAGTCGTCTTCGGTCACGTCATCAACACCGAGGCTGCCGACATGTACCTTTCCAGGGTAGCGGCGCTCAACGGGGGCTGCGACAACGCGTGTTCAGCGTTCAATGTCAACCGCCTGTGCGGCTCCGGGCTCCAGGCGATCGTCAGCGCAGCGCAGTCCATTTCGATGGGGGACGTTGATATCGCCATTGCCGGCGGCGCAGAAAGCATGAGCCGCTCGCCGTACCTGAGCCAAACTTCCCGCTGGGGTGTCCGCTCGGGAGATGCCACCCTGATCGACGCCATGACCGGTGTGCTGCATGACCCGTTCTTCGGGATCCACATGGGTGTCACGGCAGAGAACGTGGCCGAGCAGTGGAAGATTGGCCGCATCGAGCAGGACCAACTCGCACTAGAGAGTCACCGGCGAGCGCAGCGAGCAATTCAGGAAGGCCGATTTGCCACGCAGATGGTTCCGATTACCTTGAACCGCAAGGGGCGAGAGACCACTTTCGATACCGACGAGCATGTCCGGTTCAACTGTGAAGTGGCGGACCTCGCGGCCTTGCGGCCGGTATTCAAGCGCGAGTCCGGAACCGTTACGGCGGGGAATTCTTCAGGTATCAACGACGCCGCGAGCGCCGTTGTACTGGCGAGCGGGCGTGCCGTTTCGTCGTATGGATTGAAGCCCCTTGCGAAACTGGTTGCCTATGCTCACTCGGGCGTCGACCCAAGGTACATGGGAATCGGTCCCGTGCCGGCGACGCGAGCTGTGCTCGCGCGGGCTGGAATCGAGGTTGCGGATCTGGACGTTATCGAGGCGAACGAGGCATTCGCGGCCCAAGCCCTCGCCGTTACAAAGGAGCTGGGACTCGACGCCAACAAGGTCAATCCCAACGGATCCGGGATCTCGCTTGGCCATCCCATCGGCGCAACGGGTGCGATCATCGTCACGAAGGCCGTCCACGAACTGCGGCGCATCGGGGGAAGATACGCGCTTGCTACGATGTGCATCGGCGGGGGGCAGGGCATCGCGGCAGTCTTCGAGAATGCAGGTCAATGACATCCGTTGCGTAGATGGGATATAGAGGGCCGCAATTATAGGATCGGAATTACGTCATTCGTCAGTGTGGTTCTTGTGTCCTTTAATTCCGCTAGCGTAGCCCATTGCATCGAAGTCCTGTCGAGTTGGCAGCATCAGTATGAAGTGGTCAACTCATCCCGGACACTGCGTTAAGTTTTTCTTCCGCAACGGCCGGCGCCAGTCCGTCGTTGAACTGATGCGGTCGTATCCAGTTGTACCGGTGCATCAGGTAGTGGTTGTTGTCCCGATGTGCTTCCTGCGCCGACATGTACCCCATGCACACTGTCACCGCGATCGGTAGCTTGCGCCACTGTCGAAGCGAAAGCGAATGCAATCGTGCCGGTGGAGACCCTGCGGCAATTCAGGGCGGCCGGATGATGCGAAATACGCCGCCCGGCCGATCGCTGCTTGATACCTCGTGCTTTCGTTGCGAATGCCGGTTACGGCTCGTTTGCCTTCGCCTCCGAAACTGAAATGTTCGGTTCATCCGCTTGCTTGTGCGTGACTTTATCGAGCAGCGCCTTGTCGCGCGCGAGAGCCGTCGGCAAGTGGTTGCGGAGAAACGCCACCCATGTTTTCGTCTTCGCGTCCACGAACTTGCGCGATGGATAAAGCGCATAAATGTTCATTCTCTGCAGCGTGTGCTTCGGCAGCACGCGCACGAGTGTGCCGTCGAGCAGTCCGGCGATCGCGGCACAGAGCGGCAATATGCCGATTCCCATGCCTTCCCGAATGGCAACGGCCAGTGACTCCGCAATGTTCACTTGGACCGGCCCGTCAACTTCCAGCCTTTCATTGCCCCCTGGCCCCTCGAGGACCCATTCGCGCGCTGGAAACACCGGGGTATTCAGAATCAGACATTCGTGACGGGCGAGATCGGCTGGCGCCTGCGGTACGCCGCGCGCATGGATATACGCTGGTGATGCGCAGAGTATGCTGAACGTAGTGCCAAGTTCTTGCGAGACGAGATCCGAGTTGGGCAGCGATGCGGCCGTGATCACCGCAACGTCCGCGCTGCTTTCGAACAAATCCGGCATGCGTTGCGAGAGTGCGAGTTCGACCGTGACTTCCGGATGCAGGGCGCGGTAGCGTGAGATCGCCGGCAAAACATAGTGCTGACCGATGCTGGCAAAACTGTGCATGCGCAACGCACCCATCGGCCTCTCATGTGCGGAACCTGCTTCCTCTTCGGCGTTGTCGATGTCTGCAAGAATCTGTCGGCAGCGCTTCAAATATCGGTCGCCTGCCGTTGTCAACGCCAGTCTTCTTGTCGAACGATTGAGCAAGCGCGCACGCAGGTGCGCTTCGAGTTCCGAAACCGCACGCGACATTGCGCCGGTGTTCGAGTTCAGTGACTGGGCAGCACCAGTAAAGCTACCAGCTTCAATAACGCGGACGAACGCCCGCATGTTTTGTAACGTATCCATCTTCGTGATCAATATGAAGTCGCATGGACTGCAGAGTTTCTACAGTGACCGCGCTCGCCGGGTAATCGATGACTCCGGGAGTCGCTCGTTCCTTACTGTCCCGATATCATCCTCGGCTCGATGGTGGTGTGTCCGATCGATTGTGTACGCGCGCGACATCATGCATTGTCTTCGACCGAATCGATGATTGGGGTGGGACGGGCCATAGTCTGTGTCCGTGGGGAGGGGGCGATGATGAGGCGAGCCGCACGCGACCCGACAGTCAGGCGCCATAGCCACGTGGCGGTAGCCGCGATCCGTAGCCGCGCGCCGCGGAGAAAAAGGATATGCACGAACAGCCAGAACAACCACGCTGTCCGTCCCGACAGTGCAATGGGCCCGAGATCGGCGACGGCAGCATTGCGTCCAATGGTTGCGAGCGAGCCATAGTCGCGATAGGTGAACGGACCGGGTGCTGGCGTGCCATTGCGGCGAGCGACAATCACGGTGCCGACGTAGCGCCCCATCTGTTTCGCGGCCGGCGCGACGCCAGGCACCAGCCGTCCTTCCAACTGTCGGCACGCGGCCAAATCGCCAATCACGAATATCTCGGGATGGCCGGGCACGCTCAAATCCGGTTGCACGATCACGCGCCCACCTCGATCGACTGCGGCGCCAAGCGCGCGTCCGAGCGGTGACGCCGCGACCCCGGCAGCCCATGTGACGAAATGGGCGGCGATCGACGTGCCGTTGGACAGCCGCACTTGCTGTGTGTCGATATCGGTGACCCCGACGGATGTCACGACTTCGACGCCTAGACGCTCTAGCTGGACCCGCGCGCGGCGGGAGGCGGCTGCGGACATCGCGCTCAATATGCGCTCGGCCGCCTCGACCAGCACCACGCGTGCCGTCGTCGGCGTCACACGGCGGAAGTCGTTTCGTAACGTTTGGCGCGCGAGTTCCGCAATGTGCCCCGCGAGCTCGACGCCAGTCGGGCCGCCGCCCACGACGACGAACGTCGGCGCAACGCTCCAATGCTCACGTTCAGCCGTTTCGAACACCGTCAGCAAACGCGTTCGAAGTTCGAGCGCGTCGTCAACCGTCTTCAGGGGCCTCGCGTGAGGTGCCCATTCGTCATGACCGAAATACGATTGGCCCGCGCCTGCCGCGACGACGAGATAGTCGTAATGCAGCGTGCCGCCCGCACACAGAACAGTGTGATCGTTGGTCGAGATGGTCAGCACTTCGTCCATCAGTACCGTCACGTTGCGCTGTTGCGCGAGGATGCTCCGCAACGGTTCGGCGATGGTCGTCGATGAGAAGCCGGCCGTGGCGACCTCATAGAGCAGAGGTTGGAATACGTGGTGGTTTTGTCGGTCGATCAACGTAATCTCGACGTCGTCGTGAGCCAGTGCCCTTGCCGTTGCCAGGCCGGCAAAGCCTCCGCCGATGATCACAACGTGCGGCCGTAAGACGGGTGTATTCATGGAGCATATTGGTGGAAATGGACGGGATCAGTCTAAGGACTGCATCGCGTGCGATGCATGAAAGAAATTCAAGCATTCGATTTCTCTCGTTCATGCAATGAGGCAGAGTGCGCACAGCATGGATTCAATTTCTTTTGGAAATTGAATAGGTAAAAAACATTCAATTTTTAATGGTATGGGAATCGTCTAAATTGTCGTTCATCGAAACGACACGTGCTGAGCGTCGATATCGCGACGCGAAGCATCGTGCCTTCGAAATGTCCAACCATGCGACGGACGATTCGACTGTAAAGGCCGTGTCGTTCGCGACAGGAAAGAGCCATGAAAATCAGTGATGTTCGGGCGAACGCATATGCGATGCCCCTGACGAGCCCTGCCTATTCCCGCGGGCCGTACCGCTTCGTCGATCGGGAATTCCTGATCGTCACCTACCGGACCGACCCGAGGCGCTTGCGGGCGCTCGTGCCGGAACCGCTCCAAATCGATGTCGACAACCCGATCGTCAAGTACGAGTTCATCCGCATGCCTGATTCGTCGGGCTTCGGCGACTACACGGAGTCAGGGCAGGTCATCCCGGTGACCTATGAGGGCCGGCGAGGCATGTACGTGCACTCGATGTATCTCGACTGCCATGCGCCCACGGCAGGAGGGCGCGAGATGTGGGGGTTCCCGAAGAAGATCGCGTCGCCGACGCTGGAAGTACAGGGAGATGCGCTGATCGGCGAGTTGCGCTACGGGAAATCGCTCGTCGCGACGGCAACGATGGGATTCAAATATGCGCAACTCGATGCTGCGCAAGCACGCCGGTCGATCGAAGCACCGGGTTTTTTGCTCAAGATCGTGCCGCACGTCGACGGAACGCCGCGCGTGCTCGAACTGGTCGAATACAACTGCGTTGACGTCGAAGTCAAAGGAGCGTGGTCCGGCCCGGCCGCCCTTCAACTGAATGCTCATGCGCTTGCGCCGGTCGCGGATCTGCCGGTGCTTGAGGTGCTGTCGGGCACGCACCTCATCGCGGACCTGACGCTTGGGCTTGGCGAGGTTGCGTACGACTATCTTGCATCCGATTTGAATCGCGCGCGAAGCGCGTCAAAGACTGAAGAAGCGCTGCTCGAGCACGCGTGATTCGTCCCATACCGCGTGCCATCGCACGCCGTCGTTTTGGAGGCGCCAATGCGCTTCATGGAGAACTGATATGCAGAATCTGAAAGACAAGACCGCACTCGTGACGGGGGCGGCAAGTGGAATCGGCAAGGCGATCGCGGTGCGTCTCGCGCGTGCGGGTGCAACTGTCGCGGTTGCCGATCTAAATCCAGGTGCGGCGGAGACTGTCGCGCGGGAAATCGTCTCGGCCGGTGGGCGCGCTATTGCCGTCGAAATGGACGTCGCAAGTGAGGGCGCCGTTGAACGTGGCTTTGAAGCCGCTCGTGCGCAACTGGGCCCGATCGACATTCTGGTATCGAATGCAGGGATACAGATGGTGAATCCGATCGAGTCGTTCGCGTTTTCCGACTGGAAGAAGATGATGGGTATCCATCTCGATGGTGCCTTTCTCACGACACGCGCCGCACTCGCCGACATGTATCGCGACGATCGCGGGGGCGTTGTAATCTACATCGGCTCGGTGCATTCGCACGAGGCGTCGCCGCTGAAGGTCGGCTATGTGACAGCCAAGCACGGACTGCTCGGTATGGCGCGCGTGCTCGCGAAGGAAGGCGGATCCCGAGGTGTGCGCTCGTATGTCGTTTGCCCTGGATATGTGAAGACACCGCTCGTCGAGAAGCAAATTCCCGAGCAGGCGCGGGAACTCGGCATCAGCGAAGAGGAAGTTGTCAGGGGCGTCATGCTCGCAACGACTGTCGACGGCGTTTTCACCACCACGGACGACGTCGCGCACACGGTGGAATTCCTCGCCGCCTTTCCGACTGCGGCAATGACTGGACAGTCGTTCATCGTCAGTCACGGCTGGTTCATGCAATAGCGGTGTCACCCCGATGTGCCGGCCGGAGATTCGGGTAACATTTGCATGAGCGTGCAGAGCATATGGCTTTTCCCCCACAGGGCGCTAGTCAAATGCGATCAGAGTCGACACTCGCATCGAGGTGAAATCAATGGATCTGAAGGCGCTGCGCTACTTTACCGAGATCGTTCGACACGGCAGCTTCGCGCGCGCTTCGGAAGCCATTCCGCTCTCTCAGCCGGCGCTGAGCAAGTCGATCAATACACTCGAAGAGGAACTCGGCGAACGCCTGCTCGAGCGCGGTCGACGAGGTGTGAATGTCCGGCTTACGGCGGCCGGAGAGGTCGTGTTGCGGCGCGCACAGGCGATGCTCGACGAGCGGGACACGCTGCTCTCCGATCTGCAGGCGCTGCGCGGCCTTCGGCGCGGCACGCTGCGAATCGGCGTGGCGCCCGTGGGTAGCGCCGAAGTCTTTGCGAATTTGATCGCGCTGTATCACGAGCGCTTTCCGTGCATCGATCTCGCGCTGCGCGAGCAAGGCAGCGAAGATCTCGAAGAAGCCGTGCGTTCCGGAGAGATCGAAGTTGCCGTGACGCTGCTGCCAGTGCGGCCCGACCTCGCATCGTTATTTGTCGTTCGGGCCGCCATCGTACTGGCGGTGCCACGCAATCATCCGCTGGCGGCGCGCAAGCGCGTGCGCCTTGATGAATTGCGCGACGCGCCGTTCGTCATGCTCGAGCCGGGCTTCCTGCTTAACCGGCGGATTCGCGACGCTTGCGCGGCGAATGGATTTACGCCGCGGGAGGTCGCACATAGCGCGCATCCGAATTTCGCGCTGGCGCTGGTTGCAGCTGGCGCCGGCATTATGTGCATTCCAAAGCTCGTTGCGGATCGCCACGTCAACGACGGGGTGACGCTGATCGCGCTTACAGCGCGAGAGCTCGACTGGCGGCTTGCTTTTGTCTGGCGTAAAGACGCCGTACTTTCGGTCGCGGCGCAGGAATGGCTCAAGCTCGTGCGTGAAAAATTCCCCGCGTCGTATGAATGAGCCTCATGGGACGCTGCGAGACGGGCGTGCGATGTGCTGGTGCGAGGCCATCTGACTACGCAAGCAAATTGCATTGTGCCGACGTATCGAACCGCATTGCATCGAATGCGGTAGAAGCCGCACTGTGCGCGACATTTGTGCAAACGATCCAGGCGCATTCGCCGAACAACACGATCTGGCGCGGCAATTGGGCACGGACCAAGTCGTTGGACGCGGCACGGAATTGCGCGATCTGGGCGGCACCGACGTTCTGCTCGTGACCACCAATGATTTCCGGTCCGCGGAGGAAGCGATGACGGGAGTCAGGCCCGATGGTCGAGTCGTCCTGTGCGGGATCGACTTCACCCGGCCGTTCTCGATTTCGTCGCAGGGAAAGCCGTTCCACATGCTGCACCAGCGGATCGTCGGCTCCACGCACGCCGGTTTGCATCATCTGAGCGAGGTGCTGGAGCTTGTCGCGAAAGGGAAGGTCAAGCCAATCGTCGAAGCCTTTACGCTTGACGGAGCGACGAACGCATACGATCGACTGGCATCAGGGAAGATGCGCTTCCGTGGCGTATTCACACCCGCGTAACGCACCGAGTGCCGAGCCGGCCGCAAGCGGAGGCTTGCGGCCGCGAGTGAATGGGCGAGCAGTCAAGTGCGTTGGCGATTGGTTATATCCCGCCGCCATCCAGACCAACTGCCTGTTTGCGGCGTCGGGATTGAGGTGCGAAAGACGCCGGGTAGGGGATCATTCTGTCAGTGCGGGATATCGACAATACCGTTCGCTACCTGGATCGCATTCGCGGCAGGCACGCTCATGATCGGCGGCAGGTTCGCCGCGGCAAGTTGCGGCGCCTGTCCGGGCACGCCGCCACGCGGCGTCGTTCGAACCACCTGCGACGGCGGCAGCGGCGTCCCGTGCGTCAGGTGATCCCACATCAGGTTCAGCGCCTGGAGATAGTAGTAGTGAACGGGGATGAAGCGCGTATCGAAGCCGGCCACGGACAGGAATGCGTCGAAGTGCTGACCATTCGTGATTTCGTAGAATGACAACTGGCTATGCGTACCGTCGGCGATGCTGTTCTGCGCAAGGTACGCGCGCGACGCATGGTTGACCGGAACGAGCGCATCGCTGCGGCCCTGCACGATGATGGTTGGCTTGTTCTGCAATTTCCCGGTCACCCGCACGGCCGAGACGCTGGTCGCCATCGCCGGATTGCCTTGCGTCCACAGCGCGTGCAGGCACGCGGCGCCCGCGTAGCTCGCGTCACCGGTGGCGAGTCGGTGGTCAGCCGCCCCGTTCGTGCCGGTGTTGTAAACGAGATTGATTCCGTTGGTCGGCGGCACGCCGTTGCCCGTGCCGAAGACGTTGAGCATCGGTGAACTACCGGCAGGTGCTGCGGCTGCGCCCGAAGCATTCGTCGTGCCGAAGCTGAAACCGCACAGGTTGTCGGTCACGCTCGAACGCGTATAGGCATTCGCATAGGTGACCGCAACGGCTGGTACGGCCTGCGAATCCCACATCGGTGCCTGCAGGAAATCCGAATCGGTTTCATAGCCCGCCGCATGTAATTGTGCGAGCGCACTCGATGCCTGGCTTTGCAGGTCGCTGCCGGAAATGACGCCGGCAGCGGCGAGTGACGAGCAGCGTGCCGCACGGATCGCATTCGTGGTGGCGCGCGGCAACGCGGTTAGATACGGTGCCGTAGCGAGTTCGCTGGCGGCTGCGGCACATGGTTGAAGCAGGTTCGCGAGCGTCATGTAGTCCGCCAGCGGTTTGCCCGCAGAACTGATCGCCGACCCGCCTTCGCGGACCTGTGCGCCTGCACCCATGTTCACGTTGACCTGTGGTTCGCCGACGACCACGGCCGTGATCCAGCCTTGCGTATCCTGTTCGGCGGCAGCGAGCGATGCACCGCCGCCGTTACTGACCGATGCAGCGATCGTTGCAATGCTACCGGGTAGATAGCGGACGCCACGACGTGAGCCGTCCAGCAACGGCCCGAACTGCTGGTTGATTGCCCAATAGGCGAACTGCACGGCCTCAAGCGTGTCCTTCCCCCAGTTCTGCTCCGGGTTCTGTTGCGAATGCGCATGCTTGAACGCGTAGCGGTTCGGGAAGTCGCGGTTGTATGCCGCGAGTGCCGCCGCACCCACATTGGCGGTGAAGATGCTGCGATGCCCGGCTGATCCGGCGCCGGCGAGTGTCCCGTCGATCAGTGTGACGGTATCGGTCGCGAGTTCGTGCGCGCCGTTCCCGGTGCCCTTGTCGGTATAAGCGACCGCGCAGGCGCGTTTGAGGCCCCATTCGCCGGCCGCCGAAATCGCGCCGTATACGCCGCGTGAGCCTGACGAGGTCGCGGTGACGATGCACGGATGGGCGGGATCGAACCCGGTCGGAATCTGTACCAGCAGGCTGACATTTTGAATGCCGCTGCCGTCGTCGGCGAACGCGAGATATTCGGTGCCGGGGACCTTGCCTTCCCCAAGCGTGTCGTTGCCGGCGAGATCGACGTTGGGTCCCCAGAAGCGGCCATACCCACCGTTGGACGACATGTCGACCAGCGCACGATAGTTGGACCAGATGGCCAGCCGGCGCAATTCGGCCGCAGTGGGGCTGGCGGCATTCGCGAATGCGGGCGGCGTTGCCGACGCGAGGCCGGTCTTGCCCAGGCCACCCGTCAGCAGGTCGTCCGTATTGCCGTCGTAAGTCGTGGTTCGAACGTCGCCGGCGACGAATGCCGGCAATTGATTGGACTGCGGCTTGACGGTGTCATCGCCACCGCATCCCGCCAGGACCATCGTTGCCATCGCGGTGGCACAGGCGGTCGCGATTGCTGCGGCGCGATCGCGTTGCCCGGTGATTGGCGTATCGTGTGTCATGCATGTCTCGATTCGTCGTAGTGTTTGTGTCGGACTTCGTAGGCGAATGAATCAGCAATTTACGGGCCATGGTGCCATGCTGAGCAG
Source organism: Burkholderia sp. Bp9099 (assembly GCF_003857805.1). Taxonomy (NCBI): domain Bacteria; kingdom Pseudomonadati; phylum Pseudomonadota; class Betaproteobacteria; order Burkholderiales; family Burkholderiaceae; genus Burkholderia; species Burkholderia sp. Bp9099. Next base: position 33,301 of record NZ_QTPU01000042.1, read on the forward strand.
CGCTCATGGCGGCCGACCGCGCCTCGACGGCAAGGTCGCGGAAGCGCGACGACGAAGTCTCTTGCGTGAGACGCGGTGTCCACGAACGGAGACGAATGGCGCATGCCAACGCCGCCACACGCGTCCTGCGTGCAGGCTGCTTCGCAGTGGATGGTCCGGCATGCGCTCAAACAGGAACAAGACGGCTAACGTCGATCAACGTCACATCCCGAGGGCGGCCATCTTCTTGTAGAGGGTTGCGCGCCCGATGCCGATGCGTGCGGCCGCCTTCGACACGCATCCGTCTTCGGATCGCAGCGCGGCACTGAGAAAGCGCTTCTCGAACATCTTCATTGCGTCCTCGTAGCTTGTACCGTCGATGTCCATGTCCTGTGTCGCGTGCGGCTCCCGGACACATAGGACATCGGCGAGCGTGGCTTCGATATTCCCGCCGACATGTGCCGCCAGCACGTTCGCGGTGATGCACGAGCGATCGGAAAACATCAGCGCACGCTCGAGCGTGTTGCGCAATTCGCGCACATTTCCCGGCCACGCATGCTCGCGCAGCAGTTGCAGCGCGTCGTCGCTGAGAGTCGGCCGATCTATATGGTGATGCGCTGCCAGATCATCGAGGATCATGTCGGACAGTGCGGCGATATCGTGGGTGCGCTTTCTCAGCGGCGGCGTTTGAATGGTAAGCACGTTGAGCCGGAAATAGAGGTCCGCGCGGAAGCGACGTGCGGCGACGAGCTCGGGCAGTGCGACCGAGGTTGCCGCAATGATCCTTGCATTGCTCACGACCACGCGGTTCGAGCCCAGCGGTTCAAATTCCTTTTCCTGAAGTACGCGCAGGAGCTTGCTCTGCAGCGACAGCGGCATGTCGCCAATCTCGTCGAGGAAAAGCGTGCCGCCGTGAGCCAGTTCGAACTTTCCGACACGGCCTTTTCGGTCGGCGCCGGTATAGGCGCCCGCAGCCGCGCCGAACAATTCGACCTCGAGCAGCGAATCGGGAATTGCCGCGACATTGACGGCGACGAACGGTTTGTCGGCGCGCGCCGATGCACCGTGTATCGCATGGGCGATCAGTTCCTTGCCTGTCCCAGTCTCGCCGAGCAGAAGCACAGGGGAATCGACCTGGGCCGCACGTCGCGCGAGACGCTTTACTTCCAGGCTGGCGGGGCTTGTGCCGATGAAATTCGCCAGCCCGTATCGGGCTCGCCGCGTCTGGGCCAGTGCGTGGCGCGCCGCGATGAGTTCCGCCTGCAGGCGAGAGTACTGGCTGAACAGCGGTGTGAGCGCCTTCAACTCCCCAAACAGCGCAAAACCGATGGCGCCGATAATCGCGCCGTTGTCGTCCTTCAGCGGCAAGCGCGTCACGACGAAGGGTTCGCGCTCGGTTTCCATGATGTCCAGCAGAATCGGTTTGCCGGTGTCGACGACCTCTCGCATGAGGCTGTTCGGGATGACCGCCTCGCAATCGAGACCGATCGCGATCTTGGGATCGGCAAAGCCGAAGTGGGCGGCATATTTTTCGTTGATCCAGACGACCTTGGCGTGTCGGTCGACGATCAGCGTGCCCTCGCTAGAATTGTTAAAGGTTTCGAAGAGTGAGCGCATCGCGCGCCCCCATACGTAGTTGTAGTCGCTCAGGTTCGTGCCGACCTCGGTTGCCATTCGGATCTTCTCCTTGTTGTGTGACAGTGCCGTCCGGTCCTGCTTGCTGCGAATCGTCTCGGATTGGAGACGAAGGGAAGCAGTGTCTCAACTTGCAGATTCGCGCGGGAGTGGGAGTTCCCCTGATCAATTTCGTTTCTTGTGTGGACGTATTCATGGAAATGAAGTCTCGATTCCTCGCTTTCAGTTATGGATCGCACCGGCCATGGAAAGGCGGCATGACGCGCTACGGGCTGGAGGAGCAGCTCGCCGCTGCAATACGTGTCAGTGAGAGGGCCCGGAATATCGACCGGTAGCAGGCATGGATGCTGCTTATGATTCGCTCGGCGCCAGGAATCGACCGCGGTTCGTTCGACCGTTCTCTGGCGCGGCCGGTGTTGTGTCGGTCTGCTTGATCCGAATCGGCTGGCCTTTCACGACGGAACGGTCTCACGTGCCAGCTTCGTATGCAGTATCCAAACAAGTAAAGGAGACGTCATGCAATTGCTTTCACGACGCCAGTGGCGGTGGCTTGTTGGTTTCTTCGTCGCGCTCGCAACGACTTCTGCATTGGCCGCTGTCACGCCAGGCCCTGGAACCTGGAGCGCGCAGCAGACCTGGGCTGCGGATTCCGTCAATGGCGGCAATCTAACGGGTTATTTCTACTGGCCGGCGAGTCAGCCAACCACATCCAACGGTCAACGGGCGCTGATTTTGGTATTGCATGGTTGTCAGCAGACCGCGTCAGGCGACGTCATCAACAACAGCAGCACGGCCGGCTTCAACTGGAAGGCGATTGCCGATCAGTACGGCGCGATCATATTGGCACCGAACGCGACTGGCAACGTTTACTACAACCACTGCTGGGATTACGCGAACACTTCGCCGAGCCGGAGCGCAGGGCATGTCGGCGTCTTGCTGGATCTGGTGAATCGCTTCGTATCGAATTCGCAATACGCGATCGATCCCAATCAGGTGTACGTCACGGGTCTGTCTTCCGGTGGTGGCATGACAATGGTGCTGGGTTGTATCGCACCGGACATTTTCGCCGGGATCGGGATCAATGCTGGGCCGCCGCCGGGAACGACGACTGCACAGATCGGGTACGTGCCGAGCGGGTACACGGCAACGACGGCGGCGAATCAGTGCAAGGCGTGGGCGGGATCGAACTTGAGCAAATTTTCGACGCAGATCGCCGGCGCGGTTTGGGGGACATCGGATTACACGGTTGCTCAGGCCTATGGTCCGATCGATACCGCAGCTTTCCGGAGCATTTACGGCGGCACCTTTACCCAAGGCACGAAAGTCACGATCCCTGGCGGCGGAACGAACACACCGTATTCGGACAGCAGCGGCAAGGTTCGGACGCATGAGATCTCCGTTTCCGGGATGTCGCATGCGTGGCCCGCCGGATCAGGCGGAAACAACTCGAACTACGTGGATGCCACCCATATCAACTATCCTGTTTTCCTGATGGATTATTGGGTTAAGAACAACCTTCGCGCGGTGTCGGGGCCGGCGCAGTCTGGCTCCGTGCCGACCGGCCTGGCGGTCGCCGGCACCACCCAGACGACCGTCTCGCTCTCGTGGAATGCCGTTGCCAACGCAACGAGCTACAACGTGTATCGCAATGGAAGCAAGGTCGGCTCTTCCGCTTCCGCGAGCTATACGGATTCAGGGCTGATTGCGGGAACGACCTATTCCTATACGGTGAGCGAGATCGATCCAAGTGCGGGGGAGAGCGCACAGTCGTCTTCGGTATCGGCAACCACGCAATCGAGTTTCGCATGCACCGAGACGACGGCAACGAACTATGCACATGTTCAGGCCGGCCGTGCGCATGATTCGGGTGGTACGGCCTATGCGAACGGGTCGAACCAGAGCATGGGGCTGGACAATGTCTTTTACTCGAACACGCTGGCGCAGACATCGGCTGGATACTACGTCATCGGCAACTGTCCGTAACGCGGGGCACGGCTGCGACAGGTGACCGGACGAGCGATCGGCCCGTCCGATTGCCCAGGATTGCCGGGGCGGTAGGTGCGCCCCGGCAACGCCATTAGGCATCGAGCCGGATCTGTACGCCAGACGAACTGTAAAGCGCGGTTGCCTTGAATCCGTCCACCACGACGGTATCGAAGCGTCCCTGCAAGCGGCTCGTATCGATGAGCGAAACGACGTCGCCGACCTTCGGGGTGGTGCCGGCCGCGAACCGTACATGCAGGGTGCCGCCGACCAGGGTCGTCTTTCCGGCGACCGCGAGCCGACCTGTGTCACCTGTACCGCGGTCGATCTCGAGAGTGGCGCCCTTCATCTGGGTGTACTGGCCGTTGATGTTGGCGCGTGCCGGGGCCTTGATCGCGAGGCTCCCGCCGGAGATGTATACGTCACCCGCACCAAATGCCTGGGTCGATCCCGCTGCAAGCGTCCCGCCGCGGACCTCGGTGCCTCCCCGATAGCCGTTCGCGCCGGCCAGTGTCAGCATGCCGGTGCCGGCGAAAGTCAGCTTGCCTTCGCCGCCGATATCGTTACGCCATGTATCGATTGCGTTGAACCCGCCTTGCGACGCATCCATTGTTACGCTGACGTTGCCGGTAAAGATGCCGTAGCCATCCGCGGCCGCGAACAGGTTGAGCCGCCCCCAGCCTTCGGTATCGTCGAGCACCGGAGAGCCGGATGCCAGTGCGGTCGTCTTCAGTACGACTCGACGCTGATCGGCACTCAGATACGGCAACCGTGTTTCGAGCAGCACTTCGGCGCCTTTCGGCACGACCGCGCCGTCAGTCGTCGTTCCGATCGGTGCGAAGCCAAACGTCAGCCTGCGCGCATAGTTTGCCTTGCCCGCCGCGTAATCGGAGAAGCGATCATTCGATACCGTGCCGGCATGCGCGATAGCAGTGAAGGTTGCGGGTGTTGTGTTGGTCAGTGAGTACAGCGCGGTGTGCGCCTGCTGCAGTGCTGCTTGCTTCAGCGCCGTGTTCGCCGGATCGACGAGATTGGCGGCGACCACCGCCTGTGCGAGCACGCGGCCGCCGATCACGTCGAGTGGCGAATGCATGCCGGCGAGGATGCGGTTCTCGCCGAGTTCGAGCCCGCGACCGATCATCTCCTGAAACCGCTCGGGCAGCACATAGGCCATCGCAAGGGCGTCGCGCATGGCTTCGGCGGAATGGCCGCTCGGGAAACCGCCGTCGGTTGCGGGCGCCGAACTCTCGGCCGGAACGAGCGTCGGTGCGACCATCACGCTCGTGCTCCATCGGTATGGACGCGCATACTTGTAGAAGCGCTTTGCAGGCTCGGTGGAGCCGTTGTTGCCCATGGTATTGATGAAGTCGACGACGGAACCGAACTGTGCGTTGGCGCTACCCCCTACGCCAGTGTTGTTGCCGGTATCGCTGTAGAGCTTCGTCGTCGCGTCGGAAGGCACCGACGTGATGCTGGTCGTTTGCCGTGCGGCGCTGCGCCATGCGTCGGTAAGCGGACCCATGCCATCCGATACGCTGTAACCTTTGCCGCGACGATCGTCGTAATACGCGGCCTCTGCTTGCGCGGCGGTGCGTTGCATCGTCGCATTGACTACATACTGAACGTTTGCATTCAGCACCGCCGCATTGAGTGCGGTTCCGCCGGGCGAGCCGTCGTTTGGCAGACCGGTCCAAAGCGACGGCGCGATCGCCGGGAAACCCCCGGCAGCGGGAGCACTGACGCCCGCATCGACGAGGTCCGTGAGGGGTTGCCACAGCGCACGAAAGCCGTTTAGCACGCGCACGCCAGCATTCGTATTCATCGACGCGTAGCGCGCGTCGCCGCGCTGATTCGTCGCCGCGGTGTCGACGAATGCGGGCACGCCAGCAGGCACGGGTGCACTGTCGATGAAGCCTGGATCAGCAGGAGCTGCTGGGATCTGTGCAACGATTGCAGGTGGTTCGGCCCCGCCGATGTCGTCGCCGCCGCATGCGGCGACGAGGAAGGTCGCGGTAACCGCGATGGCGAGCGTATGGCGTGAGATTCGTCGACGCAATGGCATGACAAGTATGTTCCACGAAGTGTCAAGAGAGCGCGTACGATATGTTGGCTTTGTGAAAGATGCATGAAAGGGCGGAAAGAACCTTTCAGCCGAACGCACCAAAACTCGAATCAATTGCGGGAAGTGCGACGTTTTTAGGGGGCTGGTCGCGGCGAATCGATATACATCGGACCCACCTGGAATTGATTCAGTGACATGTTCCAGCCAGACACCGTTCACGCTTGAATATCAACGAACTCAAACGGCTCTGGTTCTACCGGAAGCCTGTCTGGGCGGAAGAAGCCTGGGAACACTGGATCGAGCAAGCCCGGCAAAGCGGGATTGCCGCGCTGCAACTGTTCGCGCAGCGCTTGCGGGGTTACTGGCACGGAACCCTCGCCTGCTGCCGCCATCCGCTCAATACCAGCGTCGTCGAAGGCATCAACAACACCATCAAGGTCATCAAGCGTCGGGCCGACGGGTACCGCGACGAGGAATATTTCTTCCTCAAGATCCGCGCCGCGTTCCCCGGTAATTTCACCCGCATTGCGGACACGCGCGCGATCCCGCTGTCGGCGCGGGAATCTGGCGGAACTAATCGCGTATTTGCGATCACGGTCGAGAGTGCGCCCGTGATCCCAACGAGTTCATGACGTTAGCCGCGGCAGGCGTGCCGATGCATCGGCCGGCCTCGTAAGATTCACGACAGCGTCAGCTCAGCCGGCAACGTTACTTCGAGCAGTTCCAGGTCGATGCTGCAGTCGGCAAAGCCGTACGGTGTCCCGCCCGGAATCGCAATGCTGTCGTCGGCCGTCAGAGGATAGGCATTCGCCCCTTGCGTGACCGTCAACTGTCCGGACAACACGAAAAAGAAGCAGAACTCCGATTCGTGCTGCAATTGCTCGACCTGCGCGCTTTCCTCCAGACGAACCAGGCGCACACCGGCCAAACCATCGGTTGCACGACCGATGCCGGTGTCGGAGGCGACGAAGCCGTTCATCCGCCACTGGGACCAGCTCCCGCGTGCCTGCTCGTAGCGCACGAAGCGCTGTCCGTCGAACTCGCGGTCCGGCTCGAGCGTGCTGCTCGGCAGCGTCATGTCGTGGTCGGCCATCGTGATGTGTTCGGCCGGCGTGCCGATCTCGATCACTTCCGCGCCGGCCGAGCTCTCGAGCACGCGATGCCGGATGCATGGCGGCTGCAGCACACAGTCGCCGGCATTCAGCACGAACGGCTCGCCCTGGCCTTCGTAGACGACCCGCACCCAGCCTTTGCGGCAGAAGATCATCTGGAAGCGGATTTTGTGAAAGTGCACGTAATCGGGCACCGGGCCGCCTTCGAGAATGCGAATGTGCGATGCGATGAACGCGCCGCCGTGCCGATTCGGCAGCAGGTCGCGATAGCGCAGTCCGGCGCGTCCGACGCTCCATTCGGCGCCGTCCTGTACACGCGACAGCACGAGTTCCTGTCGGTTGACGGGCGTTTTCATCTTCGGCTCGGCGGCGATCAAGCGGATTTCGACGCCGTTCGGTGCAACGAGCGTCCGATTGGATTCGCCGAGCTGCATCTCGTCGTCGCAGAGCACATCGAGCTTCGTCACGCCATCGGGCGCGCCGACGGCCACGCGCAGTGTCAGGTTGCCGCGCGACAGGATGGCCGTGCGAGGGCTGTCCGCGGGGAAAATCGCGTCGATGCGAAAACCGAGGCGCTCGATGAAGAACTGCGTCGTCGCAGGCAGATCGGTGCAGGACATCGGCACGTGAAAGCCGCGAATGCCGACGATCGGTTGGAAGGGAAGGGTCGTTGCCATAATTCGTCCGTGGAGTGTCGTGGTACAAGGGATGTAGTTGCGTCTTACCGTGTCGGCTGCGGCGGTCCGGTCAGCACGCACGACACGCCCTCGCGGCGCGGTGCCTTCGAACGTACGATGTGCGGCGTTTTCATCGCGGCAGGTGCGCCGCGACGCGCTCGATTCCGGCAGCGGTAGTCGTCGCGCCCGGTGACAACCGCAGCGTACGGCCACGTGAATCGACATGGATCCGCCGTGATGCCAGCATCGTCACGATCAGCTGAGGATCATGATCCGCCGGGATCTCGACCATCACACTGCCGCCGCGCAGCCCGTCGTCGCGAGGCGACAGCAGCCGGTAGCCTAGCCCATCGGCGATCTCCATCAGTTGATGGCAAAGCGCGAGATTGTGCGTGCGCAACTCGCCCGGGCGTTGAGCGAGCAGCCAGTCGATGCCCGGCTGCGACGCGACGAACGGCAGCAACGATGGCGTGCCGGTATCGAAGCGACGCGCGCCCGCTGCATAGGAAAACGTGTCGAGGTTCCAGTTGAATGGATCCGGCTGACTGAACCAGCCTCGCACGCCAGGCTGCATGCCGTTATCCAGCAGATGCGGCGCGACATAACCGAGGCCGGTGCCAGGCGCGCCGCACAGCCACTTGAGCGTGGAACCGCAAACGAAATCGACCGGTGTATCGTGCAGATCGAACGGCAGGATGCCGGCGCCCTGGGTGATGTCGAGCGCGACGAGGCTGCCGGTGCTGCGCGCCTGCGCGATGAGCGCAGCCAGATCGACGCGCTTCGACGTCAGCGACGACACCCATGTGACCAACGCGAGCGCGACCTCCGCATCCCAGGCGGCGATGAAGTCTTCATCGCGCACGTACGCCTCGCCTTCGCGCACGGGCACGGTTTTCAGCGTGAATCCGCGTCTCGCGGCCACACCGTTGAGCAGGAAATGCAGGCTGGGGAAGCAGTCCGCGGCGACCAGCACGGTCCGACCCGCCAGCGCGGCGTCGTCGAGGCCGTCGAGAAAGCGTGCGAAGACGTCCGTCACGTTCTGGGCCCCGAACACGTGTGCGGCGTCTGCACCGATCAGCGTCGCCCAGCTCGAAAGGAGCGCATCGCGCGCGCCGAGTCCGGCGGCCCAGCGGCGATCGTCCGGGGCATACCAGTCGGCGGTGAAACGCGCGAGCGCGTCCGTTACCGCAGCCTGCTGGCCGGGAAAGATGCCGACAGAGTGATACATCAGCCAGCCGCTGAAGTCGTCGTCGGTTGCAATGGAGGATGGCGTCATGGTCGAGGTTGCGTCCGGATGTCGGGTGTCGGACTAGATGTGTTTGACGATGGACCGGTGATGGATTCCGATGCAGCACAGGCTCAGCACTGCGCAGGCCATCAGGTAGAACGCGGGGGAGACCGGATCGTGAGTCCAGCCGATCATCGCGGTGACGAGCCACGGCGTGAATCCGCCGAACACCATCACGCCGATGTTGTAGCTGAACCCGAGGCCGGTGCTGCGCACGGTGGTCGGAAACAGCGAAGCCAGCACTGCCGCGAGCGGCCCGAAATAGATCGCCTTCAAGGCACCTGCCAGCACCATGATCGCCATCAGCACCGCGAACGACGGGGAACCGATCAGCCAGCGAAAGCACGGATAGATCGTCAGCAGCGTAAGGGTGGCGGAAACGACCATCATCCTGCCGCGACCGTAACGATCCGCGAAATGGCCCATCAGCGGCGTGAAGATCATCAGGATCGCGCCCGTCAGCACGGTTGCAGCGAAGCCGGTGGAGGCAGGCAGATGCAGCTGTTTGACCGCATAAGTCGGCATGTAAAGAATCATCAGATAACTGGCTGCGGTCGAGACGGCCATGATGCCCGCGGCGAGCGCGACGCGGCCGAGATGGTGTGCAAGCAGGTCGCGTACTGGTGCGGCGTGTTTGGCTTGCGACGGCTGCAGCGTGTCGTCGATATGGCGTCGAATATAGAGGCCGACCGGCGCGACCAGCAGGCCGAACACGAACGGCATGCGCCAGCCCCACGATTCGATCTGGGCGGGCGTGAGCAGGCCGCTCAACGCGAGTCCGGCGAATGACGCAAGCACCGTGGCGGCTCCCTGACTGGAGAACTGCCAGCTGCCGAGAAACGACTTCCGTGCGGACTGTTGTTCGATCATCAGCGCTGTGCCGCTGCCGAACTCCCCGCCCGTCGAAAACGCGATGAGCACGCGCGCCAGCATCAGCCCGATCGGTGCCGCGATGCCGATACTTGCGTAGGTGGGAATCAGCGCGCAAACCAGCGTGCCGACCGTAGTCAGCCAAAGTGCGGCGAGCAGCCCCGCCTTGCGACCGTGCCGGTCAGCGTAGCGGCCGAGCACCAGCGCGCCGAGCGGGCGGAACACGTACGAAATACCGAACGTGCCGAACGTGAGGAGCAGCGAAACCGTGTCGTCGTGCGCGGGGAAGAACAGCTTCGATAACGTGACCGCGAAGAAGCCGTATGCGGCGAAGTCGAACCATTCGAGTGCATTACCGATGCTGCTGGCGACGATCAGGCGCTTCAGTGGCCCGTTGTCCTGGCGGACGGCCGGTTGATCTGTGACGATGGATTGCATGAGCGTGGTCCGGAGAGGAGTAGTGTCGAGTCAAGTCGGCTCAGGCTGGAATCAGCGTGCCGCGGCGGTATGAAGTGCGTTGTGTATCGCCCGCCCGGATACGCCCAGATCCCAGAATAATCCCGTCATGATCTGCAGCGCTTCGCGTGCGACGCTGCCGAGAAGGTGTTCGTCCGGCGCATGCTGGCGGCAGTTCGGATAGGAGTGCGGCACCCAGATGGTCGCGAGGCCGAGCGTCGTCGCAAAGCACTCGTTCGGGATCGTGCCGCCGAGGTTCGGCAGGATCGTCACCGGCTTGCCGCTGGTGGTCGCGATCGATGCTTCGGCCCAGCGCGACCATGGATGGTCCGGGTCGAGGCGCGTCGCATTGCCGGAGGCCTCGATCGTGACGTCGACATTGTCGAACCCTTCGCGACGCAGATGGGCGAGCAGCAGTTCACGCGCGTTCAACCAGTCGGTGCCCACCACGAAGCGCAATTGGCAGACCGCTTCCGCGCTGGCGGGAATCGCGCTGATGGGTCTGCCGATGTTGCCTGCCTGCATCGCGAGCACTTCGAGCGTATTCCATGCGTAGACGCGTTCGGCGTCGCTCAGACCCGGTTCGCCCCAGCCCTGCGACAGCGGCGGATCGCCGTCGTCGGCGCCGACTTCGAGCTTGCCGACGAGCTCGCGCACGCGCTGCGGAATCGGTGGCGGCAACAGGCCATTGACGCGGATCCGGCCGTGGCCGTCGACGAGGCTCGCGAGCGCATTGGCCAGCACCGTTGCGGGATTGGCGAGCACGCCACCCCAATTGCCGGAATGACGCGCGCCGAACGAGTTGACGACGCGCAGCCGGAAATGCAGTGCGCCGCGCGAGCCGAGGAACATGGTGGGGGCGGCGGCGCGTTGGCGCGGGCCGTCCGACGCGATCAGCAGGTCGGCCTGCAGCCGTTCCGCGTATCGCGTACAGACCGCATCGAGCCCCGGCGAGCCCACTTCCTCGCCCATTTCGATGATCACCTTGGCGTTGAACCCTAGCGAGCCGCGCGTGGCGAGCACCGAAGCGAGGGCAGTCAGGTTGATCGAATGCTGTCCCTTGTTGTCCGCAGTGCCGCGGCCATACCAACGATCGCCTTCGATGTGCAGCTCCCACGGCGAGCGCCCTTGCGACCAGTTGTGCTCGTCGCCGTTCACGACGTCTCCGTGGCCGTAGATCAGCACCGTCGGTAGCCCGGCGGATTCCATGCGCTCGCCGACAAGCATGGGTGGCATGCCGGCCACCGGGTTCTCGACGATTTCCGTCGTGAAACCGAGCGCATGCAGAGCCGGTCCAATTTCGTCGGACAGATAGTGGCGCAGTGCCGCTTCCGCCTGCGGATTCTGGCTCTCCGTGCGCAACGCGACACGGCGGCTCAACGCCGCATGAAAGGCGCCGCTGTCATAGTGGCGGGCGGCGTGCGAGAGGGCTTCGGAGCGTGTCATGTCGAAAAATGTGGAGCATCGATGACGTTCAGACTACCGGCATCGAATGTTTTTTGTATTCGCAATCAAACAACGTATATTTGCGAAAATCGCAAACCCCGCGGAGACACGCCATGCGCAACCTGCTTGATTCGTCGTTGTACTACTTTTCAGTGGTGGCGCAGAGCGGGTCGCTCAGCGCGGCGACCGAAAAGCTTGGCGCCACCGTCTCGGCGCTGAGCCGCCACATTGCGAAGCTGGAGGGTGATGTTGGCGCACCGCTGTTCGAGCGGCACGCGCGCGGCATGGTTCTCTCGGACGCGGGGCGCATGCTGCTGCGTTACGCGCAGAGCAGCCTCGCGGAGGGGCAGGCCGTGATGAGCGCAATCCAGGGGGACAAGGCGCGCCGCGAGCGCAAGCTCCGAATCTCGTGCACTGAGGGCTTTGCACTAGACTTCCTGCCCAACTCGCTTTCCGCGTTCTACACGCAGCATCGGGATGCTGTCATCTCGATCGAAGTGACGTCGTCGGACGGTGCGAGCCGAATGCTGGTGGACGGCGACGCGGCGATTGCGCTGTCGTTCAGCCTGAAACCCGAACCCGATGTGGTAGCGCATCTCACGTTGCCTGCGCCGGTGCTGGCGCTAATGTCACAGGATCATCCGCTGGCATCTCGCCAGACGCTGTCCTTGGTCGACCTGCAGGCCCATCCGGTGCTCCTGCAGGACACGGGAACGACCATACGGCAGTTGTTCGACATTGCCTGTAACGTCGAGGGCATTGATGTCGTGACGCCGATCACGAGCCGTTATGTGGCTTCGCTGTACCGCTTCACGCAGGTGATTCCGGGCGCGATCATGCTTTCCGGTTTCATGTCGGTTGCAAACCGGTTCGAAGCAGACGGCCTTGTTGCGGTGCCGTTCGACAATCCACTCCTGCAGCAGCGTCGTCTGCAGGTGAAAACCTCTGCGGCTCGGCCGCTTACAGAGCTTGCCACGCTTTGCCTTGAGCATCTGACCGCTGATCTGCAGCGAACCCAGGCGCGACATCCGTAGGTGCGGTGCCCCCTGGACGTAGGGGGCGAGCTTTGCATCCCGCGCAAAGCCCGCTTGTTTGATTTCGAACGCACCACGGAAAGAGCAGCGCTAGAGTGCAATGGCACCGACTTCTCGGACTACACGCGAAGCGCCTGATTGCATTCAACCCTGGAGATCAACGTGAAAAAAAACCTGCTTGCCGTCACGGCGGTACTGTCGGTAATTAGTATTCCTTCTCATGCTCAGAGCAGCGTGACACTGTACGGCATCGTCGACGCCGGTATTGCGTTCAACAGCAACTCTGGCGGCAGCAGGCTCTATCAGCTGTCGAGCGGAAACATGCAGGGTAGCCGTTGGGGCCTTCGTGGCGCCGAAGATCTGGGCGCGGGGCTGAAAGCCGTGTTCGCGATCGAGAACGGTTACAACGTGACGAATGGCAAGTTGTTGCAGGGGGGGGACGAATTCGGCCGGCAGGCCTATGTCGGGCTGGCGTCGGACCGCTTCGGCTCCGTCACGTTGGGGCGGCAGTATGACGTCGTGGTCGATTTTGCCGCGCGCTTCGAATCAGCGGCGCAATGGGCGACCGGCTACGGCGCGCATCCCGGCGATCTGGACAATCTGCAGAATTCGAACCGCGTCAACAACGCGATCAAGTTCAAGAGCGTCGACTACGCGGGACTGAAGTTCGGCGGTGTGTATAGTCTTGGCGGAGTTGCAGGGCATTCCGGCACGAATCAGATCTGGTCGGTCGGTGCCGGATACGACCGCGGACCGCTGTCGCTGGGCGTAGGTTATCTCAATGCGCGAGATCCGAATTACTCCTTTTTCGGCAACAACAGCACGTCGAGCACTACCGCGTCGAACATGACGGCCAGCACGGTCTATTCGGGCTACGCGTCAGCGCGCACCCAGCAGATCATCGCAGCGGGTGCGGCATATCAGCTTGGCCATGCGACGATCGGCGCGATGTACACGAACACGCAGTTCCGCGGCCTGGGTGCGCTTTCGTCGCTGAATTCGTTGCACTATCAAGGTACGGCGGCGTTCCACAATGCCGAAATGAACTTCAAGTATCTGCTGACGCCTGCATTGACCGTGGGCGCCTCGTATGACTACATGAAAGGCTATGGCGTCAACCATGCAACCTACCATCAGGTGAATCTCGGCGTGGACTATTTCCTGTCGCCGCGAACCGACGTCTATATCAGCGGCATCTATCAGCATGCGACAGGAACGGACTCGACCGGCAAGACGGCCGTCGCGAACATCACGGGGTTCTCGGCTTCGTCGAACGGTAATCAGTTTGTCGCAGTCACCGGGATCCGACACAAGTTCTAGTCTCCGGACGAACAGTAAGCGATATTGATTGACCCACACGGCTGCGCTGGCGCAGCCGCAGCCGCAGCCGCAGCCGCAGCCGCAGCCGCAGCCGCAGCCGCAGCCGCAGCCGCAGCCGCAGCCGCAGCTGCAGCTGCAGCTGCAGCTGCCTTCGTGCCGGATGACGCTTACTGCTGCCAGCCCGTTATCTCGCGCTCGAACTGATCCCGCAACAGCGCAGCGAACTCCTCAGCCAATTGTGACGCGGCCCCATGCGGAGGATACAAAAGGAAATTGGGGTAATTGATCGATGGTGAAAACGGTAACACCTTGATCCCATGGCCCACATAGTCCGTCGCCACCAACGGATGCGCGAGCGTCACACCGAGCCCGAGCTTCACCATTTCACAACATGTCGCGCTGTACTGCGCTTCGAGCGACAGGGTGCGCTCGATTCCCTCTTGTTCGAACACACGGTCCGTCTCCTCCCGCGATCCGTCGCCATGCACGAGCGAAATGTATTGCTCGCCGCGAAGGTCCGATGCCTCGATTCTGCTTTTATTCGCGAGACGATGATTCTTCGGCAAGAGGCAAACGACCTCCGAGTCAGGCAACGCAACGGCCTGACACGTAGCGGCCGCAGAGACGAACGCGACGATCCCCACGTCGCAGAACTGCGAAGAAACCCATTGCTCTACCGTATTCGACGTGTTCGTGTGAATCGACACGGTCACGTCTGGTCGAGACTGTCTGAAGCGCTGCACGACTCTCGGCAGAAAGCTCATGCCGATGCCGGGGATCGACGCAATGCGTAGACGGCCGCTGCCAAGATTCCGAATGCTGTCGGCCGCATACGCGAGACTTTTCAGCCCGACGAAGACACGCTCGACTTCGCGAAAAAGCGCCTTGGCTTCCGGTTTTGGATTGAGACGACCCCCGGAGCGCTCGAAGAGCACGAGCCGCGTATCGGCCTCCAGTTGTGTAATCAGCCTGCTTACATTGGACTGGGAGGTGTGAAGTTCCGCAGCGGCGCCCGTCGTCGAGCCGGCTTGCATCACCGCACGGAAGGCTTCGATCTGGCGTAGTTTCATCTGGACTATCTCTTTTTGGCATAGGTTGGCGTCAGATTGGTATTTGACTGCATAAGGGTGGTCGCTCAACATCCGTATTAATACGCACGCGTTGCCGGGGCCGCGACATCGGCTTCAAGTAAAGCTGGTCGGAATTGCTTGTTCCTTCCGTGCTTGAACCCCAATGGGCGGCAAGCCACGGTGACATTGTTATTTTGAGCAAGGACCGTATGAAGACGCATCGCTCGACGGCCCACTACGATGTGATCGTCGTTGGTGGTGGTTTGGTCGGATCAGCAGTTGCCTATGGCATCGCCCGGCAAGGTGCCCATGTGTTGGTCGTAGACGAGGGGGACGACGCATTTGGCGCCTCCGTTGGCAATTTTGGATTGGTGTGGGTGCAAGGCAAAGGAATCGGGCTACCTGCCTACACGACCTGGACCCGTGAATCCGCGCGGCTCTGGCCAGCGTTCGCCGACGAATTGCGTGATGAAACCGGCGTGGACGCGCAATTACTGCAACCTGGCGGTTTCGACCTGTGTTTTTCGGATGAGGAACTCCAGGAGCGTGGAAGGCAACTGCTGCAGCTGTCGGGCGATGCCGATGGCGACTATCCGTTCGAGGTGCTCGACGCGGTGGACCTGAGGGCCCGCATCCCCGAAATCGGCGCTTCGATTGCCGGCGCAACGTATACGCCGATGGACGGCCACGTCAATCCTCTAAAGCTGCTGCTCGGCCTGCGAAGGGGCCTGGTCAACCGTAAAGCACACTTCGCCACCTCCGAGCGCGTCGTGCGAATCGACTCGCAATCGGGCGGATTCGTCGTCCATGGACAGCGCGAGCGCTGGTGCTCTGCGAGGGTCGTGCTCGCCGCCGGGCTAGGCAACAAGGACCTCGCGCCGATGGTCGGGCTGCAGGCACCGGTCGTGCCGATACGTGGTCAGGTTCTGATCAGCGAGAGAGTCGCTTCGTTTCTGCGTTTCCCGACCGTCACCGTGCGTCAGACGAACGAAGGCACCGTCCAATTGGGCGACTCACTCGAAAACGTCGGTTTCGACAACGGCGTCACGACGGATGTGCTCGCGGAGATTGCGATGCGCGGCGTGAAAGCATTTCCGCTGCTTCGTGATGTGCGTCTCGTGCGAGCGTGGGGTGCGCTGCGCGTGATGACGCCGGACGGCTTCCCGATCTACGAGGAGTCCAGCGCGTGCCCGGGCGCGTTCAATATCAGCTGCCATAGCGGCGTCACGCTGGCCGCGGCGCATGCGCTGCGCCTTGCGGGCTGGATCACTGGCGCGCGGGAAGCCCCCGTTCTACACGCGTTCGCCGCTGATCGCTTCCGGAAACCATACGAAACATTTAGCCATGTCGACTGAACCTCTGTTCGAGCAATTGTCCACCGCGCATGCCCCAAAGGTGCGAATTTTCTTCAACGATTCGCCATACGAAGTGCCGGGCGGGATGAATCTGGCGGCGGTTCTCCTTGCCGTGGGCATTCGACGCTTCCGCAGAACGCCCGTGAGCGGAGCCGCGCGTGCACCGTATTGCATGATGGGGGTTTGCTTCGAGTGCCTGGTGGAGATCGACGGCCAGCCCAATTGTCAGAGTTGCCTCGAAAGCACGCGGGACGGCATGCGTGTGCGGTCGCAGGAAGGCGTAAGGCAGGTATCGATCGAATCGCCTGTCGAATCCGATACGAGCGACCGCAAGGGGCAGGGACAATGATTGCCGAATCAGTTGATGTTGCCGTGATCGGCGCAGGGCCCGCGGGCATGGCCGCTGCGACTGCCGTCGCGCATGCCGGACTGTCGGTCGTGCTGCTTGACGAGCAATCGACATTGGGGGGGCAGATCTATCGGTCCATCGCCCATACCGACGACGAGCGTGTCGCATTGCTCGGGCCGGACTACGCGGCTGGCGCCGCTATCGCAGCGGCGGTGTCCGAAAGCAATGTTCGTCACGAAGCGGGGGCCCAGGTGTGGTTGGTCAGCAGGGACCGCGAGATTCATTACACGCAGTGCGGTCGCAGCAAGTCGCTGGCGGCTCGTCACCTCGTGCTGGCGACCGGCGCGATGGAAAGGCCATTTCCGATTCCCGGATGGACGACGCCAGGCGTGATGACAGCCGGCGCGGCGCAAATCCTGCTGAAGGCATCGGGCACGGTGCCGAGACACCCTGTCGTGCTCGCGGGTTGCGGGCCGCTACTCTATCTGCTTGCGTGGCAATACCTGCGCGCTGGCGTGCCCATTCGTGCTGTCGTCGAGACGACCGTTCTGGCCGACAGGATGCGCGCGGCGAGACACTGGACGAGTGCGTTGCTTGGATGGCGCGATCTGATGAAAGGTGTGAACCTGCTGCGCGCGCTGCGAATCGCGCGGGTACCGGTCTACCGAGGTGCATCAGATCTGCGTATCGAAGGTGAGCAGGCTGTAACCGGACTGACCTTCACTGCTGGCAACAAGCGCCAGCATGTCGAAGCAGAACTCGTGCTCCTGCATCAAGGCGTCGTGCCGAATACGCAGATCTCCTGGTCGCTTCAGGCATCGCATCGTTGGGACATCGATCAGCTTTGCTGGGTACCGAACCGTAACGACGTATTTGAGCTGGATGTGCCTGATGTATTCGTCGTGGGCGACGGTGGGGGTATTGCCGGCGCGAAGGCGGCAACGGCGCAAGGCCGGATATGCGGGCTGGAAATCGTTCGGCGTCACGGCAAGATCGACATTGTCGAATTTAACCGAAGCGTGCGCCGATTGCGCGCCGAGCATGCCGGGCACCTTCACATTCGACCGTTTCTCGACGCGCTGTATCGACCCAGTGACCGCGCGCGAATCCCGGCCGATGACGTACTGGTTTGCAGATGCGAGGAGGTCACGGCTGGTGCAATTCGGGAGTCGGTTGCGCTCGGATGTGTCGGCCCGAACCAGGCGAAGGCGTTCAATCGATGTGGGATGGGGCCCTGTCAAGGACGCCTGTGCGGGCTCACCGTTTCCGAAATCATTGCGCAAGAACGTCAGGTTTCCCCGGAAGTTGTGGGCTATTACAGGATCAGGGCACCCATCAAGCCGCTCACGCTCGGTCAATTGGCCGGAGCCGCAGAGTGTGTCCAGTGACAGACGATACGTCGGAACACGAGCAGCGTTCGGCGAGAAGCATCCAAATGATGGCAACCGGGGTGTCGATGGCGGCACATCCGAACTTTACGGAGGCACTGCATGATCGATCGTCAGGGAGTGAATGGAAGGCTAAGCAGGGTGTTGGTCGTGAATGGGTTTGTTTTCCTGTCGGGCGTGACCGCCCGAGACACGACGGGTGGAGTCGGTCAACAAACGAAAGACATTCTTGATCAGATCGATAGCCATCTGAAAGCAGCCGGTACCGACAAATCTCGCATCGCGGTTGCCAACATCTGGCTGGCGGACATCGATACTTTCGACGACATGAACGAAGCATGGGATGCATGGGTCGACAAGGCCTGTCCTCCCGCACGCGCTACGGTCGAATCGCGCCTTGCGGGTGAAGACCTTCTCGTCGAGATTCAGGTTCAGGCGGTTGTGTAACCGTCCGATGTCGTATGAGAGGTAGGAAGCGCGAGCGAATCGGGAAGATCGCCCGCTCGAGGAGGTGTGTGGAGATTGTGAATCGACGCGGACCGGTCCTGCTACCACATGGCTGCACCTATCTCAAATTTGCATAGCGTGCACAGGTAGTCGCAATGCGAACGGGTTTGCCGGAGCATACGATGAGTATGTATCGACTCAGAATATGGGGCGGCCACACGAGCGGGAAATGGGTATTCGTCGTCGGGAAATTTTTTTGGTGGAATGATCGAGGTTCTTCCGCTTTCTCAAATGAACGATTGGACATCTTCTTAGGTTTGTGTTGTACGCCTGATGGATCATATCGAACGGTAAGGAGCGGAGTTCGCTGTTTGTTTTTGCTTTAAGGTAGCTTGCGCCAGGCTGATTCACCCGATAATAAATCATATGACTAACTGAATTGTTAGGTCGATTAAAATTCTGATGAGTTGAGGAGCGGAGATGAGAAAATTTGTTGCTTCGGCTGTACTGTGTGTGCTTGCGACGTCAACATGGGCGGCGGATACTCTGCGCTTTGGTATTGAGGCGGATTATCCTCCATTTGAATATAAGCTGCCCAGTGGAGAATTGACGGGTTTCGATATTGATATTGGAAACGCTGTTTGCGCCAAGTTGAAGGTGAAGTGCAAATGGATCGAGAATTCTTTCGATGGGTTGATTCCTGCATTGCAGGCAAGAAAATTTGACGCCATCAATTCGGCCATGTGGGCTACAGAGCAACGTGAGAAGGCGATTGACTTTACGTCGATAATTTATACGCCTCCGATTCGCCTGGTGGCGCGATCGGGTAGTCACATCCTTCCGGACGCAGAATCGCTGAAAGGAAAGCGCATTGGCGTTCAGCAAGGTGGAACGCAGCAATATTACGCGGAAAAAAAGTGGGCTCCAGCTGGTGCTGCCGTTATTACATATCCGAGTCAAACAGCAGTATTTGCTGATTTGGCTGCCGGTCGAATCGATGCAGCCTTGCAGTCGCAGCAAAGTGCTGAAGATAGCTTTCTGAAAAAACCAGAGGGAAAAGATTTCGCATTCGTCGGCGGACCATTGACTGATGAAAAAATATTTGGTCGTGGGGTTGCCTTTGGGGTTCGAAAGCAGGATTCCGATTTGAAAGAACGACTGAATATGGCGATTTTGTCATTAAAGCAAGACGGCACGCTCGATAAGCTAGCGAAAAAATATTTTCAATATCAGATTGTGGACCATTAAGCTTCTGGCTGAGAAAAAGAGATTCGGTGATGTGTTACATCGAGGCGTTGGAGACTTCAATGGCGCATCATCGTGCCGTGCGCCGATCGTCGCTCAATTCAAGTCATATATTGACGAGGCTTGGAGCAATCATGTTCTCCAGAACGTCTCCAATCTCGCCTTGGTGCGCATTTTGGACTTGATGAGCACGGCGGCGTCGAGGCACTATGAGTCGATTTTCATCGTCACGCTGGACTCGGCTTTGGAGAGTGGACGGAAAAATTTCGACCGTTTGGTAATGGGTGACGCTGTGCGCGCCGATGGCGGCTATATGATGTGCGGAATTTAACTTTATCAGGAATATTAGAATTTCATACCCTCGATGGTCGTTGTTCGAGAATTTCTGGGGATTTCAATGCTTGATTTTAATATCAAAACAATGGCGCGTATCGTCGCAGCCGAGGTCTTTGAGATCGAGGCGGGGCTGGTTACGCCATACAAGATGACCGAAGGCACGTTGGTCTCAACGAGCGCCGTAATGGTGAAGCTGACGGACGCCGACGGCGTGGAGGGTTGGGGTGAAGCGAATCCTTACGATGTCTTTACTGGCGGCACGGCAAGCGATGCCGCGCGAGCGCTGAGGGACACCCTGCTGCCTATCGTGATGGCATCTCCTGCTCCTGCTCCCGGCAGCATCGATGAGGAACTCGACGCACAGCTTACCGGGCATCTTAGCGCAAAGGGAGCGGTTACCATGGCGCTTCTCGATATTCTGGGCAAGCGGCTGAATGTCCCGGCGGCGACACTATTGGGTGGGGCCCTGAGGAAATCGCTGCCGGTGCTGTGGCCTCTCAGTAACGGCACGGCCGACGAAGACATTCGCGTAATTGACGAGCGAATGGTCCAAGGATTCTCCAGTTTCATGCTGAAGATGGGCACGTCTCCGATACGAAGCGAGATCGGGCGCGTGGCGGAGCTTGAAGCGCGGTACGGGAGCGCGATCACGCTAATCGCCGACGCCAATGAAGGCTGGACTCGCGCAGAGGCTCGCGAGTTTCTTGATGGAGTGAGCGGCTCCCGCTTGGCGTTCGTTGAACAGCCATTGATCAAGTCGGACCTGGAAGGTGCGGCAATGCTGGCGAGAGACAGCCGCATCCCTATATCGGCTGACGAAGCCGTGGCGGGACTATCACATTCGGCTGAGCTGGCGCGCGCTGGTGCCGCGAATATCTTTAGCGTTAAAAGCAGCAAAAATGGCGGGCCATTGCGCGCTCAGCGCATTGCGGCGGTGGCTGAGGCATTCGGCATTCGTTGCTACATGAACTCGATGATCGAATTCGGCGTCACGCAAGCTGCGTCACTGCAACACGCCGTAACGATCGGGAATCTCGTCGATGTGGGGCACGCCTTTATGTCCACGTTACGGCTCACGGACGACCCGACCGATTTTTCGACGTTCGTGCGCAATGGAGTGGTGCATCTTCCGGAAAGAGCAGGGCTGGGCATGGAGGTCGACGAGCCGCACGTGCGTCGCATGACATCAAACGGATTTGAGCTTCGTGCACCAGCTTGAACTGTAAGGGCGACTGTTGCGTATAAGACACGCCAATTTGGAGGTGAAAGGTGCCGACGTCCTCAATGAGATCGACTTCACTGCCGTGATGTGGAAGAGGGAACGGCTTTATCCATCTGCGGAATATTGCAGAGTCTTCCGCATTTCTTCGTATCCGGTCTTTTAAGAACACCCCTCAGGAGTTGGAGGCAGCTGCCATGCTCCACGGTGTGAGGTCAGCATATTCGTCAGAGGTTGCAGCAAGTGAGCGGCAACTTTGCGAACAGTCAGACGAGGTAGACGTGCGGTTCGATGCTGTTTGCTTTGCATGTCTTGACGAGGGAGTACAGGTTGGCGTGGACCAGTGCGCTGGCGATCGTATCGGAGAACAACCAGCTCTTGCGGCCGATGATGAACGACCGTATCGCGTTCTCTCACGGGTGGTTTCGAAATCAGCCAGTTGACGTTCTGGGCGTAGCGGACCAGTTTGGGCCACTGTCCACTCATGTATTGTGAGTGATTCATAGGCGTCGTTTCAACTAAATGGAAGCGATGGGCCGAGAAATCGCCGCGCGATTGCGTTGGGTGCGCACACGAAACCAGCAATGCCGGCCTCGTGTACGGGCTTATCCGTGATTTTGTGGGCGGGGCATATCATGAGGTGTAAAGGCCATGGATATGCCGATGAAGAAGAAAAGACAAACTGTAGCGCGTCAGGCAGCGGCCCGAGGGCCGCTGCCTGAACTGCCCAAGGAACTGCTGGACCAATTGGTCAAGGGGCCGATGACGCTGCCGAGGTGCAGGACCTGAGGCTGGCGTTCAACAAGGCGGTCATCGAGCGCGCGATGGGCGCCGAGATGAATCTGCATCTGGGCTATCCTTCGGGCCAGCCTAAGCCGCCCGGGCAGGTCAACGAACGCGACGGTGCCAGCGGCAAGACGGTCATCACCGATCGCGGCCCAGTCCGGGGCGAAGTGCCTCGCGACCGTGACGGCAGCTTCGAGCCGATCCTGATCCCCAAGCACGAACGCCGTTGCACTGGCTTCGACGAACGCTTTATCGCGATGTACGCCCGCGGCATGAACGTGCGCGAGATTCAAGGGTTTCTGACCGAGCACTATGGCACCGAGGTATCGCCCGACTTCATCAGTTCGGTCACCGACGAGGTGATGGCCGAGGCGCTGAGCTGGCAGAGCCGCCCGCTCGAGACGATGTATCCGGTGGTGTTCTTCGACGCGCTGCGGGTCAAGATCCGCGACGACGGCGTGGTCAGCAACGAGGCCGTCTATCCGGCTTTGGGCATTCAGGCCGACGGCCAGCGCGACGTGCTGGGCCTCTGGATCAAGCAGACCGAGGGCGCTAAGTTCTGGCTCAAGGTGTTCAACGAACTCAAGACGCGCGGCTGCCAGGGCATCCGTAAGCATCTCACGGTGGCCGTCTTGCTGCGCTCGCCAAAAGTGCCCGTGTCGCATACGTCGCCTGAAAACCGGGCCACTATCTTGAAATCGAATTCACTCCCCTGGCATTGATCGGGACGCCGCCTTTTTATTTGCGGTGGCGTATTTCGTGATGCAGCGTATGAAGATCCAAAACGCAATGAACTATCTGCACCATCACCACGGACGCCCGCTGTTGCGCCGTGGTTCGTTTCGCAGTAAGCGTCGGGGCAGTACCGTGTTGACTGATGTGAGAAGAAGGTGCATGCGGATTCTGTAAGAGCGATCGAACCAGGTTACGAGTGTTGCACAGCAGCTGGATTGTCGCCGGGAGTGGTTGATGATACGAACCTATCAGGGCTCATGCCACTGCAAAGCAGTGCGCTTCGAGATTGACGCCGACATAGATCATGTGCGGGCAGTGCGACTGCTCTGTCTGCTCGATGCGGGGGGGGGCGTTAATTTATCGCGTTCCTGCGGACGCATTCCGCCTTCAGACGCCGTTAGATAGTCTATCTGTCTATCGCTGGGGTTCACGAACCGCGGCGGACTATTTTTGCCCCACCTGCGGAATCTTGCCATTTCGCAAGCCAAGCGCTCCTACTGCTGAGGAAGCAGCAAACGGAATGGCCCCCTTTTGATGGCTGGGCCTTTGTCAAACGCATTTGAAATCTGAGCCACTTCGCGCCTGATCGCGCAAAGTAAAACTGAGCCAGTCGTTACCTCTTCG
>NZ_QTPU01000043.1:0-53859 GCF_003857805.1 Burkholderia sp. Bp9099
TGCGCTCGCTCGCGAAGGGCGAGGCGATCACGCAGGACACGTCCACGCTCGAGAACCCGGCGATCCTCGAGCAGCTCGCCGAAGTGCGCTGATCGCGCCTGTTGCGCACGTTGCGCGCACGGGCCCCTGCGCGGCAATCCCGATTGCCTGCGCAGGGGCTTTTTGCTAAATAACGGCATGACCGTTCCGCACCGTCCGGCGCCTGCCGCGCCGCCGCCCGTTCCCGAGCCGCTCGCGCGTGCGCATGCGCGCTATTGGCGCTTCAACGTCGCATTGATCCTGGTGCTGATGGCGATCGGCTTCACTGTGTCGTTCGTCGTGCCGTTCTTCGCGCCCGCGCTCGCGGGCATTCGCTTCGCCGGTTTCAGCCTGCCGTTCTATGTCGGTGCGCAGGGCGCGATTCTCGTGTATCTCGTGCTGATCGTCGTCTACATCGGCTTGATGCAACGCGCGGACCGCATGCTGCGGCGCGCGTACGACGAACATGCCGCGCACGCGGGCAATGCGCACCATGCTCGCTGATCCATGCTGACGCATCGACTGATTCGCGCGTACGCGCTTTACACACTCGGCTTTCTCGGGTTCGTGCTGCTGCTGTGGCGGATCGAGCGCGCGACCGGCTCCGGCGTGTGGATCGGCTATGTGTTCCTGTTCGTGCCGATCGCCGTGTATGCGGTGATCGGGCTGCTGTCGCGCACGTCCGATCTCGTCGAATACTACGTGGCCGGGCGGCGCGTCCCATCCGCGTTCAACGGAATGGCGACGGCGGCCGACTGGCTGTCGGCGGCGTCGTTCATCGGCCTTGCCGGCTCGCTCTACGCAACCGGCTACGATGCGCTCGCGTACGTGATGGGGTGGACCGGCGGGTTCTGCCTCGTTGCGTTCCTGCTTGCGCCGTACGTGCGCAAGCTCGCGCGCTACACGATTCCCGATTTCCTCGGCACGCGCTTTTCGAGCACCGCCGTGCGCGCGCTCGCGGCCGGCGCGGCGATCCTGTGCTCGTTCGTCTATCTGGTCGCGCAGATCCAGGGGATCGGGCTGATCGCGACGCGCTTCATCGGCGTCGATTTCGCGATCGGGATCTTCTGCGGGCTCGCGGGCATTCTCGTGTGTTCGTTTCTCGGCGGAATGCGCGCGGTCACGTGGACGCAGGTCGCGCAGTACATCATCCTGATCAGCGCGATCCTGATTCCCGTGTCGCTGATCGCGATGAAGAACGGGCTCGGGCCGGTGCCGCAGTTCAATTACGGCAAGCTGATGGAACGCGTGGCGGCGCGTGAGGCGCAGCTGCGCGACGCGGCCGAGGAGCAGCAGGTGCGCGATGCGTATCGCCGGCAGGCGGCGGCCGTGCAGGCGCAGCTCGATCGCTTGCCCGCATCATATGCGGATGCACGCCGGCAACTCGTCGACCAGCTCGCGGACCTGCGGCGCCACAACGGGCCGCTGCGCGAGATCAACCAGCGCGAGCGCGAGCTGGCGGACTTTCCGCGCGACCCGACGGCGGCGCGCGTGACGTGGACACAGGCGCGCGACGACCTGCTGGCACGCGCCGAGCCGCCCGTGCCGATGCACGAGCCGTTTCCCGCGGCGAACGACGACGACCGCAAGCCGCGCGAGCGGAATTTCCTTGCGTTGTTGCTGTGCCTGTCGCTCGGCACCGCGAGCCTGCCGCACATCCTCACGCGCTACAACACGACGACGTCGGTCGCATCCGCGCGGCGCTCGGTCGGCTGGACGCTGTTCTTCATCGCGCTGTTCTACCTGAGCGTGCCGGTGCTCGCGGTGATGATCAAGTACGAGATTCTGACCAACCTCGTCGGGCGGCCGACCGCTGAATTGCCCGCGTGGGTCACGCAGTGGCATCACTTCGAGCCGGACCTGATCAGCGTCGTCGAGGTGGTTCGCGACGGCATCGTGCACTGGTCCGAGATCCAGATGCAGCCGGACATGGTCGTGCTCGCCGCGCCGGAGATCGCGGGGCTGCCGTATGTCGTGTCGGGGCTGATCGCGGCCGGTGCGCTGGCTGCAGCGCTGTCGACCGCGGACGGGTTGCTGCTGACGATCGCGAATGCGTTGTCGCACGACGTCTATTACTGCATGGTCGCGCCGGATGCGTCGAGCCAGCGGCGCGTGACGATCTCGAAGGTTTTGCTGCTCGGTGTCGCGCTGTTCGCGTCGTATGTCGCGTCGCTCAATACCGGGAAGATCCTGTTTCTGGTCGGGGCGGCGTTTTCGCTCGCGGCGTCGAGTTTCTTTCCGGTGCTCGTGCTTGGGGTGTTCTGGAAACGCACGACGACGCGCGGTGCGATCGCCGGGATGGTGACGGGGCTCGCGGTGTGCGTGTACTACATCGTGTCGACTTATCCGTACTTCACGCAGCTCACCGGATTCGCCGGGCAGACGTGGTTCGGGATCGAGCCGATCAGTTCAGGCGTGTTCGGCGTGCCGGCGGGGTTCGCGGTGGCGATCGCAGTCAGCCTGTTAGATCGGCAGCCGGATGAGTATACGCGGGCGTTGGTGGATTACATTCGGCATCCGTGACGCGAAGGCGCTGGATGGGGGGCATCGTGGCGGGAAAAAGAAAGCCCCTTGATTTCTCAGGGGAATCAAGGGGCTTCCTGCGTTCTGGCGGAGAGAGGGTCCGCCAAGTTACTTCAAAGCCGGGATTGCTTGGGATGATATGGGACACTACAGATCCTTATATATAAAGGATTTCATGCGATTTCATCTGCGTTTGATCGTCCCACAAAGTTACTTGCCCTCCCACAAAATCCCGTGCAAAATTGTGGGATGATTTGTGGGAGATTCGCTTGACGCTTAAGAACCTGACCGAACGGGAAGTCAGATCTATCAGGAAACAGACCGGCATGCACCGCGTGGCGCCAGGCCTTTACCTGCGCGTCACTGAGACGGGCGCCGCCTTCTGGATGCTTCGCTATTCGACGGCCGGCAAAGCCAGAGAAATGAGCCTTGGCCGGTATGACGACCTGAAGCTGGCGGAAGCTGTAAATTCGGCTTCCAATGCCAGACTCGGCCTCAAGCGTGACAAGACCGATCCACTAGCGGAGAAGCGCAAGACCACCGAGCGCGGGCGCGGGACAGCATTTCGAAGCGTTGCCGCCGATCTGATCGAATCTAAGAAGGCAGCGTGGAAAAATGCCAAGCACGCAGCCCAGTGGACGGCCACCCTTGAAACCTACGTCTACCCGAAGATTGGCGATAAGGACGTGGCTAGCGTCACGACTGAGGACGTTCTGGACGTGCTGCGCGAAGTCTGGAGCACCAAGCATGAGACCGCCACGCGCGTTAGGCAGCGACTAGAGGCCGTGCTTACTGCCGCCAAGGTGCGCGGGCTGCGGACGGGCGAGAACCCCGCCACTTGGCGCGGCCATCTACAGGCATTACTTCCCGCGATTCCCAAGAAGCAGCGCGTCCGGCATCACCCCGCGCTCGCGTGGCAGGATCTGCCGTCGTTCGCCGCGGAATTGCGCCAGCGTGATCACATCAGCGCGCGCGCCCTAGAGTTCACCATTCTGACGGCCTGCCGTACCGGCGAAGTCCTCGGTGCGCGCTGGGGTGAGATCGATCTGCGCTCTGGCGTCTGGACCATTCCCGCGGTCCGCATGAAAGCAAAGCGCCCGCATCGGGTTGCGCTCTCAACGCAGGCGGTCGCTCTGCTAAAGGTGCTCCATCCAGGGGCGGACGAAAAGCTGATCTTTCCGGGCACCAAGCCGGAGCGGCCGCTTTCTTCCATGGCGATGCTGGAACTGCTGCGCGGGATGCGCCCAGGGCTGACGGTCCACGGTTTCCGGTCGACGTTCCGGGACTGGGCCGGCGAAGCGACGGACCATCCTCGAGAACTAGCAGAACATGCGCTGGCTCACGTTGTGGCCGATGCCACCGAAGCCGCCTACCGGCGCGGCGACGCGCTGGATCGGCGTCGCGCACTGATGCAGGATTGGGCGAACCATGCGCATCACTCAGCCGCCTAAAAAACGGGCATCAATTTTCCTTTACAATCCCACAGTGTCCGAGATTGTTTCGGATGCTTCCGTGCTCTCAACTACGAGACATCAAATGACTGAAATGAATCGGCTTCTTCCCCCGCTTGGCAAGAAGGGTGACCGAGACGCGTACTGTGCGGCGGCGCAACGTATGATGGATATCATATCGCGCCGACATACTACCCTGTACGGCGTCGACGTTACCAAGCCAGTGCACTGTACCATCAGCAAGGATCTGCCGACCGATATCGGCGGCTCTGACGTTGCTATTTGCGGTGAAGGCGCTCCGGTTGCGGCGAGCAGCGAGGATGATGACGGCGGTGGCGGCGAAGACCCCGACTCTGACCGGCGACACTCATCCCTTCCTTCCGCTTCGCGCACACGCGCTCCTCAGCTTCTCCGGCTGGCCGACGTAAAGGCTAGAACCGGCCTCTCCCGAACTACCATCTATAGGTTTATTGCCGACGGCAAGTTCCCGCGGAACTTCCCCATTGGTGCGCGCGCCGTAGCCTGGCTTGAAAGCGACGTCACCCAATGGATCGTCGAACATGCCAACGCCTGCAAACTCGCGTAAGGGGGCGGCATGCGGACAAAAAAAATGGCCGCCACGGCGGGCGACCAACAATTCAAACGTTCACGTTATGTTAGCACTACTGATGGCGATCTGGATAGGTCGCGCTCCGCACTTCGTTCGCTGGACCCCGGCTGCTCCGGGGACGAATGGGTGCGCATTGGTATGGCCGCAAAAGAAGCTGGACTGACCGAAGACGAGTTCATCGAGTGGTCCAGGCCCGCCCCCAACTTCAAGGGCGAGCAGGACGTGCGCTCGAGGTGGCGCAGTTTCAAGAACGGCCGTGGTATTGGTGCCGCGACTCTCTTTCATATGGCCCGTGATGCTGGGTGGAGCACCGCTTCGCCTCGCCATGACGTCGCGCAGGCGTCTCGTTCGTCCAGTGCGATGCAGAAGCCGCAAAGCGCGGGGAAGGGCGCACAAGGACTTGCTGCAACCTTTGCGGGCTACCCCCTTGCCACCGCAGACCATCCGTACATCGTTGCGAAGCGCGGCAACCCTGACGGCCTGCATGTCGTTCCGGTTGATGCCTCCCTTACGATTCAGGGCAAGTGCGTGGCCGGCTGGCTGGCTGTCCCGGTCCGCTCGCTTGACGGCGCATTGCAGACCATTCAATACATCCCCGCACCGGGCGGCGGTAAGAAGCTGAACGCGCCGGGTGCGTCGTTCGGCGATGGCTTGTTCGTTGTCGGCGAGATTGTGCCGGACGGGACCGCCTATATTGCCGAGGGCATCGGGCAAGTTTGGTCGTGCTCCAAAGCGGACTATCACGCCGCCGCCATCGTGGCGTTTGGTTCGGGCCGGGTCCGTGCGGTAGCGAAACTGCTCCGTGAGCGTTACCCGGCAACGCGCATCGTGATTGTCGCGGACAAGGGCAAGGAAGCGGAGGCCCAAGCTATCGCCCGCGATGTTGGCGGCGCATGGGTGGAGATGCCGGCTGACAAGCCGGCGAACTACGACGCCAACGACTATGAACGCGATCACGGTGGCGAAGCGCTGGCGGATCTGCTGCGTGCGGCCGTCATTCCGCCCATCAATCTGCCGTTGAGCGTCGCCTTTGCCGATGACTTGCCAGACGCGTTCGAACCGCCTGACGAGCTCGTACAGGGACTGCTCACTGTCGGCGGCGCTAGCGTGCTGTACGGCGATAGCAACAGCGGAAAGACCTTCTTTGTTATCGATATGGCAGCGGCAGTTGCGCGCGGCGCTGAGTGGCTTGGAAGGCAAACCGAACCAGGCATGGTCTTGTATCTGGCTGCCGAGTCTCCGGCATCAGTGAAAGCCCGTCTGCAGGCTTATCAACGCCACCATCAGACAGTGGTGCCGAACTTCGCAATTGTCCAAAACGCTGTCAATCTTTTCGATGGTGACGGCGATACCGAAGCAATCATCGCGACGGTGCGACAGCTAGAGGCGAGCCGAGGAAGGAAGGTGCGGCTAATCGTGGGCGATACGCTGGCGCGGATGAGCGCTGGCGCCAACGAAAACGCCGGGCAGGACATGGGCCGCGTGATTGAGCGATTCGACCGCATTCGCACCGAGTGCAAGGCTCATTTCCTTCTCATCCATCATTCGGGTAAGGCCGTGGCTGCAGGCGCTCGCGGTTGGAGCGGCATCCGTGCCGCTGTCGATACCGAGATCGAGATCACGGATGGGCCGGCCGGTCGCTGCGCAGAGGTCACGAAGCAGCGCGATCTGTCGACGAAAGGCGACAGGATCGGCTTTCGGTTGACTGTAGTGCCCTTGGGCGAAACCAAGTGGGGATCTCCTGCGACCTCATGCGTAATTGAGCCGAACGACGCGCCGGCAAAACCCGATCCGACCAAGCGCAGGAGCGAGGTCGAGGGAGCCGTAGCAGAGTACCTTCTGGCCGTCAAAACGACCCTCAAGAAAGGTGAGGTGGTCAAGCATTTCGCGGGGCGCTACGAGAGCAATGTCGTGTATCGCGCCATGAAAAAGCTGATCACAGCTGGTGTGATCAATGAGGGTGCGGGGATGGTTCGCATCGCCGACGCAGTGCTCGGTAACGTACTGGCGTGAAATCCCGCGAGGCCTTATCCAGCGGGCCAGGTACAGGAGGTACAAATCAGTACAACACTAGTTTGTATCTCCTGTACGTACAGGGGTACAGGAGGTACACCACCCTATAGGGGTGTACCCGTGTACCTGGTGTACCTTTGAAGTGCGCGTCAGATTGGAGTAGAGCCATGACTGACTGTCAGGCTGGTGCTCTTCGTGTGTCAGAATAGGCTTGCTTCGGCAAAACTCTGACGCACCACAGCTCGGCTCTAGATCTCAAATTGACAGGACGCGCCATGCCAGATCCACTATCGTCGATTCAGTTTTCGCTCGATCTCGTCAAACGACTGAAAGACCTCAACGAGAAGCTCAAGGATGCGGACTTCAAGATGTTGCTGGCAGATCTGCAAAACGAACTCGCAGACGCAAAGCTGGAAGTCGTTGGCCTCAAGGAGCAGATGGCGGAGTTGAGGACCAAGAACACCGAGCTGACGGCGAAACTCGAAACACGCGAAGCTGAGCAGCCAGAGCCCATGCATGGTGGCTACAAGTTTGGTGGTAAAGGCCCGTATTGCATCAAGTGTTTCGAGACCGCGGGGAAGAAGGTTTTGATCCCGGGCGCGACGGGCATACACGCCCACTTCGGGCAATACTATTGTCAGGTTTGCGGCAGCCACAGCTAAGCTGCGTAAGTCAAGACCTGATCTCTCAGTCAGCGTCAGATCAGGTCTGAGATTGCTTCGCCGTCACTTCATCAAGGGCCGTGATCGACCCATAACCGCCACTCAACCGAGCAACGTCCAAGTGGCGGCACCTAATTTGACAACGGCCATTCGCATGGACCGGCAGTGAGAGTAGACAGGCGCGCGGCGTATAACGCGTGCGACCGAACGTTACGGCACCACGGGGAGCCGCAATCTCTACTGGCACACTCGCCAGCGCGATCATCCACCCGTGCAACTGGTAAGCTCATAGCAATCCATGAGACCCAGGAGATCAACGTGCTCAGTGAAAACGTCCTCGAGGAACTACTGCGTGCTACGCCGATGCGGGAGCATCTGGTCCGGGAGGCGTGGCCGAGCCTAACGACCGAAAGCCGGCTGCAGATCATTCAGGCGATCGCCAACCAGGTGTTCGGCGCGATGCCGGACTGGCTGGTGATGCTGGCCATCGAGGACCATGCACCGATCGTTCGGTACTGGGCTGCGCGCTCGGCCTATATTAAGAAACCTGCCGCTGAGAACACGTCCGTCGCATTTGAATTTTTGTGCGCATCGACGGACGCAGAGCGGCAACTGTACGAGAAAGCAAAGGGTGATTCTTCCGAGTTGGTTCGGATATGTGCGGAACGTGGCGAAACGCTGTCATATAGGACTTTAGCCGAGGAACCGCAGTTTCGGCGCTTGGCGTTCTTGCGTTCGTTGTCGACGCCGGACGTCCGTTCGTTCTTCGAGTGGCTGGGCCGGGCGATTGATGGCGGCGTGCCAGACGCTGAACTGACCGAATGTGCAACCGAATTTCTCGCTCTGCCTGAGGTTCGCAGAGCGCTTGAGCGGAACCCTGATGACTTCCGCGACGGTGGCGACGCCTACACCGCAGGAAAGGCGATTCGTGCCGGATGGGACGTGGTCAAAAAGGCCGGTCCTGCACTCCAGCGGCAGCTTGCCTTCGTGCTGCCGACCCGCATGGGCCTAATGACGATCGGAGTCGACGAACTGGCCTCGATGCCCCCTGAGGTCGTTGCGGCACTGCCTTGGCGTACCGATGAGTTCCGGGAGATTGGCGAGCTCGTCACGATCATGCGAGCCCATCCGGAGAGGTTTACGGACGAGGTGGTGAAGTCGCTGAAGAGCGCTGACAACGTCTATCTTCCGTCCGGTGACGAGTTGGCGGATGCCCGAGCTCGTAACGCAGTCGACCGATCCCGGGCGACACTCGACACGCTGATCCGGCTGACGGAGAAAGTCACCTCGCTCGCCAGTCAGCTCGAACTGATGCAGCAGGAACTGTCATCACGCAAAGGCGGGTTCTTTAGCAGATGAGCACTTTCGAACGATATGGCTTTGCGGGTGACGGCGCTTCGATTCTCCACGGCCGGCTACGTGCGGAACATGCCGAGCTCTTCCAGTTTGGCGATCGATGTATGCGCATCGTGCTCGACGTCACGGCGCTCTTGCCGTTTGCTAGGGCGTCGCGACAGATCGTTGTCTCCCAGTTCTTTGCTCGTGCTGCTTCTCATTTTCAGGCTGGGCTCATGCTTACTGAATGCGGGATGACGATCGAATCGCTTACTCTGTCGCGGAGCCTGTTCGAGACGTGCTTCGTGATGCTGGCGATCGCGGAAAACGCGGTTATGCCGGACGAGCTGCTGAGCCATGACAATGCGATGCGGCTCAAGCATGCGAACGCACTGCTCAACTCGAAGGATTATCCGAACGTCGAGCCTTATCGAGAGACGTTGGATGCGTTCGTTCAACGCGTCTCGGGGGCCAAGGAGATCGGTTTTTACGAATTCGCTCGCCGTGGGAAAGCGTTGGCAACATACGACGGTCTGTATCGGCACCTGTCCCATCATGCGCTTCACGCCACCCTTTCTGCAGTCGACGACTATCTGGCAAAGGACGCGGACGGCAAGCATTATGTTCACTACCGGCCGTTGCTCGAAAAGACCCCGGCTGCCGTCCTGACTATCTGCGCCGGCATACTATTGGCATGTTTCGCCTGCGAGAAAGCTTGCGTCTGCACGCCGGACACCTCGGAGACTCTCTCGCGTGCATGGGCCGAATACGAATCACTCTACGAGAAGCACCGCCCGTGGTCGTGACTACCTTTAGCGCAGGCAATACCGCTTTGGTCGCGATTAACCGCTAACTCCGCTTTCCGCATGACGTCCGTGATCGAGAGCACACCGGCCGTTCAAGCGGCGGTGAGTGGCTATCGACGGATGACTCCAGATGGCCGAACTGAGTCAGACGATCTGACGCTGTCTGTTTGGTCTAGTCCAGCCTTATACTGCTAAGCGGTCGACCGGAGTTCGCGCAGCAATTCAGCGCGCGAACTCGAGAAACGTGATGCGACCCAACCTCGTTTCAAACGCGAGTGGGTCGCCAGATAGATGCCAACATCCGGCGCGGCCTGCTCGCTCGCCTGCGATTCATCACTCAGCCGCTGGATCTGCGCAACGTCAGCGACATTAACGACCTTTCTGCGGCCGTTCTAGCCGCCGGAGGGCGTGGCGGGCTACTGGTCGTCGACACGCTGAACCGCGCGGCGCCCGCGGCCGATGTGCAGCCTCAGACCCGCCTGAAGTACGCGAACAGGAACAGCACGCAGAGGATGGCGAGGTAGACCCCGATGTACGGCACGAACAGGCATGCCGTAGGCATCACTAGAGCCAGCGCGCGATTCATCGGCGGCCTGGCTTGCCACCGTGCCCGCCAGCCATGCGAGTGCCCGCTCAGGCTTCGCACCCTCGGTTTGGGGTATTGCACCCAGCCGATGCGATCGGCCAGCCATTCTTGAATGCGGAACAAAGGGCGCATAGATCCTCCGCGTAACCGACCAAAAGCCCCACATGCCACCGGCGTCACCCAGTTCGCTTGGCGTAGGGCTTCAGTTGGCCTCCCAAAGCATCCTCGAATACCGCGGACATCAGCGAGCCGGCCGCGTTCGGCACGGTCTCTGTTTTGAGGACTTGGCCGCCTACTATTACTTTGGTTTTCACGTATTCGCAGGGCACCTTGCACTCCATCCGCATAACCGCGCCGGCATCACTGGGCATTTCAACCACGTAAGTGCCGTTTTTCTCGCCTCGGTAGCGGATCATGACGAGCGCTTTCGTGGCCACCCCTTGGCTGCGCTCTTCGTCGCTTATGCCTGGCTGATAGCCGTACAGGCCATCTTCCTCCATCGCATAGTTGTGTGATGGCGGCGCAGGCTTGGGCGGCTCAGGAGGTGAAGCAGGCGGAAGGTAGGAGCTGGCGATGCGCGGGGCATCAGCGGCCGGCGAAGCGGCGCTTGTGGACGGCGCGCCGTCGCAGCCCGTCAAGATCCCCACGGCCGCAGAAACGGCCACAATGGCTATTCTTTTCATGGTCTCTCGCTTGCCGGGTCCGCCGGCGGTTCTACTTCTTCGTTACCGCTGCAGCATAGCAGCGAAAACCGCCCCCTATCGGTCGATTGATGGCCGAGATCCGCCACGAACTAGCTAAGCTGGCTGAGACCGCAGCTAGCGAAACGAAAGGAAGGTGGCGAAATCCCCCAAGATGATGTCAGCAACTGCCCAACCGGGAAAATTTGCAGCCGCCTACAATCCGCAACGTCACTTTTGCTCATCGCTATCTAACATGGTTGCGGCCGTCTTAGTTGGTTGCGCGTTCGGGATCGCTGGCCTGTTCGGCTTTGCGAGGCGAATCGATCCTCGTACCGGCAGGATCAGGCAACCCTCCTTAATGTTGTCCCAGAGCAAATCACCCACAACGGCTAAATTTCGTCTCAGTGTTGCGGTTGTGCGTCTCATTCCCGCCGAGATTCCCGGCGGAGGTGTGGCGGGCGCCGAAAACCATACGCAAAATAGGATGTGAAATGGCTTCGTTTACTACTCGCGTCGAACTCCACGACGAGAACGCTGACTATGACGATTTGCATGAAGCGATGAAGAAAAGGGGGTTCTCCCGCACGATCGTTGGTCGAAATGGTACCTATCACTTGCCAAACGCAGAGTACGACTATGAGTCGGGCTCCGAAACCGCCGAGGACGTGCGAAAAAAGGCCAGCGAGGCGGCAGCGACCGTGACTAAGAACCATGGTGTTCTTGTCACGGAGGTGACCCGTCGTGTATGGCTCGGACTCACGGAAGTCTGATGCTCAAAAACAAGCCGGCCCCGCACGCGGCGACCTGCGGAGCCTCAAACCCGCCCTAGCCGCTCTCGGCACGCGCGCAACAGGTCGTTGATGCGCTTCTGGTACGCAAGCCATTCCCGCGCTCGCAGGCCGTGCTTCACGGCGTTTTGCGATGACACAGCCTTACCCTCGTCGGTCTGCGGTCCCGTGGATTGCCTCCACGGCTTCCACCGCTTGATTGCCTCGGCTTGTTTCGCCCGTCGCTCCGGCGTCCAACCATTCGCCATGCTGATGCTCCAATAGTTCATTTGATTGCGACGGCTTTTCTCCGTGCACGCGCGAAGTAGCGGGAGGCGCTACACAGTTATTCACTTGTTGATGACCAGCCGCATTGTTCTGCTGCCTGATGAATGCCACCGATCGCGGGTTCTTCAGTTCGCCCAGTACCTTGATTGTGTTTGCGCACTGCGCCTGAGCCTTCAGCGCCATCCGCAGTAACGTTTCTTGTGTCGGCCCGTAGGACGTCTGGGCAGCTTGGATAGCCAGCCGGTTGAATATCGCGTCGAGCGTCCCCGCCTGGACGGTCAGTGTGGACTCCAGAGAGGACATATCACCCGCCGTAACCTTTTCCGTCTGATCGATCACGCGCTTGGTATAGGCCGTAATGTCGACCTCCCCGAAGATCGGCCTAGCGTACTTGAGCGCCGCAGATGAGCCTCGAACGATCGGGCTGGCCGCCACCTTAGCAACGCTCTCTACGGGCAAATCGTCGCCCTCCGGAATGATCTGATATTCGTTCGGATTACGCTCCGGCGCGGGCTTCGTCACATTCGCTTTCGGTGCCTTCTTCTCTTTCGCCACGACTGCCTCAATGTCAGGTTTTGTCAGGTCGGGTCGCGTTTCAAACGCGGGCCTTTCATGGGGTTAATTTCAAAAAGCCCCCACACCGTGGAAACACGAGTGGAAACCAGATTTGTGCGGGGCATCAAGTCCGCGCCGGCGCACGGATTTATCGGCCTGAGAGTCATCTTTTGCTAACCTCTCATGGGGTTCGCTTCCGCTTCGGCATCAGCCCGTTAGCGGCGGATTTCGCCTTGCCTTCTATCGATCGCGGCCCCGTCGACAGGCCGCCGTGCAACCGACAGCGCCGCTTTCCGGCCAGTGGTGAGCGTTTGCAGGGGGTTCCCGCGCGTGTCTCGGCACCGCAGTAGGTCTTCATGGGGTGGCGTTCCTCAAAATCGCTTACTTTTGCTGACCGGCGCAATGCGCGCGCTGCTGGCGAATTTATTCGCCTCAGCGTTCGTCTTGTCACCCAAATTGAGCGACTTGAAGCGCATGAAGGCGTCCTGATAGTCCTTCGCGCCTTCGTAGAATTGCTTGCCGACATATCCGGCTACCATTGCGGCGCCGAGCGGTACGAGTGCGTCACCCATCAAGCCGATGCCGATGCCGCCAACCCCGACGCCATTTGATCCAACGTGGAGGTTGCCGCCATGAACTCGGCCGCCATGACGACCGCCGCCGCCCGAGCCTGGGAGCGCGCCACCACCTCCGTTCGGAATCCTGCCAGCACCTCGGATTCCAGTGAGTGTCGCCGCTAGGGAGCGCGCCTGCACATTGGCAGCAATCAGTTCGGCCTCAATACCCAATCCGCCAGCAGGCAATGCCATGCGAACCCCAAGTAGGCTCTTTTCCGCGAGCGCCGACGCGTCCTTGATCGCCGCCATATTGGCAGCGAGCATCTTCGACGCATCAGCGAGATTCCGAATCCCCGCTGCCCTTGCGCCCATCGCCCCCAGGTGTTTGTTTACTTTCAATACCAGGGAATCATATTTGGCGAGCTCGTCGGCCAGCTTCAGAAGCTGCGGCGTGACCAAGTCGTTCAGCTTGAGCCTGACACCAATCGAATAGGCCTCGATCATGATCTTCCTTTCGCCGCGATTAGTGCGACGACATATGTTTTAGGAAAGCCGCCCGAAGGCGGCTGGCTGAAGCCTATGCCGGCGGACTGAACTGGGTTCCGTCGTAGGAATAGCCGATACCTGCAGGGGTATCGGCAGGGATCAGCACTGCCTCATAGCCGTTCGGGGGTTGCCATTCGGCTGCATTGCCGTCCCATACGACCACGTTCTTGACCGTCCCGTTTTGAACGATTGCGTAGTTCGCCATTTCGATCACCATTCAATGATTGCTATGCCGGGAGAACCGGCTCCGCCGCCTGCGCCGGTACCGGATGACGTTCCATAGCTTCCGCCGCCACCGCCGCCGCCCGCGCCATAGCCACCCGCGCCAACGCCCATTGCACCAGTGGTAGTGCCCGCTTTACTCCCCGCCCCAGCGCCGCCGAATGGGCTACCGCCCCCCATGCCGCCGTTTCCGACTAGATTCCCATCGCTTCCTGTCTGGCCGGGAGGGTAGCCGTTTCCGCCGCCACCACCGCCGCCACCACCAGTCACCGTGTTTCCGGATGGGTAAGAGCCCGGCGAGCCGGCGCCGCCACCAGGCAGTGTGATTAGCGAGCCGATAACGGTATTTCCGCCAGCCGTGCCGGTGCTAGCTTGCCCCGATCCAGCAGATCCAGCAGCTCCGATAGTGATCGAAATGTTTTGTCCTGGCGTCACGGTGAAAGCTTGGCGAATGATGGATTGGCCCGCACCACCGCCACCACCGCCGCCACCACCGACGCCATACGTCGGCTGGCCGCCGTTGTTTCCTGCTCCTCCCGCGCCGCCACCGCCGCCAGCACACCCGCTGACATAGATTGTCGTGACTGCAGCCGGCACCGTGAAAGTGCCGCTGGATGTGAAGCGCGAAATTCCCTTTTGCCCCAACTGCACCGCATGCTGGCTCTGCGTGGCGGGGGCGACTTGAACCGCTGCCCCCGTACATTCGATCAGCACGAACGAGGTGAGTGTGGCATTCCAAACGACCTGAGCTTTCCCGTTGGCGACGAGTTCGGCGCCCTGCAGCGCAGAATGGTTGCCGCCGACAATCGGCTGTGCGCCGAGGCCATTCACATTGAGCGTCGTTGCGCCCGTATTCGCTGCTTTGGCCTTGAACCACAGCACCATGCCATCGGTTAGCGCCGTGACGGGATAGGTATAGTTGACGACGCACGCATTCGCGGCGCCCGTATCGGTTCCGACGATCAGCGAAGATGCTTGGATCGAATGCAGCAGATCGGCAGGCAGGATCGGCGCGTTCGTCGCTTGGACGATGTTGCCTGCGGTGATCGTGGTTTGGCCATTGGCAACCGTCACAACCCACAGGCCGGTGTAGCCCGAATCGGCAGCTGGCGTGGTTTGTGAACCAGTCGTGGCCGCCGTGCCAGCCTTGGCCGAAAGGACAACGATGCCCTTGCGAGTCGTCGCTTGCGGGGTGCCGCTATTGTTCGGGCCGTTCCATGCCTGCGTCGGATTGGACGCATTGTAGTAGGGCAGCACGTTGAGGTCCGTGTCACTGTCCTGATACGTCGCTTGGATCAGGTAGTTGATCGACTGCCCGGAAGTGCCCGGAGCCGGGCACGACAGGTTGACCGCATCGAGGGAAATGCCTTGCTTCAGAATCTGATGCGTCGTGTCGGCAGCCAACGACGATTGCGCCGTGCTGTCGACGTTGATCAGAGAGTAAATCTCACCCGCCGTCACGTTGACAGTAAGGCCCGCTGGCGTCGTCGGAACCGCCGCCAATCCGTTGACGACCGTCGAAGTGCCGAGCATGGCAGCAGCGAGCTTCGCGATGCCGACCATCGCGTATTTGCCGTTGCGCATGACGTCCAGCTCTTGGGGAATAGATCCGGGCCACGTTGTGACGCGATCAGTCATGGCTCACCTCCGCGATTTCCGATTGATAGCCGGGACTCGAAGTTTGGCTATAGCCGCCTACAGGAATGCCGTAGCCTCCGGTCGTCGTCGCAACGTTCTCTTTTGCATGTTCCGGCGTTTCTGTCTTGCCCTCGTTCATTTCTCGTTCTTCCAAAGTTGCCTCACTGTGTGGTTTCGGAGTGCCGGCCGCGGAGCGGATGCATCCCGTCGGCTGTCAGGGTCGTTAATCCGCCTTGATTGCCATCAAGGCGCCACGGGCTGTGCGCCAGACCATGAAACCTTCCGGTACGTTGACGCAGCGAGCGGCATCTTGGTCTAATGCGCGCTCTCCGCCGTAGACGGACTTGAACATGTCCATCGTCATGCGGTCTAGATTTGCTACGAAAGTTAAGCCCATCGAGCCGTCGTACTTCCTTTCAAAAGTTGCTACTTGCATTCACCACTCCTTTACGTAGTCCTAAATCAAAAGCCGAAATACTTTCTCCTGAACGCTCTCAGGCGGCCTTCAAGTCGTCGAATAGGTCCATTTGCGGCTTGTCGCCTAGCAGTTCATAGAGGGCCACGCCGTGATGCGTGAAGCCGTCAGAGTCGGTCGCCGTGATGCGGCTCGATGCGATCGGGAACCCCATGCGGATCAGTTCCTGGACGCGCGCCGCGGGATGGCTGCAGCCAAGCGACCGCAAGTGGTACGTGTGCCGTGGGCCAGATTTGAGGGAATCGAGGACGAGCTTGCGCAGAGCGTCGAGGCTCATGGTTTGCCGTTTGGAAGGGCTAGACATGGATCAAACCTTGATCGACTGGACCCGTTCTGCGAGCCAGGTATCGAGGCTGGATTCGGTGAAGATCGTCACACGCGGGCTGACTTTGATGGGCCGGGGGAAATCCGGCTCATTGCGTACCTTGGCCCACAACGTACTCGTTGCGATACCAAGCTTTTGGGCAGCCGCTGCAGGACGCAGGGCGCGCGAAGAAGGTTGTGACGTCATGCGTGACTCCTTGAAGGTTTCAAGGCTCACGCGCCACATACAGAAAAGGGAAGCGTGAGCGTTGCTCATATCGCTTCCCCATCTGGAGACTTAGGGATCTGCTTGTGCGGAGGGCTTCCTCCCGACCCCGTAGGGTCCAACGCCGCACTACCTCGATCCCAGCAAGTCCAATAATACAGCCTACTGTCTACGTATACAACCCCTCTAACACAAATTTTTAGGTCTACGAAGAGGTTGATGCACGAAGATATTGATAAAGCGTCTCGCGGCTGATTCCGAACTCACGGGCTAGCACGGCCTTTTTCTCGCCGGCAGCCGCCCGCGTGCGTAGCGCCTCGATCTGTGCGGCGTTGAGGGACGGCGCACGGCCCTTGTAGACGCCCTTCGCCTTAGCGATCGCGATGCCCTCACGCTGCCGCTCACGAATCAGCGAACGCTCGAACTGAGCGAAGCCGCCGAGCATCGTCATCATCAGGTGTGACATCGGATCGTCCTGGCCGGTGAACGTCAGGCGCTCCTTCACGAACTCCACCGATACCTGCTTGGCCGTCAGCTCGCGCACGATGCGTAGCAAGTCCTCGGTGTTCCGGGCCAGGCGATCCATGCTGTGCACGATTAGCGTATCGCCGTCACGAAGGTAGTCCAGCGCCGCGGCAAGCTGCGGCCGGTCGGTGCTCTTGCCGCTCGCCTTGTCGGTAAATGTCTTGTCGACTTGGATTCCGTCGAGCTGCCGCTCAGTGTTCTGGTCGACGCTCGAAACGCGCACATAACCGATTCGCTTGCTCATATGTACCCCGTTCGTATCAGGAAGTGTCAGGATGGATTCTAGACCCTTCACGAATGGTGTCAATAAATTTCAATATCAACTCTATTCTGACACTTTGGCGCGCAGCACCTGACAGTCAAGAACGGGTACACCCCATCCGGACACGTTAATTTCGACAGAACGGAGCAGCGTCTGTAGGATGGCGATCGTCCTGGGAGACGACTACGGCCACTGGGAGGGGAGTCGAGCGACTACCTCCAGCGCGGTAAGTGACGTCCGTAGCGTTTGCTTTCAGGACTGTGTACGGAGTCCCAGAAAAATGGAGACCATCAAAAACATCGCATCATTCGCAGTACACGCAGCGTATTTCATCCTAGCAACCAATTATCTCGTTGAGGTTTGGCGTTACTTGGTGGATCGCTGCTAACTGTGAAATTTTGGGCCCGCTTCGGCGGGCTTTTTCATGGTCGCCTCGCGCGCGTAGGCGTAAGAAAATTCGGATCAGTGATGTGCGCGAGCGACATTTATCTGTCGAACTTGCTAGCTATCGATCCGATGTTTCTTCATTTGCCGAAACTCGGAGCACGGCGGGTTGCCACTTTGGCCTTGGTGGCGGCTCCGTTGACTGCCCCGTAATTCTGGCGCGAGCGATGATCGGGCGGCCACGTGCGTTCACCCAGAAAGAAATTCCGGAAGTGCGCAGCCATGTGACTTGCAGTTCCTCACGAGATTTGCCGCGGCGCCCCATGCGAATACCGGTGAGCTCTGCAACTTCATCGGCGGTAAGGAATAGGTCACTCTTTGTTTCCATTGGACACCTATGTAAGTATCTCGGGTTCAACACCCGTCGATCATCCTTTGAATCTTGTCCGCGATCGGGTCGACGTATTCAGCTTCGGGTGTCACAAAGTACCGGCGCCCGACTTTCTTCGGGAAGGGGCGGATCTTCCCATTTTTCACCCAGCTCAGCAGCGTGTTGCGATGGGGAGCATACTCGCCGAACGTTTGCTCGGCCCAGACGCTTAACGGTATCAGTTTTGGCTTCGCGGTAGTCATAGAATGCTCCTGTCTGAACTGTGGAGAGCGCCGTGAGCATTCTGCAAAAGAAGCGCGTTAGTGCTACTGAAGCCGCCTCCATTCTAGGGGTTCCTAAAAACACGATCAGTCGAATCGATCGGCGGGGCGAGATCATCCGTCGATACAAGCTTGGCCACAAGACCTTCGTCTACGACGTCGAGTCACTTGAGCAGTTCCTGTTGGCGAAGGAAGTACGGCCGGTGCAAGCACCGACGGTCGATCCGGTCGGCCGTGCTCGGAAATCGTACCCGACGCGTACCGTTACGCTGCCGGGTGAGCAGAAGCAAAGCAGCCTCCGTGAATTTCTGCTGGGAAAGCAGCCGGAGATCAGAGGGCAGAGCAGCGGGACGTCTAATGAGCGATCGCGAAAGAGGAAGTGACACACGTCACGTGCCCAGCTCGGGTTTACAAAGTTCCGCTTGACGACGTAACGTGCCGGACATAATCTTTCGGCGTGCCTGAGACAACAGGCACCGGGTTTGGCGACCTGATTTCACAAAGGCGGACGACGACCGCCATATGGCGGTATTTTTTCGTCTGTACACTATGTGTGCGTCCAGTTCAACGGGCGGGCAGTGGTGGGGAGACCTTCGGGTCTGCCGGTTTCCTTTGTGTCCGGTTCGCCAACCTCGCTATCTGCCTGCCCACCCTCATTTGGCGATGAGGACGCAGGTTCTTTGCACACAAAGGACCAATCATGTCTTCCAATGCATCTGCTCGCCCTCTGAGCACCCAAACCCTTATCGACCAGATCACGCGAGATGCACTGCGTAATGCAGCCCTCGCGCGCACCTACCAGGAATCGCTAGACATTGCCGGCGCCGCGCTGGTGGCTATTGCCATGCTCGTTCGCATGGAGGTGCGTCATGGCTAACCTCATTTGGCGCGGCGACAACATTGGCCTGCGCAACGATGACGGGGCATTTGTTGTCCTCGAGGATGCAGACGGCAA
This sequence comes from Burkholderia sp. Bp9099, assembly GCF_003857805.1. NCBI lineage: Bacteria > Pseudomonadati > Pseudomonadota > Betaproteobacteria > Burkholderiales > Burkholderiaceae > Burkholderia > Burkholderia sp. Bp9099. The sequence goes on from NZ_QTPU01000043.1 coordinate 19,042, forward strand.
GCAATGCACCATCTCCGTCGAGGGCGCCCTCAACAACGCCCGCGTGATCGACCCGTATGGCTTGCGCCGGATCGTCGAGGCCCTTCAGTGGAGCGCCGTTGATGGGTCTCTTACGCCGCGCGATCTGGCTGCGTGGTTGGCGGTCTCGGCTTGTGGCTCGGAAGGTGCAGCGCTCAGTGAAGCGATGGAGGTCCGTCATGGATAAGCGTCCATCTCTGACTGCAGATCGCTGGGTCGCTGTCGACGAACCGGAGTTCATTCGGGTAAGGACCGGCGCAATAAACGAGATAGCGCGTGCGTCCCGGGCTATTGCCGCGATCGGTCGCATTCTTCACAACTCGATCAGCGATGACGATGACGGGATAGAGATCGCCAGCTTGGACAACTGGACAAAGCAAAACTTGGCTGGCGCAGTCGAATGCCTGAGCGATTTTATATATGACTTCGTCGAAGACGCGGGGTACACGGGCCGGGCCGAGGCGCATGGTACTCGGGAGGAGCGCCATGACTGACATCGTGACCATCGAAGCCGCCGCGGCGGTGATCCTCAGGATTTGCGTGGATGAAGTTGACGTGCGGACGAAGCTCGAGCGTATCTCGTACGCGGCTGCGATCATCCAACGGGAAGCGATTGTAGGTCTTGATCAACTCAATTCGTCGACGGAGGTGGGGCATGGCTGAGATCATCCACATGCCGACGCGCCAACTTCGGAAAGGCCGACGCCGTGAGAAACCCATTCAGGGTGCCCCGTTGGCCGATGTCATCGATGGTGTTGATTTCCGCGCGGCCAGCAAGCCGACGTACGAGGAGATCAAGGCATCGCTCGATAAACTTGCCTATCACCTCATATGGGCATCCAGAGCGGCGAAGGAGATATTCCCGGCATACGAATGATGCTAATTCGTCTTTGCGGTCTGTGATGACCGCGGTGCGAGGCAAAGGAGGGCTCGATGAAATCGCTGTTTTTACTTATGGGGCAGTTCGACTGCAAATTGGTACTCTCGCTGGACGAAGTCTGCGAGGCGATCGGCTATGCGAAGCAGACTGCATACAATGAGATATGCGCCGGACGGTTCCCGATTCCTATGCAGAAGCGTGCGAATAGGTGGGTAGCGGATATTCGCGACGTTGCGCAATTTCTGGACGATGAGAGAGTGGCGGCCCGAGTGAAATTCGACGAGCTACGGGTCTCCCTTTCTAGTGTCTCGTTCCGCTGATTCGCGAACAAAGTCGGGGTAGCTTTTCGAGGATGGAATCGGCAGACGCGGCCCTTCGGGGCCGTTTGCTCGTCGGCGCCTGAAACACCTAACCCACTTGTGGGAATCTTTGTGGGAGGATCTGACTAGAAGCCCGCCAGATAAGGCGCAGAGGGAAATTCTGGCGGAGAGAGGGGGATTCGAACCCCCGATAGGCGATTAACCTATACACGCTTTCCAGGCGTGCGACTTAAACCACTCATCCATCTCTCCGGAAGACCGAAAGTATAGCAAACTCTGGCGGCCTCCCGCCACTCTCTTTGGCGAGCCACTGAAATTAACCGGGAAGCCGCCTCCCGCGGCTCGCGCGGCGGCCCTGCGTCGTCCGAATGCAGCCGCCGCGGAAGAGCCGTGCCCTCAACTCACGCCCGCGCCCGCACGCACGGCGTCCCGACTCTGCTATCTTCCCGGGCATCTCACCGCTTTCCCGCCTCTCCATGACCGACCGCATCGTCGCCGCATTCGATTTCGACGGCACCATCACGACCACCGACAGCTTCCGTCATTTCGTCCGCTACGCGGTCGGCACGCCGCGTTTCGCATGGGCCGGGCTGCGCGCGCTGCCGTGGATCGTCGCGATGAAGGCGGGCCTCTTGTCGCGCGGCGATGCGAAGGCGAAGTTCGCTTGGTTCGCGTTCGGGCCGATCCGCGAGGACGCGCTCGACGCGCTCGCGCGCCGCTTCGTCGATGGTTATCTGCCGAACCTCGTGCGTCCGGACATGCTGGAACGGGTGCGCGAGCATCAGGCGCGCGGGCATGAAGTCGTGCTGGTCAGCGCGTCGCCGTCGCTGTATCTGGAGAAGTGGGCGAAGACGGTCGGCATCGGCACGGTGCTCGCGACGCGCCTCGCGTTCGAGCGCGGCGCGTTTGCCGGGCGGCTGAACGGCGAGAACTGCTGGGGCCCGCAGAAGGTCGTGCGCTTGCGCGGCTGGTGGGGAAATCAGCCGCCCGCGAAGCTGTTCGCGTACGGCGACAGCCGCGGCGACAAGGAAATGGCCGAACTCGCGAACCGGGCATGGATCCGCGGGCAGGGACCGATGCCGGCGATCGGCGCTGAAGGACTGACCGACTGACCAGCTAATCGACTGACCGACTGACGGGACCCGCGGGGACCCGCGCGGCGAGCCGCGCCGCCCGCCGTTACGCGTCGGCCCGCTGCGCGCCGCGCGCACCGTGAATCGGACGATACGCGCCCCAGCGATTGGCTCGCCTGAACGTGCCGACATCGTTGAACCGCACGCCGACTTCACGCAGCGCCGCATGCGCGGTGCGCGCGGTCAGCTGCCGGATGTAGAACGGATCGCGCACCACGAAGTGATGGATCGCGTGCGTGCTGCCGAAGTTGAAGCAGAACAGCTGGAACGGCAGCATCCACCACGGGTTGAGCACCTGGGTCTGCTGGATCACGTTGCGCGAATCGATGTCGCCGAAGTAATGCATGTTCGAGCTGACGAAGTTGATGCAGAAGCTGCGCACGAAGTTCGGCCCGAGCCACACGACCGCGAGGAAATCGACGACGCTCATCACGCGCTCGACGACGGCCGGCACGGTCACCGCGTAGCCGAACGCATGCAACGCGAACAGGCCGGCGTGATACACGATGAACGCGTGCCACAGCGCGTAGTACGCGTGACCGACCGGCATGTAGGACGACACCTGCTCGATGCGCAACTGCGCACGCTCGGCCGCATCCTGCACCGGCTGCGCGGCCACGTACTGCTTGACCTTGCGGCGCATCGCATCCGGCCGCAGCACGACGGCGAGCATGCCGTCCGCGATCATCAGCAGCCGCTTCACGCCCCAGCGTTCGCCGTTGGTGATGCCGAATTCCTCGAGATCCGATTCGCCGCCCGATACCTTGTGGTGATGCAGGTGCATGCGCCGGCGCGTCCACGGGTTGATCGTGCCCGGCCGCGTGAGCCAGCACAGCGCCATCATCAGGTGATAGGCCCACGGCGTCTTCTTGAAGTACATCAGGTGGATCAGGTCGTGCTCGAGTTCGTGGATCAGCGACGTGACGAACGCGGCGAGCGGCAACGCGACGTACCACGCGATCGCGCTGCGCGCATACAGCCATGCGATCGCGAGCATCGCGCCCACCGACACGGCCATCACGGTCGCGCCGACGAGGTTCTGGTTGTCGAGCAGCGGAAAGCGCGCGCGGATCGCGTCGCTCGCGGCGTTGACCTCGCGGCGGACATACGCGACCTTGTCGGCGTCGTGGCGAAAGACGGTTCGTGCGGGTTGGCTCATCGACCGGAATCCGTGCGGAAAGAGTGGGGCGCAATGCCGATGTGACAAGCATAGGCGCGCCCCGGAGCGCATGCGAGGGCCGCCGGTGCCAATGATGGTGTCATTTCGGGTCACGGTGGCCGGTGCGCGGGCGTGCGATGCCGCATCGGGCGGCTAGAATGCCGCTGCGGTGTCATTGCGGGCCAGCAGCGCTACAATCCGCCGAAACCGCTCCGGAGTCCGCCGCATGGCCCTGTCCGCCCCGGATGCCGCGCGCCAGCTGAACAAGGCGACGGTATCGTCCGCGTATGCGCTGTTCATGCTGATGCTCGCCGAGGAGCGCGGCATCGATGGCGGCCGGATTCTCGCCGGCTCGGGCGTCGAGCGCGAGCGGCTCGCGCAGCCCGACGCGCGCATCACGCCGCTGCAGCAGGCGGCGATCGTGTTCAACCTGCTCGAGGCGACGGGCGATCCGTCGATCGCGATCGAGATCGGCCTGCGCAGCAGCCTCACGAAATCCGGGCTGATCGGCTTCGGGCTGATGAGTTGCGCAACGCTCGGCGAGGCGATCGCGCTCGGCATCCGCTACCTGCCGACGCGCGTGCCGTTCTTTTCGGTACGGCTCGCTGAGCTCGACGGGATAGTCGACATCGACGTGCTCGAGGCGTTTCCGCTCGGCCGGTTGCGCCAGTTCGCGGTGGAGAACTTCCTGGTCGAGACGGCGATCCTGTTCAACTCGCTGCTCGATCCCGCGCCGGGGCGCACGCTGCAGTCGCGCGCCGAGCTGCATTTCGAATGGCCCGAACCGCCGTGGTTCGAGCGCTATCGCGCGCGGCTGCCGCGCTGTCATTTCGACGCGAGCGCGAACCGCATCCGCTGCGACGCCGCGCTGCTCGACGAGCCGATCGGCACCGCGAACGCGCAGACCGCGCAGATGATCGTCCAGCAATGCGAGGCCGAACTCGCGCGGCTCGGCTATGCGGAAAGCATCGTCGAGCGCGTGCGCAACCTGCTGATCTGCGGCGACACCGGATATCCGTCGGTGGACGAGGTCGCGCGCGAACTGCATGTGTCGGCGCGCACGCTCAAACGCAAGCTCGCGGAATTCGGTGCGACCTATTCGGCGCTGCTCGACGAGATCCGGCTGCGCGATGCGCTCCGGTTGCTCGAGGGCACGCGCCTGCCGGTCGACGAGATCGCGGCGCGGATCGGCTATACCGACCGCGCGAATTTCACGCGTGCGTTCAAGCGCTGGACCGGCGTCGCGCCGAGCGAGCGGCGCTGACTGCGCGCCGGGCGGCGCGGGCCGGTGCCGGTCGTGCGCCCGGCGTCGATGAAGCGATCATGGGATCCATCGGTCGATGGACCCGTCAGACGATCGCCACCCAATTCGCCCCGCGGCCGCCCGGCACGCGGGCGTGCAACGCCAGCGTGCCGTCGTCCGGCGCGATCGCGTACACCGACACGTATTCCGACTGCTCGCCGCACGCGACGAGCCAGCGTCCCGACGGATCGATCGCGAAGCCGCGCGGCTGCGTTTCGGTGGCCGTCGCGTGTATGGGTTCGAAGGCGCCGTCCGCATCGCGGCGATAGCAGAGCAACTGGCTCGACGTGCGTTCGCTCACATACGCGAAGCGCTCGTCGGGCGTCAGGTGGAGATCGGCAGCCCACACGGCGGCCCCGGTCGGCGCGGGCGGGCGCGCATGGCCTTGCGCGAGGCCGGCGACGGCCGGGTGGCGCGCGCTGACCCGTGCGTCGCCGAGGCGGCCGCTGTCGGCGTCGCGCGCGAAGGTCGCGAGCGTGGCCTGGAATTCGCCGACCGCGACCAGCATCCGGCCGTCGCGCGCGAAGCGCAGGTGGCGCGGCCCGAAGCCGCCCGGCACGCGCGTTTCGCCGTGCTCGACCGCACGCAGGCCGCCGGCATCCTCGATCAGCGCGAACGTGAAGATCCGGTCCGAGCCGAGCGAGCTCACGTACGCGAAGCGGTTGTCCGGCGACACGACGACCGCATGTGCGTTCGCGATGCCGTGCGCGACCTGCAGCGCTGCGCCGTCGCCGTCGCGCACGCGCGCGGCGTCGTAGAGGCTCAACGAATGGCCGCCGTACGACGCGCCGAGCAGCCAGCGGCCGCTGCGGTCGAGCGACAGGTAGGCGAGGCTCGCGTCGATCGCGGTCGCGCCGATGCGGGCGAGCGCGCCGGTGGCTGCGGCGACGCGGAATGCGACGATCGTCGGCTGCTCGCCGCGCGTCGCGACGTACAGCCGCGCGCGATCGGGTTGCACGGCGACCGGCATCGCGACGTCGCCGGCCGGGTAGCGGGCGAGCGGCGCGAGCGTGCCGTCGGACGTGAGCGAGAACGTGGCGAGGTCGCCGTCGACGGCATTCGGGACGACGACGGTCAGGCGGTCAGTGTTCGGCATGGCGGAGCATTGCGGTGTGCGTGAAGGACTCGCCGGTCGGCAGGCCGCGCGGCGGATCGCTGCGCGGCGCGTGCGCGCGAACGGCGCGGCGACCGTGGCGACTAGGAACGCGATCGCGAGCGCATCCCGGCCGCCCGCGATCGAACCCGTATGTTGCTTCAGATAGCCGAAGGCCGTCGGCAGCGGTCGATATCGTCCGCGATGAACATGATCGACACGAGCGGCAGCACGTGCCATTTCACTTTCGAGGTGGCGGATGCGAGCGGGGCGCGGCCGGGCAGGGCGGGCGAGGTCAAGGGAGTCTCCGGGCGGGCGGCGAACGGGGCAGCGGCCCGCGTTCGCGTCGGGTGGGGATCTAAGTAGTATGTTGTCGTATGACATGGTACGCTTGAGATCCTGATATGACGTCACGGGTTTACCCGGAGCGTATTCAAAAATCGGGAAATGTCGGGACGTTGTCGCCGTGCGCGATCACGTCTGATGACGGATGACGTGGGTTGGCAGGCATGCCGCTCGGTGCTGCTCTGCGGCGGACTTCGCTCCGGCAACCTGCCGGCCTCGTACGCGGCCCGCTATGCCATCGACACGACGCTGTTCAGCAGCATCTTCACGAGCACGGCCTGCCGCGTCGCGCCCGTCTTCGCGAAGATTCCGCGCAGATGCGCACGGGCGGTGTTCTTCGTGATGCCGGTCGCGGCGGCCGCTTCGTCGAGCGTCAGGCCGTCGACGAGCAGCAGCGCGATCTCGGTTTCCATCGGCGTGAGGCGGAACAGCCGGTGCAGCATGTCGCGCGAGGTCTGCGGCGACGACGCCGGATCGCGGACGAACACCGCGACGGCCGGCCGGTGCTGGCGGTCCTCCGCGCCGTGAAAGGGCGCGAGCGGGCGCAGCAGCACGTTCAACGGCATCGCGCCGCCGGGGCGCGACAGCGTGGTGGCCTCGATGCGGCCGAGCGCACCCGCGCGGAAATGCTCGAGCGCGGCCTGCAGCGCCTTCTGCAGCCGGCGCTCGTCGAGCGGGCACGATGCATGGAGCCGCTCCTGGCGCAGGCACAGGCCGTCCTGCTGCTCGAACAGCCGCTCGGCGATGCGGTTGTGCTTGATCACGCGACCGTCCTCGTCGAGGATCGCGGTGCCGACGTCGAGCCGGTCGACCGTGCCCGCGTACAGCGCGCGTTCGGCGTCGAGCACGTCGAGCGCCGCGTGCAGCTCGACCGCGCGCTGCAGGTGCGGCAGCAGCGTCGCGACCTGCGCGCGTTCGGCCGCGTCGAAGTCGCGCGCATGATGCGGGCGGCTCACGAAGAACGCGCACTCGACGCCGCGCTCGCCGCGCAGATTCGCGCCGAGGATGAAGCGCAGGTCGAGCGGCTGTAGGTATTGCCGGTAGAAATCGTGCGCGCACCAGCGCGTCGCGCCGAACAGCGTGTCGGCCGTGAACACCTGGCCGGGCGGGTGGTCGAGAAACGGGCACAGCGCGTAGAACTCTTCGCTGTACGATGGTTCGCCGGGCAGCAGCGGGCCGTGGGTCGATGCGTTGATGATGAGCCCGCGCCGCGTGCCGCGCGGGCTGCGCAGCACGAGCGTCGTGAAGCTCGCGTCGAGCCGCACGCGCATCGCTTCGAGAAAGCCCGCCCAAGGCGTCGTCTCGGACGGGCCCTGATAGACGAGCCCGAGCCACGCGCTGAGTTCGCGGGCCGTCCATGCCGCGTCGTCGAAGCTGTCGTGTGCGGCCGTGTCGCCGGGCGCCAGCGCGATCCGCATGCTCGTGTTCTCCTGGGTCGGGGTGAATGCTCCCGAGCCAGCATACCGACAGGCCAGCCGCCCGCGTCATCCGAACGGAGTAGACGACGCGGGCCGTGCCGGAGCGACGCAGCGTGCGCAGCCCCCGGCGCCGCTTACGCGGTGCGTTCGCGCAGCAGGTACGCGACGATGCGTTCCGCCGCGGCCTCCGGCGACTCGGCCACCGTATCGATGCGCAGTTCCGGCTGCGCCGGCGGCTCGTACGGCGAGTCGATTCCCGTGAAGTGCTTCAGTTCGCCCTTGCGCGCCTTCTTGTACAGCCCCTTCGGATCGCGTTCCTCGGCGACCGCGAGCGGCGTGTCGACGAACACTTCGACGAACTCGTCGGGACGAACCAGCGCGCGCGCCATGTCGCGTTCCGCGCGGAACGGCGAGATGAACGACACGAGCGTGATGAGCCCGGCATCGAGCATCAGCCGCGCGACTTCGGCCACGCGCCGGATGTTCTCCACGCGATCGGCCTCGGTGAAGCCGAGATCGCGGTTCAGGCCGTGCCGCACGTTGTCGCCGTCGAGCAGGTACGTGTGCTTGCCGAGCGCATGCAGGCGCCGCTCGACGAGGTTCGCGATCGTCGACTTGCCCGCGCCCGACAGCCCGGTCAGCCATACGATGCGCGGCGTCTGCGCCTTCTGCACCGCGCGCGCGTCGCGGTCGACATCGACGGCCTGCCAGTGCACGTTGTGCGCGCGGCGCAGCGCGAAGTGCAGCATCCCGGCGCCGACCGTGTCGTTGGTGAAGCGGTCGATCACGATGAAGCCGCCGGTGTGGCGATTCAGGTCGTACGGATCGAACGCGACGGGCCGGTCGAAGCTCAGGTTGCACACGCCGATCTCGTTCAGCGCGAGCGTGCGCGCGGCGAGATGCTCGCGCGTGTTCACGTCGATCTTGTACTTCGGCGTCGCGCAGGTCGCGCCGACCGTCTGCGTGCCGAGCTTCACGAGATACGGCCGGCCCGGCAGCAGCGGTTCGTCGTGCATCCACACGAGCGTCGCCTCGAACTGGTCGGCGACTTCCGGCGGCGCGTCGGCACGCGCGATCATGTCGCCGCGGCTCACGTCGATCTCGTCGGCGAGCGTGAGCGTCACCGCTTCGCCGGCGCGCGCGACATCGGCTTCGCCGGCCGGCGTGATCACCGACGCAACGCGGCTCTCCTTGCCGGACGGCAGCACGCGCACGCGTTCGCCGACGCGCACTTCGCCCGACGCGATGCTGCCGGCATAACCGCGGAAGTTCAGGTGCGGACGGTTGACCCATTGCACGGGCAGCCGGAACGGCTCGTCGCGCGTCACGCGCTCGACGAGCGGCAGCGTGTCGAGATGCCGCATCAGCGGGGGGCCCGCGTACCATGGCATCCGCTCGCTCGATGCGATCACGTTGTCGCCGCGCAGCGCGGACATCGGAATGCTGACGATTTCGTCGAGGCCGAGTTCGGCCGCGAACGCGCGGTAGTCGGCATCGATACGCTCGAACACGGCGCGGTCGTAGTCGACCAGGTCCATCTTGTTGATTGCGAGCACGACGCGCTTGATGCCGATCAGCGCGACGAGATGGCTGTGGCGGCGCGTTTGCGTGAGCACGCCCTTGCGCGCGTCGATCAGGATCACCGCGAGATCGGCGGTCGACGCGCCGGTGATCATGTTGCGCGTGTACTGCTCGTGGCCGGGCGTATCGGCGACGATGAACTTGCGTCGCGCGGTCGCGAAGAAGCGGTACGCGACGTCGATCGTGATGCCCTGTTCGCGCTCGGCCGACAGGCCGTCGACGAGCAGCGCGAAATCGAGTTCGCCGCCTTGCGTGCCGACCTTCTTCGAATCGGCTTCGAGCTGGGTCAACTGATCGTCGAACAGCAGGTTCGATTCGTAGAGCAGACGGCCGATCAGCGTGCTCTTGCCGTCGTCGACGCTGCCGCACGTGATGAAGCGCAGCAGGTCCTTCGGTTGCGCATCGTCGGAGTGCATGTCGGGCGTCGTGTGCGCAAGTGCCTCGGGGGCGGTGAGTACGTGTGCCATCAGAAATATCCCTCCTGTTTCTTCTTTTCCATCGAACCGGCCGAATCGCTGTCGATCAGTCGTCCCTGGCGCTCGGACGTGCGCGTGTCGCGCATTTCCTGCAGGATGTCGTCGAGCGAGCTCGCGTCGCTGTCGATCGCGCCCGTCAGCGGATAGCAGCCGAGCGTGCGAAAGCGCACCTTGCGCGTCTGCGGCACTTCGCCGTCGCGCAGCGGCAGGCGTTCGTCGTCGACCATGATCAGCGCGCCGTCGCGCTCGACCACCGGCCGCTCCTTCGCGTAGTAGAGCGGAACGATCGGAATGTCGTGCAGCCGGATGTATTGCCAGATGTCGAGCTCGGTCCAGTTGGAAATCGGGAACACGCGCAGGCTTTCGCCGCGGCGCTTGCGCGCGTTGTACAGCGACCAGAGTTCGGGACGCTGGCGCTTCGGATCCCAGCGGTGCTGCTCCGAGCGCAGCGACACGATGCGCTCCTTCGCGCGCGATTTCTCCTCGTCGCGGCGCGCGCCGCCGAACGCGGCGTCGAAACCGTAGTGGTCGAGCGCCTGCTTGAGTCCCTGCGTTTTCCACACGTCGGTGTGCACGGCCGAGCCGTGCGTGAACGGATTGATGTCGTTCGCGACGCCGTCGGGATTCACGTGCACGCGCAGGTCGAGGCCGAGGCGCGCGGCCGTCTCGTCGCGAAACGCGATCATCTCGCGGAACTTCCACGTCGTATCGACGTGCAGCAGCGGAAAGGGCGGCTTCGCCGGGTAGAAGGCCTTCATCGCGAGATGCAGCATGACCGAGCTGTCCTTGCCGATCGAATAGAGCATCACTGGGTTTTCGCTTTCCGCGACCACCTCGCGCATGATGTGGATGCTTTCGGCCTCCAGTCGCTCCAAGTGGGTCAACATCGTTCGTCTCCTTGTTGCATGCCGGCGCCGCGCGACATGTGCGGCGTTTCGTGCATGACGCCAACGGTATCGAGCGAGGGCGGTGCCGTTCTTCGTCCGGGTGGACTAACACGCGGCGCGGCGGGCAGCGGATCTTTCCTTAGTCCACCCGGACGAAGTGGCGCGCGAGGCGCTCGCTTAAGGTGAGCGCTCGACCATCGGCGGAGACGACACATGACGGACGACACACGCGCCACGCAATTGCTTTCGGGCCAGACCTGGGCCGATTTCTGCGACACCCTGAAACGCAGCGGCGAGCAGATCCTGCGCGCCGAGGCGCCGGACGATCCGCTCACGCGCGCGGAAGGATTCCGCTACCTGAGCCGGCTGATGCGCATCGCGCTCGAAATGCACGTCGAGTTCGCGGACGGCGCGTGGCCCGGCTTCTTCTCGCCGTCGCACGAGACCGCGAAGATCGGCGCCGACAATCCCGACAACCTGTACCAGTACGCGCGCCTCGACGGCCGCTGCGAATATCGTGTGACGGGGCGGCGCGGCACGGTCGCATACCTGAGCTTCGGCACGCAGAAGGGCGGTTACGAGACGGACGGCAAGATGCTGCAGACCGGGTTTCTCGACGCGAAGCAGCTCGAGCTCGCGCCGGACGGCAGCTTCGAGATCGTGCTGAGCGAAACGCCGCGCGCGGGCAACTGGGTGCGCATGGAGCCGGGTACGAACGCGCTGCTGGTGCGTCAGACTTTCCTCGACCGGCGCGCGGAGACGCCCGCGCAATTGAAGATCGAACGCATCGGCGCGCACGATCGCCCGGCGCCGCTCGATCCGCTCGTGCTGCAGGGCGGCCTCACGCGCGCCGCGCAGTTCGTCGAGCAGACGGCGAAGCTGTTCGCCGACTGGGCCGCGAGCTACGGCTCGCACGTAAACGCGCTGCCGCCTGCGGACCAGGCGCTGTGCCAGTCGGTCGGTGGCGATCCGAACATCTACTACTACCACTCGTGCTGGTCGCTCGCCGACGACGAGGCGCTGGTGATCGACGTCGACACCGTGCCCGACTGCGATTTCTGGAACGTGCAGCTCAACAATTACTGGATGGAGTCGCTCGACTATCGGCACTTCGACATCTGCGTGAACAAGCACAGCGCGCGGCTGAATGCGGATGGCGGCGTGACGGTGGTGGTCGCCGCGTCGCGGCCGGGTGGCGCGAACTGGCTCGATACGGCCGGGCATCGCACCGGCACGATCTGCTGGCGCTGGGTCGGCGCCGCGCAGCCGGTGCATCCGCGCACGCGCGTCGTCAAGCTCGCCGCGCTGAAGGAGGCCGCATGAACGCGCCGCTCGACCCGATCCGCACCCAGCTCGACGCCGACGCGCTGATCGCCGAGGCCGTGTCGCGCACGGGCGGCCTCACCGTGTTCGGCGACGGCCCGTATCGCGAGGCGCTCGACGTGATGTGCGCATCGCTGATCGACGAAGCGAAGCTGTCGGCGCGCGGTGTGGCGATGATGCGCGAGAAACTCGTCGGCCAGCTCGTGAACCGGCTCGTTATCGAGGATTACTTCGGCCGTCATCCGGAGATCGCCGACATCGAGATCGACGATCCGCTCGTGATCGTCGGGCTGCCGCGCACCGGCACGACGCTGCTGCAGCGGCTGCTCGCGGTCGATCCGCGCTTTTATTCGGCCGCGTGGTGGGAAACGCGCTATCCGGCGCCGCTCGCCGGGGAGACGCTCGACGCGCCGAGCGTGCGCATCGCGCGCGCGCAGGCCGAGGTCGCGACGATGATCGACTGCATTCCGCAGATCCTCGCGATCCATCCGCTCGACGCGATGCTTGCCGACGAGGAGTTCATGCTGATGGAGCATTCGTTCGTGTGCGCGATGGATTCGTACGCGAACGTGCCGGGCTATACGGCGTGGCTCGCGAAGCAGGACCTGACGCCGGTCTATACGCACCTGAAGCGGATGCTGCAGTTCCTGCAGTGGCAGAAGGCGCAACGCGGCGTCGCAGCGGCCGCGCGCTGGCTGCTGAAGACGCCGCAGCATCTGCATGCGCTCGACGTGCTGTGCCGCGTGTTTCCGCGGGCACAGGTCGTGCTCACGCATCGCGACCCGGCGCAGACGATTCCGTCGATGGCGAGCATGGCGCACACGCTGTGGCAGATGTATGCGGACGACCCTGATCCGCGCACGGTCGGCGCGCAGTGGAACGCCGGCATGGCGCGCGCGATCGGCGCGGCGATGACGGCGCGCGACGCGCTGCCGGCCGAGCGCTTTCTCGACGTGCGTTTCGAGGACACGGTGTCGGATCCGCTCGGCGTGGCCGAAGCCGTGTACCGCTTCGCGGGCATGTCGCTCGATGCGCCGCAGCGCGCGGCGATGACGGCCTGGATGGCGCGCAACGGCCGCGACAAGCGCGCCGCGCACGATTACTCGATCGCGCGCTTCGGCTTCACCGATGCGCAACTGGAGCACGACTTCGCCGCGTATCGCGCGCGGCACCTGCGGGCGGCCGGCTGACGGCGCGCCCGCGAGACGAACGACAACCAGGAGACAACCCATGTTGCTGAAGGACAAGATCGTCGTGATTTCAGGGATCGGACCGGGGCTCGGTGTGAAGCTCGCCGTCGAGGCGGCACGCGAGGGCGCGCGCGGCGTGGTCGTCGCGGCACGCACGATGGACAAGCTCGACGACGCGGAAGCACGGATCCGCGCACTCGGCGTCGCGTGCGACGTGCTGAAGGTGCGCACCGACATCGCGGAGCGCGCGCAGTGCCGGCGGCTCGCGACGCAGGCGGTCGAGCGCTTCGGCCGGATCGACGCGCTCGTGAACAGCGCGTTCGCGCACGGCACGTTCCCGGAGCCGGTCGAGGAAGCCGATCTCGACGGCTGGCGCGCGGTGTTCGACACCAACGTGTTCGGCACGATGACGCTCACGCAGGAAATCGTGCCGCACATGAAGCGGCAGAAGCGCGGCGCGATCGTGATGATCAACACGCAGGCGACCCGCAAGCCGTTTGCAGGGGAAGCGGGCTACGCTGTATCGAAGGGCGCGCTCGCGGTTGCGGCAAAATACCTGGCGCGCGAGCTTGGCGTGCACGGGATCCGCGCGAACAGCATCCACATGGGCTGGATGTGGGGCGTGCCGACGCAGACGTATTTCCGGCAGGCGGCCGCCGAGTACGGCACGACGGAGGAGGCGATCATCGCGCCGATCGCGTCGAACATCGCGCTCGCGAAGCTGCCGACCGATGACGACTGCGCGCGCGCCGCGCTGTTCCTCGCGTCGGATTACGCGAACGCGGTGACCGGCGCGACGCTCGACGCGAACGGCGGCGATTTCATGCCCTGAGAACGGAGCAACGGATCATGCAGGAACGACAACAGGAACAGGGGCGCCACTTCTTCGCGTTCAACGGCGACGCGGACGGCCTGTGCGCGCTGCAGCAGCTGCGGCTCGCGGAGGGCGAACGCGGCACGCTCGTGACCGGCGTGAAGCGCGACATCAGGCTGCTCGAGCGCATCGACGCGCGGGCCGGCGACCGCGTGACCGTGCTCGACGTGTCGCACGACCAGAACCGCGACGCATGCGCGCGGCTGCTGCGCGACGGCGCCGCGGTTCGCTACTTCGACCATCACTTCGCGGGCGAGCTGCCCGGCGATCCGCGTTTCGACGCGTATATCGACACGGCCGCCGACGTCTGCACGAGCGCGCTCGTGAACCGCCGTCTCGGCGGCCGGCATGTGCGCTGGGCGATCGTCGCGGCGTTCGGCGACGAACTGCCGGCGCTCGGCGACGCGCTCGCGCGCGCATACGGGATCGACGCAGCCGAACGCGGCACGCTGGCCGAACTCGGCCTCTACCTGAACTACAACGCCTACGGCGAATGCGTCGGCGACCTGCATTTCGATCCGGCGGTGCTGGCCGACGCGATGCTGCCATGCGTCGATCCGCTCGACTTCGTGCGCGACACGCCGGTGTTCGCCGCGTTGCGCGACGGCTATCGCGACGACATGGCGCTCGCGGGCGCACTCGCGCCGTTGCGCGACGTGCCGGGCGCGACGCTGATCAGGATGCCGGATCATCCGTGGGCGCGGCGCGCGACGGGGATGCTCGCGAACGAGCGGATGCGCAATGCGCCGCATGCGGCGCTCGCGGTGCTGTCGCCGCGCGCGCAGGGCGGGTTCGTGGTCAGCGTGCGCGTGCCGGACGGCCGGGCGCTCGGCGCGGACGAATTCTGCCGCGGCTTCCCGACCGGCGGCGGGCGCAAGCGCGCGGGCGGCATCAACCATCTGCCGGAAACCGAATTCGACGCGTTCGCCGCGCGCTTCGAAGCGGCGTTCCGTCTCGACTGACCCGAGGGCCTGCGACACGCGCGCCGTGCAACGATGCCACGGCGCGCGCATCGTGCGACGTGTCGCTGTTCAGCCGGTCGCGTTCGCAAGCACGGCCGGCACGTTGTGGCCGTAGCAGCGTTCCTCGACGCGCTCGGCGATGCGCCAGCCCTGCGCGGTGCGCACGAACCGGTCGACGTACCACAGCCCGAGAAACATCACCTGCGTGCCGCCGTCCGGCAGCGCGACTTCCATCGGATTGAAACAGATCGTGCGGCCGCGCGCGGTGTCGCCGTCGAGCGTGATCGACAGGTTGCCGACCATGTGCTGGTACTGCGGGAACTGCGGCAGCACGGTGCGCAGCCACGCCTTGACGTCCGGATACGTGCCGGCGATGCCGCCCATCGCGCGATAGTCGATCGTCGCGTCGCGCATGAACACGGTATCGAGCGCGTCGAAGTCGCGCGCATCGATCGCGCTCGAGTACGCGACGATCAGATCGCGGATGTCGTGATGATCGGAGAGGGTCTGCAGGTCGGGCATCGGTTGCGCTCCGTCATGCGCTTTTGCACCGGCGGGCCGCATGCAGCGCTTCCGCGCGCTGCTTCACGTCGCGCGCGCACTGGTCGAACCCCTGTTTCACCCAGCCGCCGTGCTCGCGCATGATCGTTTCCGCGTTGAGGCCGAGGAACTGGTCCGTCGTGAAGTAGCGGCAGCGTTCGGCGCCGTCGGCTTCGACGTACTGGTCGCGGCGCGCGGCGTCCTTGTTGTCGTCGGTCGGGCGCTGCTCCCACGACAGCAGGCGCTCGGGCTCGTATGCGACGAGGATTTCGTTGACGGGAATCACCGTCTCCGTGCCGGGAATGCGCACCTGCATGTGCACGAAGTCGCCGATCCGGCCGGTCGTCTCGAGGCCGACGCAGAACGTGTTCCATTCGCCGTAGCGCGGGAAGTCGGTCAGCACTTCCCAGACGACGGCAGCGGGGGCGTCGATCGCGACGGTGATCGAGGTGACGAGATTGGCTGGTTTGGTCATGGCGGGTATCGAATGTGAGTGAGGGAGCGGAGGGGGCCGCGGCTGCGCCCGCACGGGCGGGTACGCGCCGCGACAGCCGGAACGGGTCGCGCCGGCGCCGGCGGGCATGGCGGACGCGCCGCGCAATGCATGGGGCTGAGCGGCGGCCGGCGCGCGTCGCACATCGCGGCGAACCCCACATCGAGCGTAGGCCGGTGCGTGCGGCGAAGAATCGTCGGAACGGACTAAGGCGTTTCACCGGGCCGGCGATCCGGTGTCGGCGTCGGTACGCGACGCACGCGCGCGGTACGCCGTGCGGTTCGAACGTCGACATCGCGCGAACCTGCCGCGACAATACCGGTCACTCTTCAGTTTCCTGCTCGAGGTGCCCGTGCCAGCGAAGTCGACCATTGCTCCTGCCATCGTGTGGTTCCGCGACGATCTGCGCGTGACCGACCAGCCCGCGCTGACGCGCGCGGTTGCGTCGGGCCGGCCGCTCGTATGCGTGTACGTCGACGACACGGGCGAAGGCGCGGGGCGCGCGCTCGGTGGGGCGGCGCGCTGGTGGCTGCATGGGTCGCTCGCCGGACTCGATGCGGCGCTCGCGCGTCATGGCGGACGCCTGCTGCTGTTGCGCGGCGATGCGCCGCGCGAGATCGAACGCGTCGCGCAGGACACGGGCGCGGCAGCGGTGTACTGGAACCGCCGCTATGCGCAGCCGCAGCGCGATGCCGATGCGGCGTTGAAGGCGTCGCTGAAGGCGCGCGGCGTCGAGGTCGAGAGCAGCAACGGCAGCCTGCTGAACGAACCGTGGGACGTGCTGACGGGCGCCGGCACGCCGTTCCAGGTGTTCACCGCGTACTGGCGCGCGGTGCGGCGCGATCGCACGGTGGCGGCGCCGCTGCCGGAGCCTGAGCGGATCGCGTTTCATCCGTGGCCGGCCGGCGTGCGCGAACGCGCGCTGCCGCTCGACGCGCTCGGGTTGCGTCCGCACGCGCCGGACTGGGCGGGCGGCCTGCGCGACGCGTGGCCGGCACCCGACGAAGCCGGCGCACAGGCGCGGCTCGATACGTTTTCCGTCGAGTCGCTGACCGGCTATGCCGATACGCGCGACCGGCCCGACCGGTCGGCGACGAGCCGGCTATCGCCGTGCCTGCGCTTCGGCAACCTGTCGCCGCGACAGGTGTGGCATGCGGTGCAGGGTGCGGCACAGGCGGGCGGTGCGGCCTGCGCGGCCGGCGCCGAGAAGTTCCTGAGCGAACTCGGCTGGCGCGAATTCAGCCATGTGCTGCTGTATTACTTTCCGGCGCTCGCGACCGACAACTTCCGGGCGCAGTTCGACGCGATGCCGTGGCGCGACGATCCTGCCGCGCTGCGCGCGTGGCAGCGCGGGCTGACCGGTTACCCGCTCGTCGATGCGGGGATGCGCGAGCTGTGGACGACCGGCTGGATGCACAACCGCGTGCGGATGGTCGTCGCATCGTTTCTCGTCAAGCATCTGCTGATCGACTGGCGGGCCGGCGAGCGCTGGTTCCACGACACGCTCGTCGACGCGGATGCCGCGAACAACCCGGCGAACTGGCAATGGGTGGCCGGCTGCGGCGCCGACGCCGCGCCGTATTTCCGCATCTTCAATCCGGTGACGCAGGGCCGGAAGTTCGACCCGCAAGGGGCGTACGTGCGCCGCTGGGTGCCGGAACTCGCGGGCCTCGACGCGGTGACGATCCACGCGCCGTGGGAGGCATCCCCGATGGAGCTTGCGGAGGCCGGCGTGCGGCTCGACGTCGACTATCCGGCGCCGATCGTCGATCACGACGGCGCGCGCCGTCGCGCGCTCGATGCGCTGGCCTCGTTGCCGAAGCGTCGCCAGGCGTGACCGGCCGCGCTGCGCGCGGCACGGTTCGCCGCGTCAGTCGCAGAACGCCGCGTGCTCGAGCAGCGCGAGCGCGACGCCCGAATCGAAGTAGGCCGCGCCGCACCACGCGACGAACGCGAGCGCGCCGGCGGCCAGCGCCGCACGCATCACGCCCATGCGGCTTTGCCCGGCACCGGCCGCGCGATGCGCGCGTCGTCGATCGGCAGGTGCAGCAGCGCAGCCAGCACGCCGAGCGCGATCGAGCCGATCCACAGCGGCAGGTACGAATGCGTCGCGTCGTACACGAGCGCGCCGAGCCAGACGCCGAAGAAACTGCCGAGCTGGTGCCCGAAGAACACGAAGCCGAACAGCGTCGCGATGTAACGCACGCCGAACACCTGCGAGATCACGCCGTTGGTCAGCGGCACCGTGCCGAGCCACGTGAAGCCCATCACGGCCGCGAACACGTAGACGCTCGCGGGCGACAACGGCGCTGCAACGAACGCGGCCATTGCCAGCGCGCGGACGAGG
Organism: Burkholderia sp. Bp9099; assembly: GCF_003857805.1. Lineage (NCBI taxonomy): Bacteria > Pseudomonadati > Pseudomonadota > Betaproteobacteria > Burkholderiales > Burkholderiaceae > Burkholderia > Burkholderia sp. Bp9099. Next base: position 37,384 of record NZ_QTPU01000043.1, read on the forward strand.
TACAGCACGGACAGCACGTACTTGCGCCGCAGCAGGCCGCCGAGATGGCCGCATGCGTAGGTGCCTGCCACGTTGGTCAGCGCGATCAGCGCGAGCGCGACGCTGGCGTGGCGCGCCGGCAGGCCGTGATCGAGCAGGTAGGCGGGCAGGTGGGTCGCGATGAACGCGAGCTGGAACCCGCACGCGAAGAATCCCGCGTTCAGCAGCCAGAAGCCGCGATGCGCGAACGCTTCGCGCACCGCCGCGCCGATCGACTGGTCGGGGCCGTCCGCGCGGCTCGCGGCCTGCGCGGGCCGGTCGCGCACCAGCGCGGCGAGCGGCGCGAGCAGCGCGGAGACGAGGGCGAGCGCGACGAAGGCATGCTGCCAGCCGATGCCGCCGATCAGCACCTGCGCGACCGGCACCATGCAGAACTGGCCGAGCCCGCCGATCGCGCCGGCGACGCCGAGCGCCCAGCCGCGCCGGTCGGGCGGAAACAGGCGGCTCAGCGCGCCGTAGATCGACGCGAAGGCCGACCCCGACAGCGCGACGCCGATCACGAACCCCGCGCCGGCCGTGAACACGCCGGCCGATGCGGCGAACGCCATCGTGACGAGCCCGGCCGCGTACAGCAGCATGCCGGCGACGATCACGCGCACCGACCCGAAGCGGTCGGCGATCATGCCGGTGAACGGTTGCGCGATGCCCCAGATCAGGTTCTGCAGCGCGAGCGCGAGTCCGAACGCTTCGCGCGACCAGCCGTGGTCGAGCGTGACGGGGGCGAGGAACAGTCCCTGCACGTGGCGGATGCCGAGCGCGGCGCCCATGATCAGGCCGCCCGCGAGCACCGGCAGCCAGCGGCGCCGGGCGTCTTGTTCGATCGGGGTCATGCGTGTCTCCGGATGGATGCGTGTGGCGCGGCGGCCGCGTTCGATCCGATTAGACGATCCGGTGCCGGGGCGCTCAAGCGATCATTCGGTCGCGTTCGCATGCGTGCGGGGAATGCGATGCGGCGCGGACGCGATGTCGGCGACGCGGGCTGTATGCGCCGGATGCGTGAAGCCGCTGCGCCGCATGCAGCCGGCGTGACAGGCGGCCGATGCAACGGAGCGGGGCGTCGGTGCAGCGCCCGTGGCGGCGTTCATGTACGTGCGAAGGCCACGCCGGCGCCGCCTCGATGCGGGATTTCGCTCGCGGCTCGCGGCTACCGCTGCGCCACGTCGTACGCCCGCATCGCGGCGTCGCACTCGGCCGCTTCCGCGAGGATCCAGTCGCGCACGTCGGCGACTTCGCGGCGCGGTGCCGGATCGTGCCGGAACAGCCAGTAGCCGTACGCATCCGACAACGCCTGCGAGTGCGGGCCGAGCACCGCGAGCCGGCCGTCGGCGAGCATCGGCGCGACGAGCGCGAGCCTGCCGAGCGCGACGCCCTGGCCGGCGATCGCGGCGTGGATGACCTGGTCGTACTGGTTGAAGCGCAGCACGCCCTTCGGGCGCGCGTCGCCGAGCCCGGCCGCGTGCAGGTGCGCACGCCACTGCAGTCGGGTTTGCGGCGGCCCGTCGAATTCGAGCAGCACGTGCTCGGCGATCGCCGCCGCGTCGGTGACGGGCCGGGCGGCCAGCGCGGGGTGCGCGACCGGCACGACGATCTCGTCGAACAGGTGCAGCGCGCCGGCCGGCGCGCGCTCGCGCGGGCAGTAGCGGATTCCGAGGTCGATGCCTTCCGCGCGCAAATCGAGTACCTTGTCATTCGCGGCCACGCGCAAGTCGATGTCGGGCAGGCGCGCCTGCAGGCGCCCGAGTCTGGGCAGCAGCCACAGCGCGGTGACGCCGATGCTCGCGGTGATCGTGACGGGTTGCCGCTCGCGTGCGGCGGCGAGCGATGCGACGGTGTCCTGCAGGCTGAGCAGCGCCGCATCGGCGGCGCGGAACAGCCGCTCGCCTTCCGGCGTGAACGCGATCTTGCGATAGCCGCGCTGCAGCAGCGCGACGCCGAGATGCGCCTCGAGCGCGTGCACCTGGCGGCTGACCGCCGACTGCGTGACGCACAGGTCCTGCGCGGCGAGCGTGATGCTCATGCGGCGGCCGACGGCGACGAAGCCGCGCACGAGGTCCAGCGACGGGAGACGGACGAGCGGCGTTGACATGCGTAGGGCTCATGCGAACGGAGCAGCAAGATTGGTTGAGAACGTCCGGCGCGTCAAGTTCAATGGAGGCTGGCCGATCGGGCGGGCGCCGGGCAGGCGGTGCCGCACAGGAGACACGATGACGATTTCGAACGAAGCAGGCGGGGCCGCGTGCGCGGCGGATCAGGCAGCGGGGCGCCCGGCGGGTGCGTTGCCGCCGGAGGTCGTGACGCTGACCGCGGCCGACGGTTACGTGCTGCGCGGCTACGTGTGGCGGCATCGCGGCAGCACCGTGCGGCCCGTGACGGTCGTCAATTGCGCGACGTCGGTGCGCTGCGACTACTACTTCCGTTTCGCGGCCTGGCTGTTCGCGCGGGGGCGCGACGTGCTCGTCTACGACTATCGCGGGATCGGCGGCTCGCGCCCCGCGCGGCTCGCGAAGCTGCGCGCGAACTGGCTCGACTGGGGGCGGCTCGATTGCGAGGCCGCGCTGCAATACACGCGCGATGCATTTCCGGGCCAGCCGCTCGACGTCGTCGCGCACAGCATCGGCGGCTGCGTGCTCGGGCTCGCGGCGTCGAACGCGTACGTGCGTCACGTGGTGACGGTGGGCGCGCAGTATGCGTACTGGCGCGACTATCGGCCGGAAGAGCGGCGGCGCATGTGGTGGAAATGGCACGTCGCGATGCCGGCGCTCGCGGCCGTGTTCGGCTACGTGCCCGCGAAGCGGCTCGGCTGGATGGAAGACACGCCGCGCGGCGTCGCGCTGTCGTGGGTGCGCGCGCAACCGCGCTTCGAGGACGCCTTCACGCACGGCCTGCTCGCCGAACCCGCGGCGAGCCGCGCCGCGCTGCCGGCCCGCTTCGCGCGGCTGCCGGCGTCGATGCTCGCGATCGGCCTCGACGACGACGGGTTCGGCACGGTCGACGCGATCGAACGGCTGGTCGGCTACTACACGGGCAGCGACGTCACGCACCTGCGGATCGCGCCGCGCGACATCGGCGTCGACGCGATAGGCCACTTCGCGTTCTTCCACAGCCGCTTCACCGACACGCTGTGGCCCGTCGCGCTGGATTGGCTGCAACACGGCGCGCTGCCGGCCGATGCGCCGGGCCGCGTCCACGCGCGCCATCCGGCGCAGCGTGCGCGGCTGGCGGGAAGCGGCGTGCCGGGTGCCGTCGCGCACGGGTGAACGCGCGCGCAACCCGGCCATCGCGTCGATGAGACGGTTGCACCGGCTGCCGCTGCTGCCGCTGCCGACGATCTCGGTCGCGATGCGTCGGTCTCCGTCCCGTACGATCGATTAACATCGAACGTTTCGTTCGCCTGACTGCCGCGTGCCGATGTCCATTCCACCCGATTCCGAGATTGCCGACGACCTGTCCCGCGCGTGGCGCGTGCACCTGCTCGATGTGCCGCCGGCCGCGTCGCGTGCCGGCGTGCAGGTCGCGCGCGTCGATTTCGACTGGCGCGTGCCGCTCGCATCGCCCGCCTACGCGGCGCTGAGCGACGCGGAGCGGGGGCGTGCCGGGCGCTATCTGCGGCAGGAGGATGCGGTGCGCAGTGCCGCGACGCGCGCCGCGCTGCGCGACGTGCTCGGTGCGGCGCTCGGCATCGCGCCGAAGGACATCGCGATCGTCGTCGACGCATCGGGACGGCCGTCGCTGGATTCCGCGCATCGCGTGTCGCTCGATTTCAACGTGTCGCACGCGGGCGATCACGCGCTCATCGCGTGGGCGGCGACGGGGCGCGTCGGCGTCGATATCGAAAGCTGCAACCGCACGACCGACTGGCGTGCGCTGACGCGCGAAGTGTGCGCGGCCGCCGAGGCTGCGTATCTCGACGGCCTGCCGCTCGCCGCCCGCGCGGACGCGTTCATGCGCGTGTGGGCCGCGAAGGAGGCGCTGCTGAAGGCGCTCGGCACCGGCATCGTCGGCGGGCTGCGCGCGTTCGCGGTCGTGCCGCCGCGCGATGCGGCGACGCCCGCGACGACGATCGTCGAGCCGGCCGCGCCCGCCGCCGGCGTGGCCGCGTTCGACGCGGGCTGGCTCGACGCGGCGCCCGGCTACGCGGCGTGCGTCGCGTGGGCGCGCTGACCCCGTTTCAGCGCGCGACGCTCATTCGAGCGGTACGTCGTTGGGCGCCGCGTAGCGCGCCTTGATCACGTCGCTCATCGGGAACTCGAACGCGAGCCCCTTCGGCGGCACCGGCTTCATGAACCACTTGTCGTACAGCGCGTTGATCCCGCCGCTCTTCATCAACTGCACGAGCACGCCGTCGACGAGCGCCTTGAACTGCGGATCGTCCTTGCGCAGCATGAACCCGTACGCTTCCGACGATTGCGGCGTGCCGACGATCGCCCAGTCGGCCGGCTTCGCCGCGAGCTGGCGCACGCCGGCGAGCAGCACGTCGTCCATCATGTACGCGGCCGCGCGGCCCGATTCGAGCGTGAGGCGTCCTTCGCCGTAGTCCTTCGCGCTGATGATCTGCATGTTCATCTTCTTTTCCTCGTTCATCTTGCGCAGCAGGCGTTCGGACGTCGTGCCCTGGTTCGTCACGACCGTCTTGCCGGCGAGATCGGGGAAGTCGCGGATGCCCGAGTTCGTGCGCGTGAGCAGGCGCGTCGTCGCGACGAAGAAGGTGGTCGAGAACGCGACCTGCGCGTGACGCGCGGCGAGGTTGGTGGTCACCCCGCATTCGAGATCGACGGTGCCGTTCTGCACGAGCGGGATGCGGTTCTGCGACGTGACCGGGATGAAGCGCGCCTGCAGGTCGGGCTTGCCGGTGCGCGCCTTCACGGCGGCGATCACGCGGTCGCACAGGTCCTGCGAGAAGCCGATCACCTTGCCGCTCGCGTCGACATAGGAGAACGGCACCGACGTCTCGCGATGGCCGATCGAGATCAGGCCGCTTTGCCGCACCTTCTCGAGCGTGCCGGACAGCGGCTCCGCGGCGAGCGATGCGCCGCACGCGAGCGCGCACGCGGCGACGAGCAGGCCGCGGCCGAGAAGGGTGGTCAACCGGGGCGGGGTGGTCATGGCGGATCTCCGTGGGCGGATCGTAGGGAAGCGTCGATTCGTATGTTGCCAAAGACAAAATAATTGCAACATATGTTAATTGCGAGGCCTGTCTGGCCGCTCCGGCGCGCCGCGCCGGACATCAGGGAAACTCCCGAGTCGGAATTATGAAAAACAGGTTGTCTAGACAAGTCGCGGTGGCTACACTGCAATCCATCCCGAACTTGTCTAGACAGGATTGCTCACATGATTACGTTGACCCCCGGCCACCTGACCCTTCCGCAACTGCGCAAGATCGCTCGCGAATCCGTGCAGCTCAAGCTCGACCCGGCGAGCTTCGCGAAGATCGACGCGGGCGCGAAGGCCGTCGCCGACATCGCGGCGAAGGGCGAGCCCGCATACGGCATCAACACGGGTTTCGGCCGCCTGGCCAGCACGCACATCCCGCACGACCAGCTCGAGCTGCTGCAGAAGAACCTGGTGCTGTCGCATGCGGTCGGCGTGGGCGAGCCGATGGCGCGCTCGTCGGTGCGTCTCCTGATGGCACTGAAGCTGTCGAGCCTCGGCCGCGGCCACTCCGGCATCCGTCGCGAAGTGATGGACGCGCTGATCACGCTGTTCAACGCCGACGTGCTGCCGCTGATCCCGGTGAAGGGCTCGGTCGGCGCATCGGGCGACCTGGCACCCCTCGCGCACATGTCGGCCGTGCTGCTGGGCGTCGGTGAAGTGTTCATCCGCGGCGAGCGCGCCAGCGCGCTGGACGGTCTGCGCGTCGCGGGCCTCGCGCCGCTGACGCTGCAGGCGAAGGAAGGCCTGGCGCTGCTGAACGGCACGCAGGCGTCGACCGCGCTGGCGCTCGACAACATGTTCGCGATCGAAGACCTGTACCGCACCGCGCTGGTCGCGGGCGCGCTGTCGGTCGACGCGGCAGCCGGCTCGGTGAAGCCGTTCGACGCCCGCATCCACGAACTGCGCGGCCATCAAGGGCAGATCGACGCGGCCGCGTCGTACCGCGACCTGCTCGAAGGCTCGCCGATCAACCAGTCGCACCGCGACTGCGACAAGGTGCAGGATCCGTACAGCCTGCGCTGCCAGCCGCAGGTGATGGGCGCGTGCCTGGACCAGATGCGCCATGCAGCCGACGTGCTGCTGGTCGAAGCGAACGCCGTGTCGGACAACCCGCTGATCTTCCCGGATACCGGCGAAGTGCTGTCGGGCGGCAACTTCCACGCTGAACCCGTCGCATTCGCGGCCGACAACCTCGCGCTCGCCGCGGCGGAAATCGGCGCGCTGGCCGAGCGCCGCATCGCGCTGCTGATCGACGCGACGCTGTCGGGCCTGCCCCCGTTCCTCGTGAAGGACGGCGGCGTGAACTCGGGCTTCATGATCGCCCACGTGACGGCGGCCGCGCTGGCATCGGAAAACAAGACGCTCGCGCACCCGGCGTCGGTCGACTCGCTGCCGACCTCGGCGAACCAGGAAGACCACGTGTCGATGGCGACGTTCGCCGCGCGCAAGCTCGCCGACATCGCGGACAACACGAAGCACATCCTCGCGATCGAACTGCTGGCCGCCGCCCAGGGCGTCGACCTGCGCGCGCCGTACCACACGAGCCCGAAGCTCGCGCCGGTGATGGAAACGATCCGCGGCAAGGTTGCGCACTACGAGCTCGACCACTACTTCGCACCGGACATCGCGGTGATCGCGAAGCTCGTCGGCGAGCGCGCGTTCGCGAAGGTCGCGCCGTTCTCGTTCGCATCGGAACAGTAAGCCCATGAGCGCGCCGGTCTACCAGGAGATCAAGGATTTCATCCTGGGCCGCATTCACGCCGGCGAGTGGGCGGAGGGCGACCAGGTGCCCTCCGAGAACGAACTGGCCCGCGAGTTCAAGGTCGCGCGCATGACCGTCAACCGCGCGTTGCGCGAGTTGACGGCCGAGCAGGTGCTGACGCGCATGAAGGGCGCCGGCACCTACGTCGCGCGGCCGAAGTACGAGTCGACGCTCGTCGCGATCCGCAGCATCTCGGAAGAGGTCGACGCGCGCGGGCATGCGTACCGCGCCAGCGTGCTCGGCCTCGAGACGATCCGCGCCGACGAGGCGCTCGCCGACGAGATGCAGATGGCCGTGCGCGCGAAGCTGTTTTATTCACAGGTGTTGCACTTCGAGAATGACGAACCCGTCCAGCTCGAAGAACGGTGGGTGAATCCGGCGGTCGCGCCGGATTATGCCGAGCAGGATTTTACGAACACGACGCCGAACCTGTACCTGATGCGCGCGGCCCCGCTGCAGCGCGTCGAGTACCGGATCGAAGCGGCGGCTCCGGCGCCCGGGCGGCGCGAGCAGCTGCGGATGGACGACGTCGAGCCGTGTCTGGTTTTACATCGGCGCACCTGGTCGCAGGGCGTCGTCGCCTCGGTGGCGAATCTGTGGCACCCCGGCAGCCGTTATCGCTTCACCGGGCATTTCTGATTCCTATTTGATAGTCATTTTCCTTCGGGAGCAGTCGTCATGAACCATCCGAAACACATCGATCCCCGTCTCGATCCGACCCGCACGATCCGCGCGCCGCGCGGCAGCGAGAAGGTCTGCAAGACCTGGCTGGCCGAAGCGGCCTACCGGATGATCCAGAACAACCTGGATCCGGAAGTCGCCGAGCATCCGCACGCGCTCGTCGTGTACGGCGGCATCGGCCGCGCGGCGCGCAACTGGGAATGCTACGACCAGATCCTCGCGTCGCTGAAGGATCTCGAAGAGAACGAGACGCTGCTGATCCAGTCGGGCAAGCCGGTCGGTGTGTTCCGCACGCACAAGGATGCGCCGCGCGTGCTGCTCGCGAACTCGAACCTGGTGCCGCACTGGGCGACCTGGGATCACTTCCACGAGCTCGACCGCAAGGGCCTGATGATGTACGGCCAGATGACGGCCGGCAGCTGGATCTACATCGGCAGCCAGGGCATCGTGCAGGGCACCTATGAAACCTTCTTCTCGGTCGCGAACCAGCACTTCAACGGCGATCCGTCGGGCCGCTGGATCCTGACGGGCGGCCTCGGCGGTATGGGCGGCGCGCAGCCGCTCGCCGCGACGATGGCCGGCTTCTCGATGATCGCGGTCGAATGCGACGAGACGCGCATCGACTTCCGCCTGAAGACGCGCTACGTCGACAAGAAGGCGACGACGCTCGACGAAGCGCTCGGCATGATCGACGAAGCGAAGCGCACCGGCAAGCCGGTGTCGGTCGGCCTGCTCGGCAACGCGGCCGACGTGTTCGCGGAACTCGTGACGCGCGGTATCACGCCGGACTGCGTGACCGACCAGACGAGCGCGCACGACCCGATCAACGGCTACCTGCCGCAAGGCTGGACCGTCGCGCAATGGCGCGAAGCGCAGAAGGTCGATCCGCAGAGCATCGTGAAGGTCGCGAAGCAGTCGATGGCCGTGCAGGTGCGCGCGATGCTGACGCTGCAGGAGCGCGGCGCCGCCACGCTCGACTACGGCAACAACATCCGCCAGATGGCGCTGGAAATGGGCGTCGAGAACGCATTCGACTTCCCGGGCTTCGTGCCGGCCTATATCCGCCCGCTGTTCTGCGAAGGCAAGGGCCCGTTCCGCTGGGTCGCGCTGTCCGGCGATCCGGAAGACATCTACAAGACCGACCAGAAGGTGAAGGAGCTGATCCCCGACGATCCGCACCTGCACAACTGGCTCGACATGGCGCGTGAGCGCATCGCGTTCCAGGGTCTGCCGGCGCGGATCTGCTGGGTCGGCGTGAAGGATCGCTATCGCCTCGGCCAGGCGTTCAACGAGATGGTGAAGAACGGCGAACTGAAGGCCCCGATCGTGATCGGCCGCGACCACCTCGACACCGGTTCGGTCGCGAGCCCGAACCGCGAGACGGAATCGATGAAGGACGGTTCGGACGCCGTGAGCGACTGGCCGCTGCTGAACGCCCTGCTGAACACCGCAGGCGGCGCATCGTGGGTGTCGCTGCATCATGGCGGCGGCGTCGGCATGGGCTTCTCGCAGCACTCGGGCGTCGTGATCGTCGCCGACGGTACCGCCGAAGCGCACGAGCGTCTCGGCCGCGTGCTGCTGAACGATCCGGCGACGGGCGTGATGCGCCATGCGGATGCCGGCTACGAACTCGCGCAGCAGACGGCCCGCGAAGCCGGCCTGAAGCTGCCGATGCTCGGCCGCTGAGCATGACGGCGCTCGACCAGGCGCCGGTGAGCGTGACGATGATCCGCGCGGCGGATCTCGTCGCGTCGCCGTGGAAGAACGGCGGCGGCGTGACGCGCGAGATCGGTGCATTCCCGCCGGGCGCCGCGCTCGATAGGTTCGCATGGCGCGTGAGCGTCGCGGACGTCGGCGCGGCCGGCCCGTTCTCGCGTTTCGACGGGATCGACCGCACGCTCGTGCTGCTGTCCGGCGCGGGCATGACGCTCGCCGAAGAAGGGGGCGCGCGCCACGTGCTCGACGCGCCGCTCGCGCGTGCGGACTTCGCCGGCGAGACGGCGATCGACGCGACGCTGCACGACGGCGCGACGCGCGACTTCAACCTGATGACGCGCCGTTCGGCCGCGCGCGGGACGCTCGACGTGTGGCCCGAAGGCACGCACCGCGCCGAGCGCGCCGATACCGTGCTGCTGTTCTGCGCGACGGGCGCGGTCGGCGTCGAGATCGACGGCGCGCACTACGCACTGCAGGAAATGGACACGCTGCGGCTCGACGGGCCGCAGCGTGCGTTTGACGTCGTCGTGAGCGGAGGCGGCGCGCTGCTCGCCGTGTCGCTCGCCGTCGGCGAACGAGACTGAACGCATGAAACCGACTGTCTGGCATCACCTGAGGCTGTGTCCGCACGGCCATCCCGACGAGACGATCGACGACGCGGCGATCGCCGTCGACGAAACCGGCACGATCGTGTGGCTCGGCGCGTTGTCCGCGCTGCCGCACGGTTATGCGCACTGGCAGCGGGAAGACCTGCACGGCGCGTGGGTGACGCCGGGCCTCGTCGACTGCCATACGCACCTCGTGTACGGCGGCACGCGGGCCGACGAGTTCGCGCAGCGCCTCGCCGGCGTCAGCTACGAGGAGATCGCGCGGCAGGGCGGCGGGATCGTGTCGACGGTGCGCGCGACGCGCGCGGCCGACGAGACGACGCTGTTCGTGCAGGCCGCCGCGCGCCTGCAGCCGCTGCTCGCCGACGGCGTGACGGCGATCGAGATCAAGTCGGGCTACGGGCTCGACCTCGCGAGCGAGCGCAAGATGCTGCGCGTCGCGCGCCAGCTCGGCGAGCGCTTCCCGGTCACGGTCTACACCACGTTCCTCGGCGCGCACGCGCTGCCGCCGGAATATGCGGGCCGTGCGGATGAATACATCGACGAAGTGTGCGGCCGGATGCTGCCGGCGCTCGCCGACGAAGGCCTGGTCGACGCGGTCGACGTGTTCTGCGAGCGCATCGGCTTTTCGCTCGCGCAGACCGAGCGCGTGTTCGAGGCCGCGACGCGGCGCGGGCTGCCGGTGAAACTGCACGCGGAGCAGTTGTCGAACGCGGGCGGCACCGCGCTTGCCGCGCGTTATCGCGCGCTGTCGGCCGACCACCTCGAATTTCTCGACGAAGCCGGCATCGAGGCGATGAAGGCGGCCGGTACGGTCGCCGTGCTGTTGCCCGGCGCGTATTACTTCATTCGCGAAACGCAATTGCCGCCGATCGAGCTGCTGCGCAAGCATGGCGTGCCGATCGCGCTCGCGACCGATCACAACCCCGGTACCTCGCCGCTCGAATCGCTGCTGCTGACGCTGAACATGGGCTGCACGCTGTTCCGCATGACGGTGCCCGAGGTGCTGCAGGGCGTGACGCGCCATGCGGCCGCGGCGCTCGGTCGCGCCGATCGTCACGGTGCGCTCGAGATCGGCCGCCAGGCCGATTTCGCGGTCTGGTCGGTCGGCTCGCTGTCGGAGCTCGCGTACTGGATCGGCCGGCCGCTGTGCGAGCAGGTCGTGCGCGGCGGCGCGACGGTGTTTCGCCGGATGAACGGCTAGTTTTTGCGGAGGGCCGGACGCGGCGCTGAAGCGTCGGTCCGGTCGATCGCCACGGAGCGGAAGCGGGCGCCGACGCGCCGCCTCCTGCCATCCGGGGCTTGGGACCGGACTGCGCGTTAGCTCGCCGAATCCGGCCAACAAGGACTCACGATGACCGACTCTATGTTGTTCGCAGACCATGCCCGGCTGCCCGATGGCTGGCGCCGCAACGTGCTGCTGCGCTGGGACGCGGCCGGCACGCTGACCGACGTGACGCCCGACACCGACGCGCCGGCCGGCGTCGCGCGCGCGGCCGGGCCCGTGCTGCCCGGCATGCCGAACCTGCATTCGCACGCGTTCCAGCGCGCGATGGCGGGGCTCACCGAATATCGCGCGAATCCCGCCGACAGCTTCTGGAGCTGGCGCGACCTGATGTACCGCTTCGCGCTGAAGATCACGCCCGACGCGCTTGCGGCGATCGCGCGCTGGCTGTACGTCGAGATGCTGAAGTGCGGCTACACGTCGGTCTGCGAATTCCACTACGTGCATCACGCGCAGGACGGCTCACGCTATCCGCAGATCGCGGAACTCGGTGCGCGCGTGGTCGACGCCGCGCGCTCGGCCGGCATCGGCATCACGATGCTGCCCGTGTCGTACCAGTTCGCCGGCTTCGGCAACAAGCCGCCGCGCGACGACCAGCGCCGCTTCATCAATACGCCGGACGGCCTGCTCGAGCTGCTCGACGCGATGCGCCGCGTCGCGCCCGAGCACGGCGGCCTGCGCTATGGCGTCGCCCCGCACTCGCTGCGCGCGGTGTCCGAGAACGGCTTGCGCGTGCTGCTCGAAGGCCTGCCCGACGACGCGCCGGTGCATATCCATATCGCCGAACAGACGGCCGAAGTCGACGATTGCGTGCGCGCCTACGGCGCGCGTCCCGTGCAATGGCTGCTCGATCGTTTCGACGTCGATGCGCGCTGGTGCCTCGTGCACGCGACGCACGTCGATGCGGCCGAAACGGCCGCGCTCGCGAAGCGTCGCGCGGTGGCCGGCCTGTGCCTGACCACCGAGGCGAACCTCGGCGACGGCGTGTTCCCGGCGCTCGACTATCTCGCGCAGGGCGGCGTGATCGGCGTCGGCTCGGACAGCCATGCGTCGGTCGACTGGCGCTCGGAACTGCGCCTGCTCGAATACGGGCAGCGGCTCGTGCATCGCGCGCGCAACGTGCTCGCGAGCGACACGCAGGCGCATGTCGCCGACCGGCTGTTCGACGCGTCGCTCGCGGGCGGCGCGCAGGCGAGCGGGCGGCGCATCGGCGCGCTGCGTGAAGGCTGCCGCGCCGACTGGCTCGTGCTCGATCCCGATCATCCGGCGATCGCGGAGCACGACAGCGCGTCCTGGCTGTCGGGCACGGTGTTCGCCGAGCACGGCGACACGCCGGTGCTCGACGTCTATACCGGCGGCGAGCGCGTCGTGAGCGGCCGCCGCCATCGCGACGAAGCCGCAGCTTATGCCGACTACCGCGCCGCGCTGGCGCAACTGCTGCGCTGAATGCGCGGCATCCGGCGCACGCCGCGCGCGTGCGCCGGCCGACTTTTACGGTGATGCGACATGACTGAACAACCGGCTGTATTCACGCTGAAGCAGGGCACGCTGCCGCTGCTGATCTCGATTCCGCACGCAGGCACCCACATCCCCGACGACATCGCCGCGACGATGACGCCCGACGCGCGCTTCGTCGACGATTGCGACTGGCACCTCGAGCGCCTGTACGGCTTCGCGGCGACGCTCGGCGCGTCGATCCTCGTGCCGTCGCACGCGCGTTACGTCGTCGACCTGAACCGTCCGCCCGACAACGAGAACCTGTATCCGGGGCAGGACACGACCGGGCTCGTGCCGGTCGATACGTTCGACAAGGCGCCGCTGTATCCGGCGGGCGCGCTGCCCGGCAACGACGAGATCATGCGCCGTCGCGACCGCTACTGGCGCCCGTATCACGACGCGCTGCAGGGCGAGATCGCGCGCCTGAAGCGCGAGCACGGCCGCGTGCTCGTGTGGGAAGCGCATTCGATCCGCTCGCACGTGCCGCGCTTCTTCGAGGGCCGCCTGCCGGACTTCAACTTCGGCACGTCGAGCGGCGCGAGCGCCGCGCCGGGCCTTGCCGAGGCGCTGGCCGCATGCGTGAGCGCGCACGGCGGTTATACGGCCGTCGCGAACGGGCGTTTCAAGGGCGGCTACATCACGCGCCACTACGGCGTGCCCGCGACCGGCGTCGAAGCCGTGCAACTGGAGCTGTCGCAGATCACTTACATGGAAGAGACGCGTCCGTATGCGTACGACGAAGCGCGCGCCGCGCGGATCGTGCCGCTGCTGCAGACGCTCGTCGAAACCGCGCTCGCGCATCGCTGATCCGTCGGCGCGTGCGGCGGCACGGCGCGATGTCGCGCCACGGCCGGCCGGCTGGCAAGGCGCACATTGGTGCATCGCACAAAACGGCATCGACCCGAGCGGTCGATGCCGTTTTTTCGTCTGATCTATGTCGGGATCGGTACCTGAAAATTTGACGCAATTTTTAGGTGATATAAGCTGAATGTCAGGAAGTCGTCACGCGCGCCCCGGCCGCGACAGCGTCGATCAGCGCCGCACCGCGCCGGAATCCGTTGCGAGACACCTTGCCGACGTGTCGTCGCGCGGCATTGCCGCCCCCGCTTCATCGCGACACGTGTCCTGCCTTCATCAGTCAGTCGAGTACGATCGTGAAAGCCGCCAGCCCTTCGATACGCCGGACCCGAAGTCCGTCGGCGGGCGCGCCGCCTCAGGCCGGGCCGATCCGGCATGCTGATCGCGGCACGCGCGCCGCCCCCATACGCGAGCCCCGCTTCTTCGCTGTGCCCCATCGCGGCCTGCGCCGCTTCAATGTCGTCACCGCACACGTGTTCAGCGCGGTGCAGTGCGACGGCAGCGCTTCATTGTTGCCCTAGCGTCCTTTTCCGCTTTCGCGTCGGATCGCACCGCCTGCTGCCGCACCGTCCGAGCGGCACGATCGCGCGTGGACGCGTGCAGCGCCATCGCGGGCCGCCATCGTCCTGCGCGTCCGCACGCGTCGCGCATTTATCGCGGAGGCGATCATGCGACCGCGCCCGCTCGTAGCCGTCACCGCCGATCGCGTCATGCGCGGCGCCCATCCGAACCACACGGCCGGGGAGAAGTATCTCGTCGCGCTGGTCGACGGTGCCGGCGCGCTGGCGTTCGTGCTGCCCGCGCTGGGTGCGCGGCAGCCGGTCGACGCGATCGTCGCGGCGATCGACGGGCTGCTGATGACCGGCAGTTATTCGAACGTCGAGCCGCATCACTACGGCGGCCTGGCGAGCGCGCCCGATACCCTGCACGATCCCGCGCGCGATGCGACCGCGCTGCCGCTGATCCGAGCGGCGATCGATGCGGGCGTGCCGGTGCTCGCGATCTGCCGCGGCATGCAGGAGCTGAACGTCGCGTATGGCGGCACCTTGCATCAGCGGCTGCATGCGAGCGCGGGCTTCGACGATCATCGCGAGCGCGACGGCGATCCGCTCGAGCGGCAGTACGGCCCCGCGCACCGCGTGCAGTTCGCGCCGGGCGGGCTGCTGCAACGGATCGCGCACGGCGCGCACGACGCGATGGTCAATTCGTTGCACGACCAGGGTATCGCGCGGCTCGGCGCGGGCCTCGCGGTCGAGGCGAGCGCGCCCGACGGGCTGATCGAGGCCGTGAGCGTGCGCGGCGCGCGCGCGTTCGCGCTCGGCGTGCAGTGGCATCCCGAATGGCGCCACGCGGAGCAACCGCTGTCGCGCGACATCTTTACGGCATTCGGCGCGGCGTGCCGCGCGCGCATGACACACCGCATTTATGCGGCCGGCGGCACCATGCCGTCGCCGGCTGCATCCGACATCGACTGAACGAGGCCGATCATGCAACCCGAACTGAGCGAATTCCTGCGCCAGCACCGCATCACCGAAGTCGAGGCGATCATTCCCGACATGGCCGGCATCGCGCGCGGCAAGATCATTCCGCGCAACAAATTCGAGTCCGGCGAATCGATGCGCCTGCCGCAGGCCGTGATGGTGCAGACCGTCACCGGCGACTATCCGGAGGACGGCACGCTGACCGGCGTGACCGATCCCGACATGGTGTGCGTGCCCGATCCGTCGACGATCTGCCTGATTCCGTGGGCCGTCGACCCGACCGCGCAGGTGATCCACGATTGCGTGCATTTCGACGGTTCGCCGGTCGAGATCTCGCCGCGCTACGTGCTGCGCCGCGTGCTCGACCTGTACAAGGAAAAGGGCTGGAAGCCCGTGGTCGCGCCTGAACTCGAGTTCTATCTGGTCGACATGAACGCCGACCCCGACCTGCCGCTGCGTCCGCCGGTCGGGCGCACGGGGCGGGCGGAAACCGGCCGTCAGTCGTATTCGATCGAGGCCGTCAACGAGTTCGATCCGCTGTTCGAGGACATCTACGAATACTGCGAGATGCAGGGCCTCGACATCGAGACGCTGATCCACGAGGTCGGCGCCGCGCAGATGGAGATCAACTTCGTGCACGGCGACGCGCTGTCGCTCGCCGACCAGGTGTTCCTGTTCAAGCGCACGGTGCGCGAGGCGGCGCTGCGCCACAACATGTATGCGACGTTCATGGCCAAGCCGATGGAAAACGAGCCGGGCTCCGCGATGCATATCCACCAGAGCCTCGCCGATGTGCACACCGGCCGCAACCTGTTCGCCGACGACGGCGGCGTCGTGTCGCCGATGTTCCAAAGCTATCTTGCGGGCCTGCAGAAATATACGCCCGCGCTGATGCCGATCTTCGCACCGTACATCAACTCGTATCGCCGCCTGTCGCGCTTCATGGCCGCGCCGATCAACGTGCAGTGGGGCTACGACAACCGTACGGTCGGCTTTCGCATCCCGCAGTCGACGCCGGTCGCGCGGCGCATCGAGAACCGGATTCCGGGCGTCGACTGCAATCCGTACCTCGCGTTCGCGGCGACGCTCGCCGCCGGTTATCTCGGCCTCACGCAGCAGCTCGCGCCGACCGAACCGATCGCGTCCGACGGCTACGACCTGCCGTACCAGCTGCCGCGCAACCTCGAGGAAGGCATCTCGCTGATGGCGGCGTGCACGCCGCTCGCCGGCATTCTCGGTGACAAGTTCGTGAAGGCGTACCTGGCGCTGAAGGAAACCGAATACGAAGCGTTCTTCCGCGTGATCAGTTCGTGGGAACGTCGCCATCTGCTGCTGCACGTGTGAGCGTGCGCACGACCGCATCAAGGAACGACGGAGGAAACATGACTTACCGTAACG
>NZ_QTPU01000044.1:0-49665 GCF_003857805.1 Burkholderia sp. Bp9099
TTTAAAGAGCATTTCTGCGAGGACCCGGAGGCTTTCTCAGCAGCGCTGCATTTTCAGCAGCAGAGAAGCGAGATTATGAACCATCTTTTTCAGTTCGTCAACAACTTTTTAACTGCTTCGTTGCGACGGCTGGGGTTCAACTTCCTGCACCGCCGAGGCCGCTACGACCCGCCCGACAGCACCGCTTCCCTTCTTCTCCCGCGCCGCGTTTGCGTTAGCGCGAAAGAGGCGTGATTCTAAGCACCTGCCGGCAATCGCGCAAGGGGTTTCGTGAAAAATATAAGGCCCCGCACGCTGCCGCGTGCGGGGCCTTATATTGCGAGGCCTTATATGGATGCAGCCGAATCGTCAGCTCACGCGCACCTGGCGCGCCACGATCTCGATATAGTGATCGAGATCCGGCGTCGCCTTGCCCTCTTCCTTGGCCGCATCGTCCCAGCGGCGCAGTCGCAGCGCGTCTTCCGCGAACGGGCGCTGCAGGAATGCCGCCGTCTCCGCTTCACTGAAGATGCCGCCCTGCAGCGCGAGGCTGCGCACCGAATCCGGCGACAGGCTCTCGAAGTAGCCGGCGTCCGTGCGGCACAGGCAACGCTTCGCGTCGACGTGCAGCCGGATCGGCTCCAGAACCGCGTCCGAAAACAGCGGCCGCAGGAACGGCAGCACGTAATACTGATGCAGGTCGTCGATTCCGCGCGCGCTCGGCGTCTCGCCCTGCCGATTCAGCAAATGCCCCAGGTCATGCAGGAACGCCGCCGCGACCAGCGCCTCGTCGGCACCCGCCTCCTCCGCCAGCAAGCCGCTCTGCAACGCATGCTCCAGCTGCGTGACCGGTTCGCCGCTGTACGCGACATGGCCGTGCTCGCGATACAGTCCGTCGATCTCTTCCACCGTCAATGCCATCCGCTCACTCCCAAGGCAGCGAAAACGTCTTCAGGTTCGTGAAGCTCTTCATCGCTTCCTGAACACCTTCCTTATAGCCGAGCCCCGAATCCTTGATCCCGCCGAACGGCGACAGCTCGATCCGGTAACCGGGCACCTCCCAGATATTCACCGTCCCGACGTTCAGCTCGTTCACGAACCGCACGACCGCGGCCGTACTGTCCGTACAGATACCCGACGACAGCCCGAACGCCGTGCCGTTGCTGATCCGGATCGCGTCGTCGATCGTGTCGAACGCGATGACGGGTGAAACGGGGCCGAAGGTCTCCTCGCGCACGAGCGTCATCGACGGATCGACGTTGTCGAGCACGGTCGGCGAATAGAGCGCACCGCGCCGCACGTTGCCGGTCAGCAGGCGCGCCCCCTGCGCGACCGCCTCGCCGACCCGGGCCTCGAACAGCCGCGCCGCGACGTCGTCGATCACCGTGCCCATTTCGTTTGCGGGATCGAACGGATCGCCGTACTTCCAGGCGCGCGTCTTCTCGACGAGCAGCTCGGTAAACGCCGGCGCGACCGAGCGCTGTACCAGGATCCGCTTGACGGCCGTGCAGCGCTGCCCCGAATTCCGGTACGAACCGAGCACGGCCAGGGATGCCGCACGTTCCAGATCGGCATCGTCGAGGACGATCAGCGGATCGTTGCCGCCCAGTTCCAGCACGATGCGCCGGTAGCCCGCCCGCGCGGCGATCGCCTTGCCGATCGACACGCCGCCCGTAAAGGTAATCAGCGATGCATGCGGATGCGTGACGAGTTCGTCCGCGATTTCGCGCGGGTCGCCGGTCAGCACCTGCAGCATCGGCTCCGGCAAACCGGCTTCATACAGCAGGTCCGCCAGATAAAACGCCGACAGCGGTACCTTCTCCGACGGCTTCACGATCACGCGGTTGTTGGTCGCGATCGCCGGCGCGATCTTGTGCGCGACCTGGTTCATCGGGTGATTGAACGGCGTGATCGCGACGATCACGCCGTCGAGCGGCTGGCGCTGCGAGAACACGCGGCGCGCCTTGCCGTGGGGCGTCAGGTCGCACGAGAAGCTCTGCGCGTCGTCGCGCAGCGCTTCGACCGACGCAAACTTCAGCACGTCGGCAACGCGACCGATCTCGTAGCGCGAATCCTGTTTCGACAATCCCGACTCGAGCGTGATCAGGTCGGACGCCTCCTCGGCACGCTCGCGCAGCAGCGCGGCCGCGCGCTCGAGGATCTGCGAACGCTCGTAGCGCGTGAGCGCGGGCCGGTATGCCATCGCGTAGTCGAACGCGGCGCGCACATCGTCGACGCTCGCCAGCGGCGCCGTACCGACGCGCGTGCCGGTGTACGGATCGCCGACGTCGAGCACACGGTCGCGCGTCGCGCGCGTGCCGCACCAGCGCAGCGCCTCGGCGCGGAACGCGGGGTGATCCTGTCGGGGGTGAGCCATCATGTCGCGACCCGATTCAGCACGAAATCGAAGACGTCGAAGTTGCGCGGACGACGTGCAGGGTCGTCCCGCTCGATCCGACGGTTGAACAGCAACGGCACCTCCTGCTCGGACACGCCGCCGTGCGAACGCAGCGGCACGGTCAACCCGGACAAGTCGTGTTCGCGCTCGCGCGTGCCGAGCGTCATGTCGCGCCGCGCGATCACGACGAGGTCGCCGATCCGGTCGGCAGGCAGTTCGAAGCGCGCGGCCGCTTCCGCGTTGTCGAGTACGAGCTCGACGCCGTCGAGCCCGCCGACGCGCCACATCGCTTCGACCCGGTCGATGCCGGGCGCCAGGTAGACGGTTGCGAACGAGCCGAGCGCGCCGTGGTGCACGACGTACGGATCGGTGATCGGCAGGATCACGCGTGCGGCCCGCGCACCGAACCAGCCGTCGAACGCATCCTGAAGATAGATCACGTTCGGGCGGCCCGTGGCCGGATCGTGCTTCGCGTTCATCCCGTGGTCGGCCGTGAGCCCGATCGCCCAGCCGAGCGCATCGAGCTGCGCGAGATAGCCGTCCATCATTGCGTAGAACGCGTTCGCGCCGGCACTGCCCGGCTCGCACTTGTGCTGCACGTAGTCGGTGGTCGACAGGTACATCAGGTCGACCTGGCGAGTCTGCGCGAGCCGCACGCCGGCCGCGAACACGAATTCGGACAATGCCGCGCTGTACACGTCCGGCGACGGCAGGCCGACCCAGTCGAGCACGTCGACGATCCCGTTTTCCGCGAGATTCGCCTGCGCGGCCTTCTCGGCGGAAAAACAGATGCCGTTCATCTGCCAGCCGAGCAGCCGGCGCAGCTTGTCCTTCGCCGTGACGACGGCCACCCGCGCGCCGGCGTCGGACGCCGCCGCGAGCAGCGTGCCGGCCCGCAGGTAGGCCGGGTCGTTCATCATCACTTCGGCGCCGCGACCGCCGTCGGCGGCCGGATCCCAGAAGTAGTTGCCGCAGATCCCATGAATCGACGGCGGCACGCCGCAGACGATCGACAGGTTGTTCGGGTTGGTGAAGGTCGGCACGACGCAGTCGGCGCGCCACGCGGTGCCTTGCGCGATCATCCGGCCGATGAACGGCGCGACGCCCGCTTCCACCGCACGCTCGAGATAGTCGTACTCGCAGCCGTCGACGCAGATGACGACGGTCGGTTCGACCGGTAGCCGGTAGCGTCGGCCGTTGACGTCGACGGAACGTCCCGCGAGATCCGCCGAACCCTTGCCCGCGGCCGATTGCTCGCCGGGCTGTCGCAATGCGAACGCGGCGTTCATGATGCCGCCCGCTTGCCGCGCGGCACGCGCGCGGCGATCAGCAGCAGCGCCGCGAGCGACGCGCCGAGCATCAGCAGCGACAGCGCCGAGGCGGGCAGGTAATAGCCGCGCTCAACCTGGCCGATCACGACGATCGGCACGGTCGCGAAACCGGGCGGATAGACGGTCAGCGTCGCGCCGAGTTCGCCGAGCGACAGCGCGAAGCCGAGCGCGAGGCTCGCGCGCAGCGCCGGCACGAGCTGCGGCAGCAGCACGCGGCGCAGCACCATCGCGGGCGGTGCACCGAGGCTCGCCGCCGCTTCGCGCAGCACGGTCAGCTCCGGACGCAGCGCGGCGGCCGCGCAGCGATAGCAGAAGGGCAGGATCAGCGCGAGCTGCACGAGCACGACGATCGCCGCGGAGCTCGACAGGTCGAGCGGCTTCTGGTGATACGCGATCAGCACCGCGAGCCCGAGCACGACGCTCGGCACACCGTTCGGCACCATCACGAGCGCGTCGACGACCGCGCCGAGACCGCGCCGGTCGCGCCCCTCGAGTGCAAGCGCAAGCCACAGCCCGAGGATCGTGCCGATCGCCGACACGCCGAAGCCGATTTCGAGGCTCGTCAGCAGCGCGTCGTATTCCGGCGACCCGAGCCGCTCGAACCAGCGCAGGCTGTAGCCGGCCGGCAGGATCGTGCCCGACCACTGCGTCGACACGCTCGACAGCGCGACGACGATGACCGGCAGCACGAACAGCCAGAAGCAGGCGAACGCGGCCAGCGCGAGCGCGGCGCGCGACGCATGCTTGAGCAGCGTGTCGCTCCAGCCGATCCGATGACGCGGCACGGCTTGCCCGATATGGAATTCAGCGGACATCGTTCCCTCCCGTCGCACGCCGGTTCACCCGGCGATAAACCGTATAGAGCGCCAGCGACAGCGCGAGCATCACGACCGCGCCGGCCGACGCGGTCGGCAGGTCGAGATCGACGGTCGCGCTGCTGTAGATCGCGACCGGCAGGGTCACGAGCCGCGCGCTGCCGAGCACGAGCAGGATCCCGAACTCGTTCAGCGTCAGCAGGAAACACAGCACCGTGCCGGCGGCGATGCCCGGCCACGCGATCGGCAGCACGACGCGGCGCGCGAGCATCCAGCCGGACGCGCCAAGGCTGCGCGCCGCTTCGATCAGGCGCAGGTCGAGCGTCGCGAACGACGCGAGCGTCGGCCGCACGACGAACGGCGTATAGAACACGGTCTGCGCGAGGATCACGCCGCCGATGCCGAACAGGAAGTCGAGCGGCGGGTTCTCGAGATGGAACAGGTGCTGCAGCGCGATGCTGATCGAGCCTTGCGAGCCGTACAGGAAGATCAAGGTGAACGCGACGAGGAACGACGGGAACGCGACGTACAGTTCCAGGAAGCGCGTGACGAGCGACGCGCCCGGGAACGGCTTGAAGAACAGCAGCGCGGCCAGCAGCACGCCGAGCACCGATGCGGTGCCGGCGCTCGCGAACAGCACGCCGACCGTCGTCAGCAGCACGTTGCGCGTATCGGGGTTGCCGAAGAAGGTCCGGTATGCGGCGAAGCTCAGCCCGTGATCGCCGGACACGCTCAGCAGCACGAGCCGCACCAGCGGATAGACGACGAGCGGGCCGAGCACGACGATCGCGAACGCGGCGAGGTGCAGGTCGCCCATGCGCTTGCGGCGCCGCGCGGCGGCGGCATGCGCGGCGGCCGACGCGAGCACGTGCGGCGGCAGGCCGGCTTCAGGGCTCGATAAGGACGACATCGTCTGCCTCGCAATGCAGGGACACGCGCGCACCGCGCTCGGGAGCCGCGCCGCGGCCGCGTTGCATCGTCACGCGCACGGGTTCGTCGGGCGCCGCGTCGATCATGACCGCGATCGACAGGTCCGCGCCCTGCCATTCGACCGACGACACCGTGCCGTGCAGGCCGCCCGCCGCGAGCGGCATCACGGTCAGCCGCTCGGGGCGCACGCACGCGACCTTGCCGCGCACGTCGTGACGCGGGTCGCCGAGCGGGAAGATCACGTGCGGCGGCAGCAGGTTGGCCGGGCCGAGATAGCGCGCGACGTAGCCGTCCTTCGGCGCGTCGTACAGCTGCTGCGGCGTGCCGAGCTGCGCGATGCGGCCGTCGCGCATCAGCAGCGCGCGGTCGGACAGCACGAGCGCGTCGTCGCGGTCGTGCGTCACGCAGACGACGGTCAGGTTCGGCAGGCGCTCGTGCAGCGCCTTCAGTTCGCTGCGCACCGACGCGCGCAGATTGGCGTCGAGCGCCGACAGCGGCTCGTCGAGCAGCAGCACGTCCGGCTCGATCACGAGCGCGCGCGCCAGCGCGACGCGCTGCTGCATCCCGCCGGACAGTTGCGCGGGCAGATGGTGGCCCGCGTCGCCGAGTTGCACGAGCTTCAGCGCGTCGGCGACGCGGCGCGTCACTTCCGGCGACGCCATGCCGCGTGCGCGCAGCCCGAATGCGACGTTCTCGAACACCGACAGGTGCGGGAACAGCGCGTAATTCTGGAACAGCAGACCGAGGTTGCGCTTGTGCGGCGGCGCATGGGTCAGGTCGCGTCCGGCCACGGTCAGCGTGCCGGTCAGGCCGTCGGCCTTCACGAACCCGGCGATGAAGCGCAGCAGCGTGGTCTTGCCGCAGCCGCTCTTGCCGAGCACGGTCAGAAATTCACCGGCGCCGATCGACAGCGACAGATCTTCCAGCACCGTGCGTGCGCCGTAGCGCACGCTGAGGTGCTCGATCTGCACGCCGCCCGGCGCGCCGGACCGCAGCGTTGCTTGCGGTTCGGCGGCGCCGAATGCGCCGGGATGGGTCAGGGTGGTTTCCACCGGGTTCATCCTCTTGCTCACTAATACAGGCAGCGTGCGCCGATCACTTCGGCTTGACGACGTCGAGCTGCTTGCCCGAGCTGCCGATCACGTCCTTCTTCCAGCGCTCGATCCACACCGGCTTCTTCGCCATCACCTGGGTCCAGTCGACCGGGATCAGCTTCACGCCCGCGATCGCCTTCTTGACCGCCTCGCCGTTCTTGCCGGCCAGCGGCACGTCCGTGCGGCCCGGGATGCCGTACATGTCCGGCACCTTCGACTGCACGTCGGTCGACATCAGGTAGTCGATCAGCTTCTTGCCGGCGTCCTGATTCGGGCCGCTCTTGATCAGGCCGATGCCGTACGGCAGCTGGAACGTGGTCGGCTGGTCGCCGTCCTTCGCGGCCAGGAAGATCGGCTTGACGGACAGCGCGCCGTGCTCGGCGTCGTCGAGGTCCATCTGCAGGTCGCCGTTCGCGACGCTGATCTCGTTACGCGACAGCAGCACATTCAGGTAGCCGGTGCCCTTCGTGTGGAACTTCACGCTCTGCGACAGCTTCGCGAGATAGTCGAACGCCTTGTCCTCGCCCATCAGCGACGTCGTCAGGATCAGCACGGCCATCCCGTCGCCGGCGGTGGCCGGGTTCGAGTACGCGACCTTGCCCGCGTAGGCCGGCGACAGCAGGTCGGCGAACGTCTTCGGCTGGTTCTTCACGACGTCCGGGTTGATCGCGAACGAGAAGTAGTTGTTCACGAACGTCGCCCAGGTGCCGTCTTCCGCCTTCGCGATCGCCGGCACGTTCTTGTAGTTCACGCTCTGGTACGGCTGCAACAGGCCCATTTGGCCGGCTTGCTGGATGAACGGCGGCAGCGTGACGATCACGTCCGCCTTCGGCGAATTCTTTTCGATGTTCGCGCGGTTGACGACCTCGCCGCTGCCCGCCGTCACGATGTTGACCTTGACGCCTTCCTTCTTCTCGAACGCCGGCAGCACATCGCGATAGAGGTTCTCGAGACCGTCCGCCGTATACAGCACGACCGCGTTCGCCGCGTGCGCGGGCATCGCGGCGCCTTGCAGCAGACCGGCGGCGCAGGCGGCCAGCGCAAGCTTGCGGAACGCGCCGGCAGCGGCGCGCGAGGAATTCTGCAGTGTCATCTCACTTCTCCGTAGGCGGAACACCAAACGGCCGGGGCACGATCCGGCTCCTTTCAGTCGGACAGACCGACAACCGGCCCGTCTCGCTGCCGCGCTGCAGGTGGTCTCGCGCGGCAACCGAAGGATCACAGCGTTCGATGACAACGCCGTGACGTGTGCCACAATTTCCAAAAAATGACACATTTTGCCAATATCATGCAAGTCATTCAGAAATGCCGCCCTGGCGTTTCATCCGACCTTTGCTGGAGAAAAATCATGTCGAACCCGATTCTGCTCACGCCCGGCCCGCTCACCACGTCCGCCACAACACGCCACGCAATGCAACACGACTGGGGCTCGTGGGACGCCGCTTTCAATCAACTGACGGCGAGCGTCTGCGCGGATCTCGTCGCGATCGCGCGCGGCGGCGACGCATACGTGTGCGTGCCGATGCAAGGCAGCGGCACGTTTTCGGTCGAAGCCGCGCTCGGCACGCTGGTGCCGCGCGACGGCGTCGTGCTGGTGCCGGACAACGGCGCGTATTGCGCGCGCATCCTGAAGATCCTCGGCCGGCTCGGCATCGAGTCGATCGCGCTGCCGTTCGGCGAGAACGCGGCGGTCGACCCCGGCGCGGTCGAAGCCGCGTTCGCGCGCGAGCCGCGCATCACGCACGTCGCGCTGGTGCACCTGGAAACAAGTGCCGGCATCCTGAATCCGCTCGACGCGATCGCGGCCGTGTGCCGGCGGCACGGCAAGCGGCTGATCGTCGATGCGATGAGTTCGTTCGGCGCGCTGCCGATCACCCTGGCGGACAGCGGGATCGACGCGCTGATCTCGGCGAGCGGCAAATGCCTGGAAGGCGTGCCGGGGATGGGGTTCGCGATCGTGCGGCGCGCTGCGCTCGACGCGTGCGAAGGCAACTCGCGGTCGCTCGCGCTCGACCTCCACGATCAGTACGCGTACCTGCGCAAGACGGGCCAGTGGCGTTTCACACCACCGACCCACGTGATCGCCGCGCTACGCGCCGCGCTCGACCAGTACCTGGCCGAAGGCGGCCAGCCCGCGCGCGGTGCGCGCTATGCGGAAAACTGCCGGACGCTGGTCGAATCGATGCGTGCGCTCGGCTTCACGCCGTTCCTCGACGCCGGTGTGCAGGCGCCCGTGATCGTCACGTTCCATGCGCCCGACCATCCGGCCTACGATTTCCGCCGCTTCTACGACGCGGTGCGCGACGCGGGCTTCATCCTGTATCCGGGCAAGCTGACGCAACTCGAGACGTTCCGCGTCGGCTGCATCGGCGCGATCGATGCCGGCGACATCCGGCGGGCGGTCGCGGCGATCGCACAGGCGGTCGAATCGCTCGGGATCACGATGCGGCACGCGTGAGCGCGGCGGCCTGAACCGCTTCGCAGTCGCGAGCGGATACAAAAAAGCCCGGCGACCCACAGGTCGCCGGGCGAACGCACCGAGAGTGCGTGGAGCCGGTGCTTACAGTTCGATCCGCTTGATGTCGCCGACGACGAAGATGTACGACAGCGCACCGATCAACGCGATCACGCCGATGAACACCAGCGCACCGACGAACGAGCCGGTCGACGCGACGATGAAGCCGACGACGAGCGGCGTAATGATGCCGGCCAGGTTCGCCGCGAAGTTGAAGATGCCGCCGGTCACGCCGAGCAGGCCGTCCGGCGCGATGTCGGACACGAGCGTCCAGCCGAGCGCGGCCATCCCCTGCGCGAAGAACGCGACCGACATGATCGCGATCACGGCTTCGTTGCTTTGCACGTAGTTCGCGAGAATGATCGTCGACGCGAGCAGCAGGCCGGCGATGATCGGCAGCTTGCGTGCGAGGTTCGCGGACTTGCCGCGGCGCAGCAACCAGTCGGAGAAGATCCCGCCGAACATCACGCCGACCGACGCGGCGATGAACGGCATGATCGCGAAGAAGCCGATCTTCAGCCAACCCATGTGGCGCTCGGTCGCGAGATAGGTCGGGAACCAGGTCAGGAAGAACACGAGCGTCGAGTTGCCGGCGAACTGGCCGAGGCAGATCCCCGCGAGCTGGCGCTTCTTCAGCAGCTGGCCGGCCATCGCCCAGCTGAACTTGGCCTGGGCGGGCTTGCCGCCCTTGTCGCCGTCCTTGCGCGCGCCGTGCACGAGACCGCCGCCCGCTTCGATGTACGCGAGTTCTTCCGAATTCGCGGCCGGATGGTTGCGCGGCTCGTGATAGAACTTCCACCAGACCAGGCCGAACACGATGCCGACCCCACCGACGACCCAGAACAGCGAACGCCAGCCGAACGCACCCATCAGCGCGAACAGCACGGGGCTGAAGAACGCGAGACCGATGTACTCGCCGACGGTGTAGGTGCCGGTCGCCATCGCACGTTCATTCTGCGGGAACCACGTCGCGACGACGCGGCTGTTGGTCGGGAAACACGGCGCTTCCGTCACGCCGAGGCCGAGCCGGCATGCGAGCAGCGTCCCGACGCCGGGCACGAAGCCCTGCAGGAGCGTGCACAGCGACCACAACGTCATCGACCAGTAATAGGTGATCTTGCTGCCGAAGCGGTCGAGGAACAGGCCGCCGGGCACCTGCATCGCGACGTACGTCCACGAGAACGCGGAGAACATGATGCCCATCACGGCCGCGTTGATGCCGAGCTCCTTGGTGAGCTGCGGCGCAGCCACCCCCAGCACGGTACGGTCGAGATAGTTGATCATCGTGCCGATCGCGAGCAGCGCGAGGATCTTGTAGCGCGCCGAGGTCCGCCGGACCGTACCGGCCGCCGCGGGCGCGGCGTTCGTGTGGGTGGTGTGCTGCATGGTTGTCTCCTGGTCTATTTTTCAGCTGGTCGCTAGAAGGGTCAGCGTGCGACGAGCGACTGAAAGTGTTCGAACATCCGTTCGTCGTCCGGCGTTCGTCCGGTGAAGATCTCGAACGCATCGACGGCCTGGTACACGGCCATCCCGCCGCCCGGCAGCGTCGCGCAGCCGGCCGCGCGCGCGGCGCGGATCAGCTCGGTTTCGAGCGGGAAATACACGATGTCGGCGACCCACATGCCCGCGCGGAGCAGCTCGGCCGGCAGCGGCAGGCCCGGATGCTTGGCCATGCCGGTCGGCGTGCAATGGATCAGGCCGGTCGCGGCCTGCATCGCGGCCGCGAGATCGCTGCCCGGCGTGACCCGGGCGGCCGGGAAGCGCTGCTGCAGTTCACCCGCGAGCGCGGTGGCGCGCGTGCCGTCGACGTCGAAGATCGTCAGGTCGGCGGCACCCATCTGCAGCGCCGCATGCGCGACGGCCGCACCCGCGCCGCCCGCGCCGAGCTGCACGACACGTTCGAGCGACGCATCGGGCAGCCCGCGGCGGAACGACTTCGCGAAACCCGACCAGTCGGTGTTGTGGCCGATCCGCTTGCCGTCCTTGAACAGCACGGTGTTGACCGCGCCGAGTGCGCGCGCGTCGTCCGACAGTGCGTCGAGGTGCTCGATCACGCGCTGCTTGCAAGGATGCGTGATGTTGAGCCCGTTGTAGCCCATCCGCTGCGCGGCATCGAGCAGTTCCGGCAGCGCGTCGGCGCTCACGCCGAGCACGTCCAGATCGATGCGCCGGTACACGTAGCCGAATCCCTGGCGGAAGCCTTCTTCCTCGTGCATCGCGGGCGACAGCGAACCGCCGATGCCCTGGCCGATCAGGCCGATCAGAAAAGACGGGCGGCTCATCGTGCGGCTCCTTGGGCAAAAATGGTCGACAGGCGCTGCAGCGCGAATACGTAGCCTTCGGTGCCGCAGCCGCAGATCACGGCTTCGGCCACCGCCGACACATAAGAGTGGTGACGGAATGCCTCGCGGCGATGCACGTTCGAGATATGCACCTCGATCACGGGTTTCGCGATCGCGGACAGCGCGTCGGCCAGCGCGACCGACGTGTGCGTGTAGGCGGCCGGATTGATCACGATGCCGTGCGTGTCGTGACGCGCGGCATGCAGCCAGTCGATCAGCTGGTGCTCGGCGTTCGACTGGCGGAAATCGATCTCCAGCCCGAGCCCGTCGGCCGCCGTGCGGCAACGCTGCTCGAGGTCGGCGAGGGTTTCCGCGCCGTAGATGTGGGGCTCGCGGGTCCCCAGCAGATTCAGGTTCGGGCCGTTCAGCACCAGCACCTTGTGCTTGCTCATGGTGTTTCTGCTCCTAAAACAGGGGCGAATCGCTAGTCGACTTCGCCCTCTGACGTCAAGATTTGGCGCTAGTGTGCGCTTGCGCAAGCGCAATGTCTTTTCGGGTTTTCGCTGATTTGTACCATCTAGTTAGTTTGTATAATTTCACTCACTCCCCTAGTAAATTCGGGATATGGCGCTCACCGGTAATTCAACGACTGGTTCATTCCGGCCCGATCCGGCCGACGCCACACCCCGCTCATCCGCAGGATTCGCCCATGCAGCGCTCGATCGCCACCGTGTCACTGTCCGGCACGCTCGCCGAGAAGCTCGCCGCCATCCAGGCCGCCGGCTTCGACGGTGTCGAAATCTTCGAGAACGACCTCGTCTACTTCGACGGATCGCCCGCCGACGTGCGGCGCATGGCCGCCGATCTCGGCCTCGACATCGTGCTGTTCCAGCCGTTTCGCGACTTCGAGGGCGTGAGCCCGGCCCAGCTCGCCCGCAATCTCGACCGCATCCGCCGCAAGTTCGACGTGATGCACGCGCTCGGCACCGACCGCATCCTGGTGTGCAGCAGCGTGTCGCCCGACACGATCGCGGACGACGCGCTGCTGGTCGACCAGCTCGGCGCGCTCGCCGAAGCCGCGCGGCAGGCGGGCGTGGTCGCCGCGTACGAGGCGCTCGCGTGGGGCCGCGTCGTGAACCGGTACGGCCATGCGTGGCAGCTCGTGAACGCGGTGAACAGCCCGCACCTCGGCCTCGCGCTCGACAGCTTCCATACGCTGTCGCTCGACGATTCGCCGGACGCGATCGCCGACATCCCGGGCGACCGGATCGCGTTCGTGCAGATCGCCGATGCGCCGAAGCTCGCGATGGACGTGCTCGAATGGAGCCGTCACTACCGCTCGTTCCCCGGCCAGGGCGACTTCGACCTCGCGCGCTTCACCGCCCGCGTGATCGAGTCCGGTTACAAGGGGCCGCTGTCGCTCGAGATCTTCAACGACGGCTTCCGCGCCGCGCCGACCGCGATCACGGCCGCCGACGGCCACCGCTCGCTGCTCTATCTGGAAGAACTGACGCGCGCGCGACTCGCGCAGGACGGCCGCGCGCCGGCCGCCGACCAGCCGCTGTTCGCGCCGCCGGCACCGCCCGCGCACGTCGGGTTCCAGTTCATCGAATTCGCGGTCGACGCGCAGGCGGCGGCCACCGTCGGCGAATGGCTCGGCCGGATGCGGTTCCGGCTCGCAGGCCGTCATCGGTCGAAGGACGTGACGCTGTTCCAGCACGGTGCCGCGTCGATCGTGCTGAACGCCGAGCGCGACTCGTTCGCCGACGCGTTCTTCCAGCAGCACGGGTTGTCGCTGTGTGCGTCGGCGTTCCGCGTCGACGATGCGAAAGTGGCATTCGAGCGCGCGGCCGGCTTCGGCTACGCGCCGTTTTCCGGGCGCGTCGGCCCGAACGAGCGCGTGCTACCGGGCGTGCAGGCGCCGGACGGCAGCCTCGAATACTTCGTCGACGAGACACCGAACGCACCGACGCTGTATGAATCGGATTTCGTGCTGACCGACATCGACGGCCCGAGCGAGGTCGGTCCGCTGACGGGCATCGACCACGTCTGCCTCGCGCTGCCGGCCGACGCGCTCGACACGTGGATCCTGTTCTTCAAGACCGCCTTCGGCTTCGAGGCCGAGCGCAGCTGGCTCGTGCCCGATCCGTACGGCCTGATGCGCAGCCGCGCGGTGCGCAGCACGGACGGTTCGGTGCGCATCGCGCTGAATGCGTCGGTCGACCGTCATACGGCCGTCGCCGAATCGCTCGACCGCTATCACGGCACAGGGCTGAACCACGTCGCGTTCCGGACCGACGACATCGTGAAGACGGTCGCCGCGTTCGCGGCCGACGGCGTGCCGTTCCTGCGGATCCCGCCGAACTACTACGACGATCTGGCCGCGCGCTACGCGTTGCCGGACGAGCTGATCGACACGCTGAGGGCCCACCACCTGCTGTACGACCGCGACGAAAACGGCGGTGAATTCCTGCACGCGTATACCGAGCTGGTCGATAACCGCTTCTCGCTCGAAATCGTCGAGCGGCGCGGCGGCTACGACGGCTACGGCGCGGCCAACGCGGCTGTGCGGCTCGCCGCGCAGGCCCAGCGCAGGAAATAAGGGAGCAAGGCAATTTCGTCCAGGGGTCGAATCGAATGAGAAAAACACGACGACCCTGCGACGCGCGCCGCGCGACCGCACCATCGTGGTGAATCCCGCCGCGGCGCCCGCCCGGCAAGGCCGGCCGCCGGTGGCCGGAAACGGCCGCCCGGCGGGCGTTACATCCGGTAACGCACACCGCACCGCAGTATTCGCGCGGCCGCGGCCGTTTTAAGAATCGCTTAAGTCTCCGACGGCACCATCCGCAACCAGTACCCGACGGATATCCCGAAAAGGAGGACAGCGATGAGCGCCGTAGATGCACCCGCGGGCCGCCCGGCCGCCCCCCCAGTGAAAAAGACGATGCTGCGCCGTTTGCTCAGCCATCATGAAATCGCGACGCTGCTCGTGCTGCTGCACGCACCGATCGGCGCGAACGCCAAACCCGAATTGCCCGCGCTGCAGGAAGCCGGCCTCGTCGAGATGATCAAGCTCGATGCCGACACGGCGCCGAGCTTCCGGCTGACCGAAGACGGCACGGCCGTCCTGAAAGGGCTCGGCTACCGCTGAGCCGCCGCACGCCGAATCCCGTCTCGCCCCTTCAGATCCGCCGGCCCGGCCGGCGCGTCACTTCACCCTGCCCGGTCCTGCAGCATCAGCCGGTATTCCGTCGGCGTCACGCCGACCGTCGCCTTGAACTGGCGCGTGAACGCGCTGTGATCCGTATATCCGCATAGCGCCGCGACGTCGGTCACCTTGTCGTGCGTGACAAGCAGCGCCGTGGCCGCATCGAGCCGCGTCTTCAGCAGCACCTGGCGCGGCGTCAGGTGAAACACCTTGTGGAAGTAGCGCTCCAGCTGCGCGACCGACATCCCCGCCATCTGCGCGAGCTGCTTCAGGTTCAGCGGCTGCACGTAGTGATCCTGGATGTGCTGCACCACGTCGGCGAGCTTGCTGTAGGCCGGATGCGAGCCCTCGTGCGCCTTCAGGTCGCGCGAGATGCCCGCGAGGCCGACCACCTTGCCGGCCGCGTCGCGCAGCGGCTCCTTGCAGGTCAGGCACCAGCCCGGCTGGCGGCCCGGATACAGATGCAGCTCGAGCTGGTCCATCAGCTGCTGGCCCGCGGTGATCGTCGCCATGTCCTGCTCGAAATAGGTCTTGCCGAAGCGGCGCGGAAACACTTCGTCGGTCGTCTTGCCGAGCAGGTCGCGCTTGTCCTTGTAGCCGCAGCGCATCGCCAGCGTGCGGTTGACGAGCGCATAGCGCCCGTTCGCGTCCTTCACGAAGAACGCGACGTCGGGCAGCGCATCGAACACCGGCTCGAGCAGGCGGAAGTGCGCGAGCATCGCGCCGAGATCGGCGTTGTCGGGCTGGTAGCGCAACGTATCGGACAGGCTCATGGGCGGTGCGGCAAGCAAGGTCGTCATCCCGGCATCTGCGAAGGGGGTGGCTGATGGCGTCGATTATAGGAGCGCCGTCTCGAACGCGTCGTGGCGATCGGGCGGCCCGGCGAATGGCGGCAAGCGCAACCCGCCGTCGCTCGGCACCGATCGGGCGATTCGCATGGGCCGGCAAGCACGTCATGCGCCGTGCGGTTGTGCGCGCAACCACTGCGCCGCACGCACGTCCGGCGGGCACGATTTCGCATCGGCACGTTGCCTGGCGTCGCGCACGGCCGGCGCTGCCGACGCTATCGGCTCACCCCGCCGGCGCCGAGACTACGCGCGCCCGAACCCGCCATCCTAAAAATGCCGGCGTGTCGCGTCTTGGCGCGTTTGCGCACTCGTAATGACGATTTCAGCATATATCAGGGTTATCGACGATATGCCGAAATCGTCGCCGCCCGCGCTCCGAACGCGCAAGACGCGCGCATTTTCGCTACCTAGACTTCGATCAACGGTTACGAGACGACATCCCGCCGCCGCCGCGCACGCCGATTCCGGCACAACCCGCGCAGCGCATGGCACACCCCGCTCGGCTTTCGGAAAGGCCTGCAACCCGATACGTCTCGCCCGGTTTACCGCGCCGGCCGGCTGGCCGGCGGCGGCCCAACCATGCCATCAAGGGGAAGTGAAAGTGAAGCTGAAGGTATCGCACGTCGCGCTGGCTGCTGCCTGCGCACTGTCGGGCGCACACGCCATCGCCGCCGACGTCGTCAAGATCGGTTTCGCCGCACCGCTGACGGGGCCGCAGTCGAACTACGGCTCGGACATGCAGAAGGGCGTGCAACTCGCGATCGCCGATTTCAACGCGACGAATCCGACGATCGGCGGCAAGCCGGTCACGTTCCAGCTCGACTCGCAGGACGACCAGGCCGACCCGCGCACCGGCACGACGGTCGCGCAGCGGCTGATCGACGACAACGTCCGCGGGGTCATCGGCCACTTCAACTCGGGCACGAGCATTCCGGCGTCCGACCTGTACGATCGCGCGGGGCTGCCGCAGATCTCGATGGCGACGTCGCCGCAATACACGGCGCGCGGCTACAAGACGACCTACCGGCTGCTGACGAGCGATGCACAGGCCGGCCGCATCGTCGGCACGTATGCGGTGAAGACGCTGCACTTCAAGCGCATCGCGATCATCGACGACCGCACGGCCTACGGCCAGGGCATCGCCGACGAATTCGCGAAGGCCGTGCAGGCCGCGGGCGGCACGATCGTCAAGCGCGACTTCACGAACGACAAGGCGCTCGACTTCTCCGCGATCCTGACCAACCTGAAGGGCATCAACCCGGACGCGATCTTCTACGGCGGCGGCGATGCGCAGTCGTCGCCGATGATCCGCAAGATGCGCCAGCTCGGGATGAAGTCCGCCTTCGTGACCGGCGAGATGTCGCGCTCGCCGACGTTCCTGAAGGTCGGCGGCGACGCGGCCGAAGGCGCGATCGTCTACATGGGCGGGCTGCCGAAGGAAAAGATGCCGGGCTTCGCCGGCTACGCATCGCGCTACAAGGCACGCTTCAACGAAGACGTGATCACCTATTCGCCCTACTCGTACGACGGCACGATCGCGCTGCTCACCGCGATGAAGGACGCGAACTCGACCGACCCGAAGGTCTATACGCCGTATCTCGGCAAGGTGTCGATCAAGGGCGTGTCGGCCCCGAGCATCGCGTACGACGCGAAGGGCGACCTGAAGGATGCGCCGGTGACGATCTACAAGGTCGAGCACGGCGCGTTCAAGCCGGTCGACACGATCGCCGGCAACTGATCGCGCAGACCCTGTCACACGCGGCGCGGCAAGCGGTTCTCCCGCCTGCCGCGCCGCGTGCGTTTCGGGCTCGACGAAGTTCGAAGCATGCCTCGGCGCAGCCCCGCGCGCGCATTTCGCGCTCCTGTAGAATCCCCCCACCCGCTTTGACGCTTCGTCTGCGTCGTGCCCCATCCCGGTGCGACGGTGCGTGTCACATGCCCCATCCGGCACTCGACGCACGCTCGACGACGCAGGCCGCGCCTTGCCAGTCCATGCCGATAGCGGGTTCTGGAGACGCAGCACCGACAACTACATTCGAAAACCGATCGTCCTGACCATGCAAGCTTCCGAATTGAGCGGCGTGCCTCGCGCCGCCGAACGCGCGCTCACGCGCAGCGACTACAAGACCCTTGGCCTTGCCGCACTCGGCGGCGCCCTCGAGTTCTACGACTTCATCATCTTCGTGTTTTTCGCACCCGCGATCGGGCAGCTGTTCTTCCCGCACGACATTCCCGACTGGCTGCGCCAGTTGCAGACGTTCGGCATCTTCGCGGCCGGCTATCTCGCGCGCCCGCTCGGCGGCGTGATCATGGCGCACTTCGGCGACCTGTTCGGCCGCAAGCGGATGTTTACGCTGAGCGTGCTGATGATGTCGGTGCCGACGCTGCTGATGGGCCTGCTGCCGACCTACGACTCGATCGGCATCCTCGCGCCGGTGTTGCTGCTGCTGTTCCGCGTGCTGCAGGGCGCGGCGGTCGGCGGCGAAGTGCCGGGCGCATGGGTGTTCGTGTCGGAACACGTGCCGTCGCGCCACATCGGCTATGCGTGCGGCACGCTGACCGCGGGCCTCACGGCCGGCATCCTGCTCGGCTCGCTGGTCGCCGCGGGCATCAACAGCCGTTACTCGGGCGCCGAAGTCACCGCGTTCGCGTGGCGCATTCCGTTCCTGCTCGGCGGCGTGTTCGGCCTGTTCTCCGTGTACCTGCGCCGCTGGCTGCACGAGACGCCGGTGTTCGCCGAGATGAAGGCGAAGAAGGCGCTCGCGGCCGAGATTCCGCTGAAGGCCGTGCTGCGCGACCACGGCCGCGCGGTGATCGTGTCAATGCTGCTCACGTGGATGCTGTCGGCGGCGATCGTCGTCGTGATCCTGATGACGCCCGCGCTGCTGCAGAAGCAGTTTCACCTGACGCCCGCGACCACGCTGTTCGCGAACAGCGTCGCGACGCTGTGCCTGACGGCCGGCTGCATCACCGCCGGCTCGCTCGCGGGCTGGATCGGCGCGAAGCGCGTGCTCGGCATTGGCGGCCTCGTGCTGGCCGCGTGCTATTACCTGCTGTTCGCGCAGGTCGCGGCCGACGCGTCGACGCTGCCGCTGTACTACGGGATCGCCGGCTTCATGGTCGGCACGATCGGCGCGGTGCCGTTCGTGATGGTCAAGAGCTTCCCGCCCGTCGTGCGCTTCTCGGGCATCTCGTTCTCGTACAACGTCGCGTATGCGATCTTCGGCGGCCTCACGCCGGTGATCGTGTCGCTGATGATGAAGTCGAATCCGCTCGCGCCGGTCGTGTACGTCGCGGCGATCTGCGTACTCGGCGCGATCGCCGTGCAGTTCTCGAAGGATGCGAAGGACCCGAAGGACACGCGCTGAACGTCGGCGCACACGCGCCGGCCGGATGAACAAAGGGCCGAATCCCGCGGCGTGCGGGATTCAGCCCTTTTGTTTGGGCTTCAGCGCGGCGAGGTGCGCGCGTCGCGCCGTTCAACCGGGTTCAATTCAGCGCAGCGCGCCGTACGACGAACTCGGCCGGCGCAGCGCGTCGATGCTTGCGCCGCCGGCGCCGGTCACGAACAGCAGCAGGAAACCGCCGGCGATCGCGACGTTCTTCCAGAAGTGGATCACCATGTCGTGCTGGACCGCGGCGTCCGTCGCGTCCCAGAAATTGTGTCCGACCATCGCGGTCGCGATCGTATAGAACGCCATCAGCAACGCGAGCGGCTTCACCTTGTAGCCGACGATCAGCAGCAGCCCGCCGAGCGCTTCGATCGTGACGACGACCGGCCCCGTCACCTGCGGATAGGGCACGTTCAGCCCGTGCAGATAGCCGATGAAATCGCTGTAGCCGAGCAGCTTCATCACACCGCCCCACAAGAACAACGCCGCCAGCGCCAGGCGCGCGAAAAAAATGACGCCGGAATCGACGGAACGCGTCATGCCTCTCTCCTCGTATGCAATTCGGCCGTCCGCACGAGGCGTGCCCGTGCGGTTCGGGGTCGCGCGGCCCTGCCGGGCCGGCGGCAAATGGGCCAGCATAGAGGGTCTTTCCGCGGTGTCCAAGAAAAAGGTTGTAGCAAATCTTTACACTGCGGCGGTCATTCAAGCGCGGCAGCACCGCGAAACACGGTGTTCGGCCCTGGCGGATAAATAACGGAACAGGCCCTAACCGGCGTCGCTCAACAGCACGCCTTTCTTGAAGATGAAACAGCCGTAGCCGCGCGTCTCGCCGGTGACGATCACCGCATACGCCTGCTGCGCGCGCTCGTAGAACGCGAAACGGTCGACGCCCATGAGCGGCACCGCGCGCCCTTCCGCACGATCGATCTCGGCCTGCACTTCGCGCTGCACGGGCGGCACCGCGGCCGGATCGCCGACGACTTCCATCCGCCAAGCGGGTGTGTCGACGAACGTGTCGAGCGGCAGCACCGACAGCACCGCGCGCGCGACGCGCGCCGAGTCGGCGCCGTCGATGCGCAGCGCGCGTCCGACCACCGTGTGCCCGGCGACGGATTCCGCCGGAAAATTCGCATCGCAGATCACCACTTCATCGCCGTGGCCCATCGCGCGCAGCGCGTGCAGGATGTCGGCGTGCAACAGCGGATCGAGATTCTTCAACATGTGGGAAAGGCTCCGGAATCGGGAACGAATTGCATAACGTTACCCGATCCCGGCCGCCGCCGGGCATGCGTCGCTCGCATCACGACGCCGCGGCCGGCATTTCGTCGATGAAACCCGTGACCGACTTCAGGCGGCCCGACGCATCGACGGTGCCGAAGTCCGAACCTTTCACGACCGCCGCGCCGTCGGGCGACACGAGCGCCCACGAGAAGCGCAGGTGCTGGCCGAACCCGTCGACGTCGGTCGTGCGGCGAAAGCGATACGCGGGGAAACGCTCCTGCACCGCGGCGATCATCGTGTCGATGCCCGCATGGCCGTCGCCGGCCATCAGCGGATCGCGATAGGCCGCGTCGCTCGCGTAGGTCGCATCGATCAGCGCGCGCCGGCGTGCGACGTCGGGCTCGTTCCAGGCATCGAAATAGCGGTTGATCAGGTCGGCGTGAGCCGACTGGGCGGTTTCGGCGGTATTCATGGCGAGGCTCCTTGTGTCGATGGGGGGACGATGTCGCAAACGTTTCGTGTTCGCGTGCCACCATCGTCACCGGCCTCGCGTGGGCGGTCGATTACGTGCGAGGTAAGGAATTCGTGCCGGCTGCGGAAAATACGCATGCGCCGGACCGCGAACCCGCCGCCGCCATCAAAAACGGAAAACGGGCGCCCGAAGGCGCCCGCATCGCATCGTCTGCCGCCGTCGCGGCGCGCGTCAGGTCACCGGCGCCGGATTGAACAGCGTCAGCGCATTCGCGAGCTTCCATTGCTCGGCCCACGTGCGGCGCTTGCCGCTCGCGACGTCGAGCATCAGCCGGAACAGTTCCCAGCCCACGTCCTCGATCGACGCCGCGCCGGTCGCGATCTGCCCCGCGTCGAGATCCATCAGGTCGTGCCAGCGGCGCGCGAGATCGCTGCGCGTCGCGACCTTGATCACCGGCACCTGCGCAAGGCCGTACGGCGTGCCGCGCCCCGTCGTGAAAACGTGCAGGTTCATTCCCGCCGCGAGCTGCAGCGTGCCGCAGATGAAGTCGCTCGCGGGCGTCGCCGCGTACAGCAGCCCCTTCTGCCGCGCCCGGTCGCCGGGACGCACGACGCCCGCGATCGGCGCGCTGCCCGACTTCACGATCGAGCCCATCGCCTTCTCGACGATGTTCGACAGGCCGCCCTTCTTGTTGCCGGGCGTCGTGTTCGCGCTGCGGTCGACGCGGCCGCGCTGCAGGTAGCGGTCGTACCAGTCCATCTCGCGGATGATCTCGCGGGCGACGTCCTCGTTCGCCGCGCGCGACGTGAGCTGCGCGACGCCGTCGCGCACTTCCGTCACCTCCGAGAACATGATCGTGGCGCCCGCCCGCACGAGCAGGTCGGCCGCGAAACCGACCGCCGGGTTCGCGGTGAGCCCCGAGAACGCGTCGCTGCCGCCGCACTGCACGCCGACGACGAGATCCGACGCCGGGCAGGTTTCGCGACGGCGGCGGTTCAGCCGCTCGAGATGCGATTCGGCCATCTTCATGATCGAGTCGATCATCGAGTTGAAGCCGACGTGCGCGGCGTCCTGCAAGCACACGACGCCGCCGTTTTCCGGCGCGCCGTCGGCCGCCACCGGAATCGAGCCCGGCGGCAGCAGGCGCTCGGGCTGCAGCTTCTCGCAGCCGAGGCTCACCGTCATCACCTCGCCGCCGAAGTTCGGATTCAGGCTGATGTTGCGCAGCGTGCGGATCGGAATGTCGGCATCGGGCGCATCGATCGCGACGCCGCAGCCGTATGTGTGCTCGAGCCCGACCACGTCGTCGACGTTCGGGTAACGCGGCAGCAGTTCGTCCTTGATCCGCTTCACCGCATGCTCGACGACGCCCGACACGCATTGCACGGTCGTCGTGATCGCGAGGATGTTGCGCGTGCCGACCGAGCCGTCGGCATTGCGGAAGCCCTCGAACGTATAGCCTTCGAGCGGCGCCAGCGGCGGCGCGGCACGCGTGGCGAGCGGCAGGTCGTCGAGCCCCGGCGGCTCGGGCATGCGCATCGTGCGCTCGTTGACCCAGCTGCCGCGGCGCAGCTCGGCGAGCGCGTAGCCGATCACGACGTTGTAGCGGACGATCGGATCGCCGGCCGCGAGGTCGACCAGCGCGACCTTGTGCCCTTGCGGCACGCCTTCGCGCAGCGTCAGGCCGTCGGCGAACGTCGCGCCCTCGGGCAGGCCGCCGTCGTTGACGACGATCGCGACGTTGTCGTCCGGATGCACGCGGATATAAAGCGGGGAAGCAGTCATCGGAATTCCTGGGAGGCTACCGGTCAAATCGTTAGTCATCATATGACATTCAACACCAAGCCGCGATGCTGCGTAAACCCTTATCCGGAAAGACCCTATCTCTCGCCGGCCGGCAAACCGCTTGCGCCGCGCTTTTCCGCGTTGTACGATGACATACAACGACATCGCCAATATGGCCCGGATGCCGTACCCGACGAACCCATCAGCACTCGCGCTGGACGGACGACCCAACCATGACTTCACCGCAAGAACTCAAACAGATCATCTCCCACGGCCTGCTGTCGTTTCCGCTGACGGATTTCGACGCGGACGGCAGCTTCCGCCCGGCCACCTATGCCGAGCGTCTGGAATGGCTGGCGCCGTATGGCGCGACCGCGCTGTTCGCGGCCGGCGGCACCGGTGAATTCTTCTCGCTCACGCAGCGCGAGTATTCGGACGTGATCCGCGTCGCGACGGAAACCTGCAAGGGCAAGGTGCCGATCCTGGCCGGCGCCGGCGGCGCGACGCGCGTCGCGATCGAATACGCGCAGGAAGCCGAGCGCCTCGGCGCGAGCGGCGTGCTGCTGATGCCGCACTACCTGACCGAAGCCAGCCAGGAAGGCATCGCCGAGCACGTCGAGCAGGTGTGCCGCGCGCTGAAGATCGGCGTCGTGGTGTACAACCGCGCGAATTCGAAGCTGAATGCCGACATGCTCGAGCGCCTCGCCGATCGTTGCCCGAACCTGATCGGCTTCAAGGACGGCGTCGGCGAAATCGAGAGCATGGTCACGATCCGCCGCCGCCTCGGCGACCGCTTCGCGTACCTCGGCGGCCTGCCGACGGCCGAAGTCTACGCGGCCGCGTACAAGGCGCTCGGCGTGCCGGTGTACTCGTCGGCCGTGTTCAACTTCATCCCGAAGACGGCGATGGCATTCTACGAAGCGATCGCGAAGGACGACCACGCAACGGTCGGCCGTCTGCTCGACGAGTTCTTCCTGCCGTACCTGAAGATCCGCAACCGTCGCGCGGGCTACGCGGTCAGCATCGTGAAGGCGGGCGCGAAGCTCGTCGGCCACGACGCCGGCCCGGTGCGCGCGCCGCTCGTCGACCTCACCGACGCCGAAATGGCCGAACTCGACGTGCTGATCAAGAAGATGGGCCCGCAGTAAGCGGCGGGCTGACCAACGGCACGCGATCCGGTGCGTGCCGGCCCGCGCGGGACCGGCGGTTCCGCCCGGCGCCCCCCCCCTTTTCGACGGCCGCCCCGTGCTTCGCGGGCCGGCCGTTTTCATTACATCTGTGCGATGGTTCCGACAATCCGGTAGCGCAGGCTGCCGAGCCTGAGACGGGTCGCGGCGATATCGGTGCCGGCCGCCGACCGCCGGAAGCGCGTGTTCGGATCGTCGGCGAGAATCTGATCCAGCACGTCGGGATCCACGACCGCATCGAAAAACCGGCCGAGCGTGAGCGTCGCATACTGTTTCGCTTGCCTCGGTCAGGCTGACCGGTGACAGCAAGCTATGGACACGCGACCGACGCCTTCTGGCCGCCGCCGAGCGCCTGCAACTCGTCGCCCACCCCGCTCACTGACCGCACGAAACCGGCAAGCACGAAGACCGGCCCTCCATCAAAAAGGCGGCGGGGCACCGTGGGCACGGTCCGCCGCCATGTTTCAACCTTGCCGGAACGCGCCCCTCCCGGGACGCGGCCTTCAGTCGTCCTGCGCCTTCACTCCGCCTTCCCGTCCCGCAGCCGCGGAATGTCGAGCGGATTGCTTTCCTGCAGCCCTTCGGGCAGCAGGTCGTCCGGGAAGTCCTGGTAGCACACGGGCCGCAGGAAACGGTCGATCGCGGTCGCGCCGACCGACGTGACGGCCGGGTTCGACGTCGCCGGGAACGGCCCGCCGTGCACCATCGCATCGCACACCTCGACGCCGGTCGGGTAGCCGTTGACGAGCAGGCGCCCGGCCTTGCGTTCGAGGATCGGCAGCAGGCGGCGCGCGAGCGGCTTGTCGTCGGCGTCCAGTTGCAGCGTGGCCGTCAGCTGGCCCTCCAGCGCGTCGAGCACGCGCGCGACTTCGTCGAGATCGCGGCAGCGCACGATCAGCGACGCCGGCCCGAACACCTCGTGGCCGAACGCCGGTTCGGCCAGGAACGCCTGCGCGGCGACTTCGTACAGCGCGCCGCCTGCCTGGCATTCGGTCTGCGCCGCCTCGCCCGCGCCGATTTCGCGCACGCCCGGCAGTTCGGCCAGCTTGCCGCGGCCGCTGCGATACGCGTCGGCGATGCCGCGCGTCAGCATCACGCCGGCCGGCTTCTTCGCGAGCGCCTGCGTGGCGACGGACTCGAAGCGATCGAGATCGAGGCCGTCGACCGCCAGCACGAGACCCGGGTTCGTGCAGAACTGGCCGGTGCCGAGCGTCAGCGAATCGACGAAGCCGGTCGCGATCGCGTCGCCGCGCGCGGCCAGCGCGGCCGGAAACAGCACGACCGGGTTGATGCTGCTCATTTCCGCATAGACGGGAATCGGTTGCGGGCGCGCGTTCGCGAGCTGCACGAGCGCCATGCCGCCCTGCCGCGACCCGGTGAAGCCGACGGCCTGGATCGCCGGATGGCTGACGAGCGCCGCGCCAATCACGCGGCCGGGGCCGATCAGCAGCGAGAACACGCCGGCCGGCATCCCGCATTTCGCCACCGCCGCGCGGATCGCGCGGCCGACCAGCTCGGACGTGCCGAGGTGCGCCTCATGGGCCTTCACGATCACCGGGCAGCCGGCCGCGAGTGCCGACGCGGTATCGCCGCCGGCCACCGAGAACGCGAGCGGGAAGTTGCTCGCACCGAACACGGCGACGGGCCCGAGCCCGACCTTCTGCAGCCGCAGGTCCGAGCGCGGCAGCGGCGTGCGCGCGGGCTGCGCGGGGTCGATCGACGCGGCGAGGAAGCGCCCGTCGCGCACGACGCGCGCGAACAGCCGGAGCTGGCCGACGGTGCGGCCGCGCTCGCCCTGCAGCCGCGCGACGGGCAGGCCCGTTTCGGCGTGCGCGCGTTCGATCAGCGCGTCGCCGAGTGCGACGATTTCGTCGGCGATCGCCTCGAGAAACGCCGCGCGGGCCGCGAGCGGCTGCGTGCGATACGCGTCGAAGGCGTCGCGCGCGAGTTCGCACGCGCGCTCGACATCGGCCTGCGTCGCGACGCCGAAGGCCGGCGCATCGATCGGCGCGCCCTTCGTCGGGTCGAACGCGCGCAGGGTACCGGCCGAGCCGGCCACCGCGTCGGCGCCGATCAGCATCTCTCCAGTCAGTTGCATGGGTGTGCTCCGTGGTTCGGGAATGGTTCGCTCATTGTAGCCCAACAGATATGATGTCTGCTGACGACATGGCGATATTCCCGTCGCGCCACAGTTACTCGACCGCAGGCCACAAACCCTTATCCATTCGGCACAAGCAGGAAATTCTTGCCTCTCCTTCGGCCGTCCGAAGGGAAAACCCGAGGTGTGCGCACGCCCTCGTTGCAGGTAAGTTTTGGCTCATGTCATACGACGACATATATTAAGCATTCAGTCGGCGCACCTCTAGAGACCTTCCGATCAAACTCGCCGGCAGCGCGCGTGCCGCACCGCCGTGCGCTACTGGATCCGGGCGCCGCTGTCCGTCGTCACGACGCTCAACGATGCGGACCGCACGACGCCGTCGGTCACCGGCATGCCGATCCGCAAGGCGTTCGGCATGATCCGGTGACGACGGGCCGGATCTTCCCGGCGCTCAGCCGGGCGTACGTGCTCGCGCAACTGCCGAGCGGCCGGTTCCCCGATTCGTCGATCGAGTTGCCCATCGGGCGCAGGCAGCGGGCAGCATCGGCGCTGCACACCGATCCGGAATGCTTACCTCGCACGTAATGCCCGGCGCGCGCGGGATTGCCTATCATCTTCGTCATGAACTCGACCCCCACCCTCCAATCGCTGCCCCCGTCCGCCGGCCGCGCGTCCGGCATCGGCTCGCTGCTGCGCACCTGGCGTCAACGCCGCCGCCTGAGCCAGATGGCGCTCGCGCTGGAGGCCGAGGTGTCCGCGCGGCACCTGAGCTTCGTCGAATCGGGGCGCGCGCAGCCGAGCCGGGAGATGGTGCTGCATCTCGCGGAGCGCCTCGACGTGCCGCTGCGCGAGCGCAATGCGCTGCTCGTCGCGGCCGGCTTTGCGCCGCTGTTTCGCGAGCGGCCGTTCTCCGATCCGCAGCTCGATGCGGCGCGCCAGGCGGTCCAAGCCGTGCTGCGCGGCCACGAGCCCTACCCGGCGCTCGCCGTGGATCGCCACTGGACGCTGCTCGCCGCGAACCGGATGCTCGGCGCGCTGGTCGCGCAGGCCGATCCGGCGCTCCTGCGGCCGCCCGTCAACGTGTTGCGGCTGAGCCTGCATCCCGACGGCCTCGCGCCGCAGATCGTCAACTGGCACGAGTGGCGCGCGCATATCCTGCACCGGCTGCAACGGCAGATCGACGCGAGCGGCGACCGCACGCTGCATGCGCTGCGCGACGAACTCGCGAACTATCCGGCACCGGCCGGCCAGCCCGCCGACACGCTGGCACGCGCCGACTACGCGGACATCGCGGTGCCGCTGCGGCTGCGCACGGCAGCCGGCGAACTGACGTTCTTCAGCACGACGACGGTGTTCGGCACGCCGGTCGACGTCACGCTGTCGGAGCTCGCGATCGAGGCGTTTTTCCCGGCGAATCCGGAGACGGCGGACGCAATGCGCGCGCTGGCGGACGCGTTGCCGGCGCAGTGAGCATCGTCAACGACGCTCGAACGCCAGCTTCACGCCCAACCCGAGCAGGACCGCGCCGCTCACCCGGTGCATGCGGGTCAGGATGCGCGGATTGCGCCGGATCGACGTCGACAGCAGGCCGGCGAACAGCGCGACCGGCCCCTTGACGAGAAACGTCAGGCCGGCAAACGTCGTGCCGAGCACGAACAGCGACAGCATCGGATGCGCGGCGCCCGCGGGGACGAACTGCGGCAGGAACGCGAGATAGAACAGCGCGACCTTCGGATTCGACACGTTGGACAGCGCGCCTTGCGCGAAGCGCATCAAGCAGACGGTGCGTCTGCCGATCCAGGCAGGACGCTACGTATAAAGCGACGCCAGCGGCAGTTCCCCCGTCAGCGCGAACCGGCCGACGTCGCGCAGCCGATAGTCGAGCGGATCGTGCAGCGTATGCGTGCGCGCGTTGCGCCAGA
This sequence comes from Burkholderia sp. Bp9099, assembly GCF_003857805.1. Lineage (NCBI taxonomy): Bacteria > Pseudomonadati > Pseudomonadota > Betaproteobacteria > Burkholderiales > Burkholderiaceae > Burkholderia > Burkholderia sp. Bp9099. The sequence continues at coordinate 27,481 of NZ_QTPU01000044.1, forward strand.
AGCGGTCGAGGCCGAGCGACGCAGCCGTTGCACGTGCGCCGCACGTGTCGAACAGCGCCTCGCCGTTCTCGAGCGCCGCGCGCTGCGCGACGATCTTCGCATCCGACACCGCGAGTGCCACCTCGGCCCGTTCGTCGGCCGTCAGCGCGTCATGCCGCGACCATGCGCGCTGCAACGCGACGGCCGCGCGGTCGGCGAGCGCCGCCGCCGCGACCGCCTGCACGCGCATGTCGCCGAAGCGCTGCAGCGTATAGGGATCGTCGCTCGCCTGCGCGACACCCGCGTTGATCCACGGCCGGCCGTGCTTCAGCACGTAGTCGCGCGCCTCGGCCAGCGCGCCTTCCGCGAGCCCGACGAACAGATTCGTCAGCACGAGCTGCGACACCAGCGTGCGCAGCGTCGCGCGTGGCGTCGGCGGTGTCTCGGAGCGGTGCAGCACCTCGTCCGGCGCGAGCGTCACACCGTCGAAGCGCACGCTGCCGCTGTCGGTCTGGCGCTGGCCGATCGGATCCCAGTCCTCGTTGACCGTGATCCCGTCACGATCGGTCGGCACCACGCCGAACACGGCGCGGCCCGTTTCCGGATCGTGCGCGGACACGGTCATCCGCTGCGAGCCGCGCGTGCCCGAACAGAAGCCCTTCACGCCGTCGAGCCGGTAGCCGCCGTCCGGCGTCGCGGTCGCCGCGAGCCGCGTGTCGAGCGGATTGACCGCATTGCCCCACCACCAGCGATGCTCGACCGTGCCGCGCAGATAGCGTTCGCGCTGCGCCGCGCTGCCCCACACGTCGACGCTCACCACCTGCAGGATCTGGAACCCGACCAGATGCGCGAGCGCGCTGTCGACGCGCGCGATCCGCCGGATCGTGTCGTAGATCGCCGGCCACTCGGCTTCCTGTCCGCCGAATTCGCGCGGCACCGCGAGCGTCAGCAGGCCCGCGTCGGCGAGCCGCTGCTTCTCATCGGCCGCGTGACCGCCCGCGCGGTCGCGCTCGGCAGCCGTCGCACGCAGCGCGTCGATCGCACCCGCCAGCGCATCGGCGTCGAGCGCGCGTGCGTCGGTTTCCGGCTCCAGCGTCGCCGGGCCGCGGGGATCGTTCATGCGACGGCTTCCTGTGCAACGGTTTCGTGCGCAACGATTTCGCCCGACAACGGCACCAGCGCGCCGAGCCGGCGGCCGGTCAGCCGCGACAGGATCTCGCGCCGCCAGTCGTCGTAGATCGCGCGGTATTCGGCGATATCCGCACCGAACACGTGCGCGGTGTGCGCGTATTCGTCATGCAGATAACCGTCGAGCCGCGCCTGGGTTTCCTCGTCGGCCGCGATCACGCGGTCGACCAGCGCGTCGCGCTCGGCGGGCGGCAGCGCGTTCAACGTGTCGAACCACCACTGGACGATCTGCACGCGATGCCACTCCTCGTCCGGACGGATCCGGTTCTCGCCGTGCTCGCGCATCGCGCCGTCGGCGATGCGGCCGGTCTTGCGCTGGATCCACAGCTTCGCGAGGATGTGCAACTCGTAATGCCATTCGAACGCGAGAAAGCCCGCGACGTCGCGTACCGCGATGTCGCCGATGCGTTCCCAGTGCGCGGCGACGAGCCGCTCGACCTCCGGCAGCGGATCGCGGCCCGTCAGTTCGGTCACGCGCTCGCGCCCGATCACCGCGTGCGCGCCGTCGTCGCCGAGCTGGCGCGACAGGATCAGCTGGAAATGCGGGTCATCGCGAAACAGCGTGTCGATCGCCTTCGCGACGACCTGCACGATGAACAGGTCGTGCGACGCCATCTTCGTGTAGTAGTCGGCGACGGCGGCGAGCTCGTCCGCGCCGTGCGGCTCGCGCGGTGGCGTCGCCAGTTTGTCAGGGAAGCCAGGGCGATGGCGTCGTGCGACGTCCAGAAACAGGGCTTCCTCGAATTGTCCGTTCCATTCGCGCGGCGCGCCGATGGGCAAGGTCATGGGTATCGTTCTCTCAGGGTCTCAATGACAAGAGCCGGCGCTCGTGGCGCCGCTCAGGTACGCCGGGTCACGCGTCGGACCAGGCGGTCGCCCGTGATTTGCACGGCCGAAACGAGTGCGATCAGGATTACGATCACGGTCACCATGACGGTGGTGTCGAAACGCTGATAGCCATAACGGATCGCGAGATCGCCGAGCCCGCCCGCGCCGACTGCGCCCGCCATCGCGGTCGAGCCGATCAGCGCGACGACGGTGATCGTGAAACCGCCGAGCATGCCGGGCAACGCCTCCGGCAACAGCACGTGCCACACGATGTGGCGGCGTTTCGCGCCCATCGCGAGCGCGGCCTCGATCAGCCCGCGATCGACTTCGCGCAGGCTCACTTCCGCAATCCGCGCGAAGAATGGAATCGCCGCGATCGACAGCGGCACGACGGCCGCCCACACGCCGATCGTCGTGCCGATCAGCACGCGCGTGAACGGCAGGAGCGCGACGAGCAGGATGATGAACGGTGTCGAGCGGAACACGTTGACGAGCGCGCCGAGCACCGCGTTCAGGCCACGCCGCGCGTAAATGCCGCCGGGCGCGGTCGTCACCAGGATCACCGCGAGCGGGATGCCGATCAGCGCGGCGATCGCGGCCGACGCGGCGACCATCGACAGCGTGTCGCGGATCGCGTCGAGCAGTTCGGGCCACCAGAGTTCAAACATAGCCGAGCACCTCCGCATGATTCGCGTGGCGGCGCGCGCGCTCGAGCAACGCGGCGACCGCGCCGCCGCGTGCCGGTGGGTGGCCGGCGTCGTCCGCGCGCGGCGACGCCGCGATCACGAGGCGGCCCTGCGCATGCCCCTGAATGCGCTCGATCCCGCCGTGCAGGAAGCGCACCGAGCCGCCGAGCGCCGCCGCGAGCGCGCCGACGTCCGGCTCGCCGCCGCTTTCGCCGGTATAACGGACGTCCAGCACGACTTGCGCGCCGTCGGGCAGCGCGGCCAGCTCGGGCAACGGCTGCACGCGCGCGGCGAGTTCGGCCGGCAGGTCGTGCACGAGCGTGCTGAGCAGGGCGCGCGTCGCGCCGTGGCGCGGATCGCCGAACACGCGCCACACCGGGCCCGTTTCGACGACCTCGCCCTGTTCGATCACCGCGACCGTGTCGCACACCGCGCGGATCACTTCCATCTCGTGCGTGATCAGCACGATCGTCAGTCCGAGGCGGCGGTTGATGTCGGCGAGCAGCGCGAGGATCGATTGCGTCGTCTCGGGGTCGAGCGCCGACGTCGCCTCGTCGCACAGCAGCACCTCCGGGTCGTGCACCAGCGCCCGCGCGATGCCGACGCGCTGCTTCTGGCCGCCCGACAGGCTCGCCGGATACGCGTCGCGTTTCGCGGCCAGCCCGACGAGATCGAGCAGCGCCTCGGCCTTGCGCGTGCGCTCGGCCTTCGGCACGCCGGCGATCTTCAGCGGCAGCGCGACGTTCTCGAACACCGTCTTCGCCGACAGCAGGTTGAAATGCTGGAACACCATGCCGGTGCGACGCCGCAGCGCGACGAGCCCGTCCTCGTCGAGCGTGCCGACGTCGACGCCCTGCACGCGCACGCTGCCCGAACTCGGACGTTCGAGGCCGTTCACGAGCCGCAGCAGCGTCGACTTGCCGGCACCGCTGCGGCCGATGATGCCGAACACCTCGCCGCGCCGCACGTCGAGCGTCACGTCGCGCAGCGCGGCGGCCTGGCCGCGCGGCGTCGCGAACACCTTGCCGACGTGTGCGAACGACACGGCGGCGGCGCCGTCGGCCCGCGCGGCCGCTGCGTTACGCGAATCATGCGCGTCATGCACCTCATGCACGTCCGCACCCGCACCGGCGCGCACGGCCGATGCCTCGATGAAACCCAGCGTGTCGAACAATTGCGTCATCGCTTCGCTCCGTCACGTTCACGCATGCGCGGGATGCTTGGGTTCGGGCGCCGGCACGGCGGCCGGCCGGTGCTGCGCGCCCGTGTGCCACGCGGGCAGCCGCGCGCCGGCGCCGAACAGCTTCTCGCGCAGCGTCGGCGCGGGATCGTAGTCTTCCTTGTAGATGCCGCGGTTCTGCAGCTCGGGCACGACCCAGTCGACGAAATCCTCGAACGACTCGGGCATCACGGTGCGCGTCAGGTTGAAACCGTCGATGCCCGTTTCGTCGATCCACGACTGCAGTTCGTCCGCGACTTGCGACGGCGAGCCGACGATCGGCGCATAGCGGCCGCCGAGCGACATCTGTTCGAGCATCCGGCGCACGGTCCACGTGCCGGTCGTGCTCTTGCGCGAGATCGCGTCGACGGCCGACTGGATCGAGTCGGTCTTCACGTACGAAATCGGCTCGTCGAGGCCGTACTTCGCGAAATCGATGCCGGTCGAGCTCGCGAAATGCGCGAGGCCGGCTTCCGGGCTCGCATAGCGCCGGTATTCGTCGAACTTCTCGCGCGCGAGCCGCTCGGTTTCGGCGGTCACGACGCTCACGCCCGCGAAAATCTTGATCGATGCGGGATCGCGCCCCTGCCGCGCGGCGGCTGCGCGAATATCCAGCGCCGCCGCGCGCGCCGCGGCCTTGCTCTGCCCGTTCACGAACACGCACTCCGCGTGCCGCCCCGCGAACTCGACGCCGCGCGCGGACGAGCCGGCCTGGTACAGCACCGGCGTGCGCTGCAGCGACGGCTCGCTCAGGTGGATCGCGTCGACCGAATAGAACGGCCCGTCGTGCTTCACGCGCCGCACCTTGCCAGGCTGCGCGAACACGCGCGCCTGCGTGTCGCGGATCACCGCGTCGTCGTCCCAGCTCTGTTCCCACAGCTTGTAGACGACGTCCATGTAGTCGTCCGCGCGTTCGTAGCGGTCGTCGTGGCCGATCTGCTGTGCGAGGCCCATCCCGCGCGCGGCGCTGTCGAGATAGCCGGTCACGATGTTCCAGCCGATGCGCCCCTTCGTCAGGTGATCGAGCGTCGACATGCGGCGCGCGAACAGGTAAGGCGGCTCGTAGGTCAGGTTCGCGGTCACGCCGAAGCCGAGATGTTGCGTGACCTGCGCCATCGCGGGCACGAGCAGCAGCGGATCGTTGACGGGCACCTGCACCGATTCGCGCAGCGCGGCGTCCGGGCCGCCGCCGAACACGTCGTACACGCCGACGATGTCCGCGAGAAAGATCCCGTCGAACTTGCCGCGTTCGAGCGTCCTCGCGAGATCGGCCCAGTAGTCCAGATCGGTGTAGTGCGCGGAGCGGTCGCGCGGATGCGTCCACAACCCGTGGTTGATGTGCCCGACGCAGTTCATGTTGAACGCGTTGAGCAGGATCTTCTTGCGGTTCGCCGTCGTCATGTCGCCTCCGTCACCACGCGATCGCGTACAGCGAGCCGAACGCGTTGTCGAGCGCACGGCGCACCGCCGGCGAATGCTGGTAGATCGCGATGAACTTGCGGATGCGCGCGTCGTTCACGCTCTCGGGCCGCACGACCCACTGGATCGCGAAGTTCTTGTTCTCGGTGCCGTCGAACAGCAGCGCGCTGTTCGGGTCGGTCGTGCCGGCGAGCTTGATGAAGCTCGGATAGCCCTGCGCGAGGTCGACGTCATCGAGCGAGCGCGCGAGTTGCGACGCTTCGAGCGGGATGATCTTCAGGTGTTTCGGGTTGGACACGATGTCGTGCGTCGTCGCGCGGTAGTCGGCGCCCGGCTTCAGCGTGATGAGGCCCGCGCGCTGCAGCAGCAGCAGCCCGCGCCCGCCGTTCACCGGATCGTTCGCGATCGCGACACGCGCGCCGTCCTTCAGCTCGTCGAAGCGCTTCACCTTCTTCGAGTAGAGGCCGATCTTCATGATCGTGCCCGGCGCGATCGACACGAAGTTGTAACCGCCCTGCTTCTTCGCGTTCTCGAGAAACGGGATGTGCTGGAAGTAGTTGACGTCGATGTCCTTGTTCGCGAGCGCCGCGTTCGGCGTGTTCCAGTCGGTGAACTCGACGATCTTCACGTCGAGGCCCTGCTCCTTCGCCTCCTTCGCGGCAATCTTCAGCGCGTCGATCTGCGGGCTCGTCGAGATGCCGACCTTCAGCGGCGCGGTGTCGGCACGGGCGCCGTTCAGCATCAGGACGCCGAGCAGCGCGGCTGCCAGCAGGCGGGCCACGCGGCCGGACGAAAAGCGGGCGGAAAAAACGGCATGCAGCATGGGAACCACTCTCCTGTCCAAAGACGGTATCGACGGATGAGCGGCGCCGCGGCGAACGCGCGGGCGTTCTCCGGACAGTCGTCGTCACATCGGAAAAAGATCAGCCGATGATAGAGAGCGGCAGGAAGGCGGTCTACGAAGCGATTGTGCGAAGAAAATCGCGTGCGGCGATATGGCGCCACGGCGCGCGTCCGATGCGCGGGCGGCCGCCCCGCCCGCCATCGGGCCGAAATCTCGGCCTGCCCGCCGGGCGAATTCCGAAATCTCGGCCAGCCGGGTGTTGCCATCCTTTCCCCAGACGAAACAAAATCCTTATAAATCAATGCCCTAAAAATATTCCGGCAGGCCGGAATGCTTGGCACGGGGGTTGCATTAAGAGACGCCACACGATGCCGCGTAGCAATGCGGGCATTCCAAACATCAGGAGACACGTCTTGCAGACCTCAATCCCCACCCAATCCCGTCCGGAGGCACTTGCCGAAGCCGGTCCCGCCACGCGCACACGCTTCTGGCCGGAAGGCTGGTGGAAGCTGATGGAAATCCGCATCGGCATCATCCCGCTGCCGGTCTACGTGATCCTGTTCGGGCTGATCGTCGGCTTCGCGGTGACGGGCAAGGTGCCCGGCGAGATCTCGATGGCGATCGCCGTGCTCGCGTTCTTCGGCTTCACCTGCGCGGAACTCGGCAAGCGCCTGCCGCTCTTGCGCAACATCGGCGCGGCCGCGATCTTCGCGACCTTCGTGCCGTCGGCGCTCACCTACTACCACGTGCTGCCGAAGCCGGTGCTGAACCTCACCGTCGAGTTCACGAAGTCGACCAACTTCCTGTACCTGTTCATCGCGTCGATCATCGTCGGCAGCATCCTGAGCATGGACCGGCGCGTGCTGATCCAGGGCTTCGTGAAGATCTTCATTCCGCTCGCCGCCGGTTCGGTCGCGGCCGCGATCGTCGGCACGGCGGTCGGCACCGCGCTCGGCCTCGGCGCGCGCCACACGCTGCTGTACATCGTCGTGCCGATCATGGCGGGCGGCGTCGGCGAAGGTGCGATTCCGCTGTCGATCGGCTATTCGGAACTGATGCACCTGCCGCAGGGCGAGATGTTCGCGATGGTGCTGCCGCCGGTGATGCTCGGCAGCCTGACCGCGATCATCCTGTCGGGCGCGCTCGACATGCTCGGCAAGCGCCTGCCGCACCTGACCGGCAACGGTCGCCTGCAGGTCGGCGAAAGCGGCGACATGACGCCGGAAAGCGAGGAGATCCGCGGCCACGTCGACGTCACGCACATCGCGGGCGCCGGCATCACGGCGATCACGCTGTACCTCGTCGGCCTGATGGCGCACAAGCTGTTCGGCCTGCCCGCGCCGGTCGCGATGCTGTTCCTCGCGGTGCTGGTGAAGCTCGCGCGCGCGGTGTCGCCGCCGCTGCAGGAAGGCGCGTTCGTCGTCTACAAGTTCTTCTCGACCGCCGTCACGTACCCGCTGCTGTTCGCGATCGGCGTCGCGATGACGCCGTGGGACAAGCTGACCGCCGCCTTCACGATCGTCAACGTCGTCACGATCGTGTCGACCGTCGCGACGCTGATGGGCACCGGTTTCGTGGTCGGCCGCCTGCTGAAGATGTACCCTATCGACACCGCAATCGTGAACGCCTGCCACAGCGGGCAAGGCGGCACCGGCGACGTCGCGATCCTGACCGCCGCGAACCGGATGCAGCTGATGCCGTTCGCGCAGATCGCCACGCGCATCGGCGGCGCGATCGTCGTCACCGTGACGCTGATCCTGGTCGCGCACTTCGGATGACGCGCCGCTGCGCGCACCGTCGCGCAGGCTGCTTCGCACGCGCCGCCGCCGGCTTTGCCGGCGCGCGGCGCGCGTCGTTGTGGCGGGGCGTTTGGGACGGCCGGAGTTGCGGACGGCCGGTTGCGGACGGCCGGTCTCGGACGGCCGGTCCAGGACGGCCGGTTGCGAGCGACCGGTTGCGGGCATCGATGAGGGCGAACGTGCAGAAAGGCTTCAAGGGAATCCCGTGGTGGGGCTGGGCGTCGGCCGCCGTGCTGTATGTCGGCGTGGCGGGCGCGGCGGTCGATTTCGCGTGGGAACGCGCGATCGACGCGCTCGAGGAAACCGGCGCGCACCGGCTCGACCTGTACGCGTCGAGCCTCAAGAGCGAACTCGGCCGCTTCGAGATCCTGCCCGGCCTGGTCGCCCGGCAAGACGGCGTGCGCGCGCTGCTGCGGGCCGCGCCGCAAGACCGGCCCGCGCTCGCGCACACGGTGGACACGTATCTCGAAGCCGTGAACCGCGACGCGGGCAGCGGCGCCGTCGACGTGATCGACCTGCGGGGCGAAGTGATCGCCGCCAGCAACTGGAACGAGACGATCAGCTTCGTCGGCACCAACGTGTCGTACCGGCCGTACTTCAAGGATGCCCTGGCGCACGGCAGCGGCCGCTTCTTCGGGATCGGCACCAACACCGGCGTGCCGGGCGTCTACTTCGCGAGCGCGGTGCGCGACGGTGGCGTGCCGATCGGCGCGGCGGCCGTGAAGATCAGCGTCGACCCGCTCGAATCCGCGTGGCGCGCGCCGGGCGTCGCCGCGATGGTGGTCGACGGCAACGGCGTGATCGTGATCTCGACCGAGCCGGCGTGGAAGTTCACCGCGCTGCGCCCGATCACCGCGCAGCAGCAGCGCGACATCCAGGCGTCGCGGCAATACGCGGGCCGCACGGTCGACATGCTGCCCTACCGCCACCTCGGCGACCGCAGCGCCGCCGCATGGTTCGGCACGTTCCCCGATCCGCGTCACGCCGGCCGCAGCACGCGCTATCTCGTGATGTCGCGGCCCGCGCCGCAGGCCGGCGATTCGCTGATGGTGCTGCTCGACATCGCCGGCGCGCGGCGCCAGCAGCAGACCGCGTTCGTGTTCGTCACCGGCGCGTTCCTGATCGCCGCGCTGCTGGCCGGCTACGCGATCCAGCGGCGCCGGGCGATCGTCGCGCGGCTGAACGCGCAAGATGCGCTGCGCCGCGCGAACGACCGGCTCGAGCTGACCGTCGCGCAACGCACGGCCGCGCTGACGGCGGCGAACGAGCGGATGCAGCGCGAGATCGTCGAGCGCGAGCGCACCGAGCAGCGGCTGCGCGATTCACAACAGGAAGTCGTGCACGCGGGCAAGCTCGCGGTGCTCGGGCAGATGGCCGCGGGCCTCACGCACGAGCTGAACCAGCCGCTCGTCGCGATCCGCACGCTGTGCGACAACGCGCGTACGTTCTTCGAGCGCGGCCAGCCGGCGCCGGCGTATGCGAATCTCGAACGGATCGGCAAGCTCGTCGACAGCATGGCCGTGCTCACCGGCGAGCTGAAGACCTTCGCGCGCAAACCCGACGTCGAGCGCGTCGCGGTGTCGCTGAACGAGGCCGTCGCGCATGCGCGCCTCATCTACGATGCGCGGATCCGCGACGAAGGCGTGCAGCTCGACGTGAACATCGCGCCCGGCACGACGGTGTCCGCGGAATCGAGCCAGTTGCAGCAGGTGATCGTGAACCTGCTCGGCAACGCGCTCGACGCGGTGCACGACGCGCCGGTGCGGCGCATCGTGATCGAAGCCGCCGGGCCGGACGACGCCGGCCGCGTGCGCTTCTCGGTGGCCGACAGCGGCGCGGGCATCGCGCCCGACGTGCTGCCGCACCTGTTCGAGCCGTTCGTCACGACCAAGCCGCGCGGCCAGGGCCTCGGGCTCGGCCTCGCGATCACGTCGCGCATCGTCGAGGCGTTCGGCGCGAAGATCGCCGCGACGAACCGCGACGAAGGCGGCGCACAGTTCAGTATCGAATTCGCGGCGGCGACGCCGCAACAGAGGATAGAGCATGGAAGATGAGATTCGCGTGCTGGTCGTCGAGGACGATGAAAACGTCCGGATCGGCGTCGAGCAGGCCGTCGCGCTCGCCGGGTTCCCGGTCGACGCATTCGCTTCGGCCGCCGACGCGCTCACGCACGTCGCGCCCGGCGCCCCCGTCGTGATCGTGTCGGACGTGCGGATGCCGGGCATCGACGGGCTGCAGCTGCTCGAACGCGTGATGGCCGTCGATGCGCAGATTCCGGTCGTGCTGATCAGCGGCCATGCCGACATTTCGACGGCCGTCGGCGCGATGCAGGACGGCGCGTACGATTTCATCGAGAAGCCGTTCTCGTCGGACGTGATCGCCGGCCGCGTCGCGCGTGCGGTCGAGAAGCGCCGCCTGACGCTCGAGGTGCAGGGGCTGCGCGCGGCGCTGAACAACTGGCAGGGCATCGAGGCGTTCGTGCTCGGCAAGTCGCCCGCGATGGCCGACGTGCGCAAGAAGATCCTGCGGCTCGCCGATACGTCGGTGTCGGTGCTGATCACCGGCGAGACGGGCACCGGCAAGGAACTGATCGCACGCAGCCTGCACGACTTCGGCGGACGGCGCGACGCGCATTTCGTTGCGCTGAATTGCGGCGGCCTGCCCGAGCAGGTGTTCGAGAGCGAGCTGTTCGGCCATGAGGCCGGCGCATTCACCGGCGCGATCAAGAAGCGCATCGGCAAGATCGAATGGGCGCACGGCGGCACGCTGTTCCTCGACGAGATCGAGACGATGCCGATTCCGCTGCAGATCAAGATGTTGCGCGTGCTGCAGGAGCGCGTGGTCGAGCGGCTCGGCGCGAACGAGCTGATTCCGGTCGACTGCCGCGTGGTGGCCGCATCGAAGGCCGATCTCGCCGAACTCGCGGCCGACGGGCGCTTCCGCGCGGACTTGCTGTATCGGCTCAACGTCGCGCAGATCGAGCTGCCGCCGCTGCGCGAGCGGCGCGAGGACGTGCCGCTGCTGTTCGAGCATTTCGTGCTCGCTGCCGCACGGCGCTTCGGGCAGCCGGCGCCGGTCGTCACGGCTGCGCAGGTGTCCGAACTGATGACGCATGCATGGCCCGGCAACGTGCGCGAATTGCAGAACGTGGCCGATCGCTTCGTGCTCGGGTTGACCGGCGACAGCCTGCTGTCGTCCGGCGGCGCGCCGGCGGCCGGCGGCACGCTTGCCGAGCAGATGGCGTATTTCGAGCGGATGCTGATCGAAGACATGCTGCGGCGTCACAACGGCAACGTGGCGGACGCGAGCGTCGCGCTCGGCATGCCGAAGAAGACGCTTTATCACAAGCTGCGCAACCTGCGGATTCCCGCGCGCGGCGACGCGGCGGCCGACGGCGGCGAATGACGCGAACAAGGATACGCAGAACAGCATGGATCGCATCGAAGTCACCGAACACGGCCGCATCGACGGCCACCTGATCCGCGGCGTCACGCGCGCGCAGAAAACCTTCCGACCGAGCGACTGGCCTGAGCGCCTCGCGGATGTCATCACGCTGTTCGTCGGCGAGCGGCGGCCCGGCTATCCGTGCGCACTGTCGCGGCTCGCGATGCCGGTCGTCGACGGCAACGTCAAATGCCTGTTCGTGTCGGACGAATTGCGCGACGTATGCGCCGACGCGTTCGACTTCGCGATGCAGTTCGCCGCCGACAACGACCTTCCCGTCGAGCTTCAGACCGCGCCCGCGCTGGTGGTGCGGTGATGCGCGGGTCGCGTTCGGCGGCCCTTTCTCCCGTTTCCCCCGCTCAGATGCGCGCCTGCGCAGGCGTTCACACGTGCTTTCAGCCGTCAAATAAATCATCAGATGATTGAAGACTTCGGCACTTCCCCACGCAGCGACAAGGGTTTTCAGCCGAGCCATCAATAAAATTGATCGTCACGATGAAAATTATGCGTTTTCCTTGCAGCTTGCCGTGAGGCATAGTTGCGACGTGATGACGCACCCATTGAGTTTTCAGTCATGAACATGCGAATCGAGCCTTCGGTGCTCGCGAACCCCGACCTGCAATTTGCGACGCTTTCGTCAGGCATCAGCCTGCCGTATGTCGAGCGGGGCAGCGGCGCGCCGATGGTCTTCGTGCACGGATCGTTGTGCGACTACCGTTACTGGGATCCGCAACTCGCGTCGCTGTCGGCCCACTACCGCTGCATCGCGCCGAGCCTGAGCCATTACTGGCCGGCCGTCGAGGCCGGCATCCAGGACGAGTTCAGCTGGCAGAACCACGTCGACGAGCTCGCCGAATTCATCGACGCGCTCGATCTCGGCCCCGTGCATCTCGTCGGCCACTCGCGTGGCGGCAGCGTCGCGTTCAACGTCGCGCGCCAGCATCCGCAGCTCGTCGACACGCTGACGCTCGCCGATCCGGGCGGCCCGCTGCAACAGCCGGGCGTGCGCGAAGCCGCGCTGCCGGCCGCCGCGATCGCGCTGCGCACGCAGGCCGTGAATCTGATCGGGCAAGGCGAAGTGGAAGCCGGCCTCGAGATGTTCGTCGACTCGGTGAGCCTGCCGGGCGCGTGGAAGAAGAGCACGTCGCGCTTTCGCACGATGGCGATCGACAACGCGAGCACGCTGCCGAAGCAGCTGCAGGATCCGCTGCCCGCGTATTCGCAGCACACGGCATCGGATATCGCGTGCCGCACGCTGCTGATCGACGGCCAGCGCAGCCCGAAGATGTTCCGCAACAACGTCGACACGCTTTCGCAGTGGATCGGCGATGCGCAACGGCAGACCGTCGCCGGTGCGTCGCACGGGATGAACGCGGCGAGCCCCGCCGTGTTCAACCGCTACGTGCACGAGTTCGTCGCGGCATAAGTTCACGGGCGGCGTTCGTGTCGCCCGACTTTCCTGCTTCAACCGGTTCAAAGACGGTGCGGGTCCGGGCTGCATCGCTTCTCGTTGGCAGGCGCCGGTCGACTTGACCGTTAGTTGCAACACTCGCCCCCCACACACCACAATCACCAAGCAAAAACCCCGGTCACGCAGGCTTGCGCCCACGTACCGGGGTTCGATTCGTCGACGACCGGGCGGGCGGTGCATCGTATCGCCCGTCGTCGCGCACGCTCAACGCGCGGCCACCGCCTCCTTGACGGACGACGCCGCATCGCCGACCGCCGTCGGCGCCGCGCCCCACCCGCCGCCCAGCGCGCGAATCAGGTTCACGGTCGACACGGCCTGCGCCCCGGTCAGCTGGTTCGCCTGCAATTGCGACTGCAGCACCGACCGTTCGCTGTCGATCACGTCGAGATAGGCCACTTCGCCTTCCTGATACTGCGTCCGCGACAGCGTCGCCGCACGGCGCGACGCATTGACGGCCGCATCCTGCGCGCGAATCTGGTCGTCGAGCAGACGCAGATCGGCGAGATTGTCCTCGACCTCGCGGAACGCGACGAGCACCTGCTGCCGGTAGTTCGCGACCTGCTCGTCGTACTGCGCGCGCGCCTGCTGCACGCCGGCCGCCCGCCGCCCGCCGTCGAACAGCGGCAGCGTCAGCGCGGTGCCGGCGAACGGCCCGAGCAGGAACGTGCGGCTCGACCACATGAACAGGTTGCCGAGCGTCGACGCCTCATAGCCGAATGCACCCGTGATATCCAGCTTCGGGAAGTACGCCGACTTCGCGAGACCGATCCGCGCGTTCGCGGCCGCCATCGCGCGCTCGGCCGCCGACACGTCCGGGCGGCGTTCGAGCAATGCCGACGGCAGACCCGGCGGGACCTTCACCGCGACCGGCACGATCGGCGTTTCCTTGAACGCGAAGTCCGCGGGCGCCTTGCCGAGCAGGATCGCGAGCGCATGCTCGGACGCCGCGCGCCGGCGCGCGACGCCGACCGCATCGGCCTGCGCGGTTGCCAGCTCGTTCTTCGCGCGCGACACGTCGAGCTCGCTGATGTCGCCTTCGTTGAAGCGGCGCTGTACGAGCTTCAGCGCCTGATCACGCAGTTCGACCGTGCGGCGGTACAGGTCCTGGTCCGAGTCGAGCTGGCGCAGTTCGAAGTAGTTCTGCGCGACGTCCGCCTGCAGCGCGAGCTGCACCGAGCGGAACAGCGCCTCGCTCTGCGCCTGGTCGGCACGCGACGCCTCGACGTTGCGGCTCACGCGGCCGAACAGGTCGGCCTCGTACGACACCGTGCCCTGCGCGCGCCACAGCGTCGCGGTGGTCGGGCCCGTGCCCTGCGGCTGGAACTGCGACGCCGACGACAGCCCTTCGCGCGTCGGCCCGAACCCGGCGCCGACCTGCGGGAACCACTGCGAGCGCGCGGTGCGGGTCGCCGCACGCGCTTCCTCGACGCGCGCCGCCGCGGCCTTCAGGTTCTGGTTCGCGGCGAGCGCCTGCGACTCGAGCGAGTCGAGCACCGGATCGCCGAACACCTTCCACCATTCGCCGCGATGCTCGCCGTCCGCCGGTTCGGCGGTCTTCCATGTGCCGGCCTGTTCGCCGGCCGCGAGCGTCGGCGCTTCCTTGAACGCCGCGGGCGTCGACACGTCCGGGCGCTTGTAGTCGGGTCCCACCGCGCACGCGGCGAGCAGCGTCGCGAGCAGGGTGCTCGCGGCCGCCACCTTCGCGAAGCGCATCAGGCCATTCGTGTTGTGCATGTTGTCCATCTTGTTGTCCTCAAGCATCCGTAGCCGGCGCACCGGAAGGCGACACGCCATAGCCGGCCGAGTCCTTGCCCGCGACGTGGATCTTGCCGCCCGCCAGCGTGCGCAGCACGACGTAGAACACCGGTGTCAGCATCAGCCCGAACAGCGTCACGCCGAGCATCCCGAAGAACACCGCGACACCCATCGCATGGCGCATTTCCGAACCCGCCCCCGTCGACGTGACGAGCGGCACGACACCCATGATGAAGGCGATCGATGTCATCAAAATCGGGCGCAGCCGCAGCCGGCTCGCCTCGATCGCGGCCTCGAGCGGCGTCCTGCCGTCATGCTCCAGTTCGCGTGCGAATTCGACGATCAGGATCGCGTTCTTCGCGGACAGCCCCACCAGCACCATCAAGCCGATCTGCGTGAAGATGTTGTTGTCGCCCTGCGTGAGCCACACACCCGTCAGCGCCGACAGAATGCTCATCGGCACGATCAGGATCACCGCGAGCGGCAGCGTCAGGCTTTCATACAGCGCGGCGAGCACGAGGAACACGAGCAGCACGCTGATCGGGAACACGTACATCGCCGAATCGCCTGCCAGGATCTGCTGGTACGTGAGGTCGGTCCATTCGAACCGCACGCCGCGCGGCAGCGTTTCATGCGCGATACGCTCGATCGCCGCCTGTGCCTGACCCGACGAGAAGCCCGGCGCCGGGCCGCCGTTGATGTCGGCTGCGGTGTAGCCGTTGTAGCGCACGACCATTTCCGGGCCGAACGTCGGCGTCACCGTGACGAGCGACGACAGCGGCACCATTTCGCCACGGTCGTTGCGCGTCTTCAGCTGCAGGATGTCGTCCGCGCGCTGACGGAACGGCGCGTCGGCCTGCACGCGCACCTGGTACACGCGTCCGAAGCGGTTGAAGTCGTTCACGTACAGCGAGCCGAGATACACCTGCATCGTGTTGAACACGTCGGTGACCGGCACGCCGAGCTGTTTCGCCTTCACGCGGTCGAGATCGACGTTGAGTTGCGGCACGTTGATCTGGTAGCTCGTGAACAGCGGGCCGAGTTCCGGCGCCTGCTGCGCGCGCTTGATGAAGTCGTTGGTCGCATCCGACAGCTTCGCGTAGCCGACCGCGCCGCGATCCTCGATCTGCATCTTGAACCCGCCGAGCGTGCCGAGGCCGAGCACCGGCGGCGGCGGGAACACCGCGACGAACGAATCCTTGATCGCACCGTACTGCTGGTTCAGCGCACCGGCGATCGCACCGGCCGACAGCGCCTTGCCGTGCCGCTCCGAGAACGGCTTGAGCGTGACGAACACGATGCCCGCGCTCGAGCTGTTGGTGAAGCCGTTCACCGACAGCCCCGGGAACGCGACCGCGCTCTCGACGCCCGGCTGCTTCAGCGCGATCGAACCCATGTCGCGGATCACCTTCTCGGTGCGGTCGAGCGACGCGCCGTTCGGCAGCTGCGCGAACGCGATCAGGTATTCCTTGTCCTGCGCGGGCACGAAGCCGCCCGGCACGACCTTCGACACGAGCACGGTCGCACCCACCAGCACGAGGTACACGCCGAGCATCAGCGTCTTGCGCGACAGCACGCCGCGCACGCCGCGGCCGTAGTTCTCCGCGCCGCGATGGAACACCTTGTTGAAGCCGCGGAAGAAGCCGCCGAGCACGCGGTTCATCACGCGCGTGAGCCAGTCTTCCTTGTCGCCGTGGCCCTTCAGCAGGATCGCGGACAGCGCCGGCGACAGCGTCAGCGAGTTGAACGCCGAGATCACCGTCGAGATCGCGATCGTCATCGCGAACTGCTTGTAGAACTGGCCGGTCAGGCCCGACATGAACGCGAGCGGCACGAACACGGCGACGAGCGTCAGCGCGATCGCGATGATCGGCCCGCTCACTTCCTGCATCGCCTTGTAGGTCGCCGCC
Source organism: Burkholderia sp. Bp9099 (assembly GCF_003857805.1). Classification (NCBI taxonomy): domain Bacteria; kingdom Pseudomonadati; phylum Pseudomonadota; class Betaproteobacteria; order Burkholderiales; family Burkholderiaceae; genus Burkholderia; species Burkholderia sp. Bp9099. Next base: position 44,023 of record NZ_QTPU01000044.1, read on the forward strand.
CGCGCGTTCATCCCGCTCTCGATGTTGCGCTCGACGTTCTCGACCACCACGATCGCATCGTCGACCACGATCCCGATCGCGAGCACCATCCCGAACAGCGACAGCGCGTTGATCGAATACCCGAACGCCAGCAGCAGCGAGAACGTGCCGATGATCGACACCGGCACCGCGATCAGCGGAATCAGCGACGCGCGCCAGGTCTGCAGGAACACGATCACGACGATCACGACCAGCGCGATCGCTTCGAGCAGCGTGTGCACCACGGCCTTGATCGACGAGCGCACGAACTGCGTCGGGTCATAGACGATCTTGTAGTCGACGCCGGCCGGCATGTCCTGCTTCAGCTCGGCCATCGTCTTGCGCACTTCGTCGGAGATCTGCAGCGAGTTCGCGCCCGGCGACTGGTTGATCGCCATCGCGACGGCCGGCTTGTTGTCGAGCAGCGAGCGCAGCCCGTACTCGGACGCGTCCAGCTCGATGCGCGCGATGTCGCGCAGATGCGTGACGCCGCCGTCCGGCGTCGTCTTCACGACGATGTCGCCGAACTCGTCTTCCGTCTGCAGACGGCCACGCGCGTTCACCGACAGTTGCAGCGGCGTGCCGGGCAGCGACGGCGACGCGCCGATCACGCCGGCCGCGACCTGCACGTTCTGCTCGCGGATGGCCTGCACGACGTCCTCGGCCGACAGTCCGCGCTGCGCGACCTTCTGCGGATCGAGCCACACGCGCATCGCGTAGTCGCCCGAACCCCACAGCTGCACCTGGCCGACGCCCTGGATCCGCGACAGGCGATCCTTCACGTTGATCAGCGCGTAGTTGCGCAGGTAGGTCATGTCGTAGCGGTTGTCCGGCGAGATCAGGTGGACCACCATCGTCAGCGTCGGCGAGCTCTTCACCGTGGTGATGCCGAGCCGCTGCACGTCTTCCGGCAGGCGCGGCAACGCCTGGTTCACGCGGTTCTGCACGAGCTGCGTGGCCTTGTCCGGATCGGTGCCGAGCTTGAACGTGACGGTGATCGTCATGTTGCCGTCGCTGTTCGCCTGCGACTGCATGTAGAGCATGTCCTCGACGCCGTTGATCTGCTCTTCCAGCGGCGACGCGACCGTCTCGGCGATCACTTTCGGGTTCGCGCCCGGATACTGCGCCTTCACGATCACGGACGGCGGCACGACTTCCGGATACTCCGAAATCGGCAGCAGGAACATCGCGATCACCCCGCCGAGCAGGACGATCACCGATAGGACTCCTGCAAAGATCGGCCGGTCGATAAAGAATTTGGAAATGTTCATGGGTTGCTCTGTCTGGTTGAACGCGGAAATCGAAGCGGCGGGCCGCTTACGATTCCGCCTTCGCCGGTGCGGCCGGCTTCGCGTTGTCCGCGAGCGGCGCGGACGGCGCATCGCCGCCCGTCATCGGGACCATGTGCGGCTTCACCTGCTCGCCCGGCCGCACGCGCTGCGTGCCGTTCACGATCACGCGATCGCCGGCGGCGAGGCCACTCACGATCACGCGCCGGTTGCCGTGCTGCATGCCCTGCTGCACTTCGCGATACGACACGCGGCCCTGCTGGTCGACGACGAACACGAACTTCTTGTCCTGGTCGGTGTTGATCGCCGCATCGTCGACGAGCAGCGCCTCGTGCGGTGCGCTGCCGCCCACCTTCACGCGCGCGTAGAGCCCGGGGACGAGCGTGCCGTCCGCGTTGTCGAAGCGCGCGCGCACGCGGATCGTGCCGGACGACGTGTCGAGCCGGTTGTCGACCGAGTCGATCTCGCCGCTGCGCGAGTAGCCCGTTTCATTCGCGAGGCCGAGCTCGACCGGCACCTTGCGGCCGTTGCGCGCGCCGTTGATGTATTGCAGGTAGGTCTGCTCGTCCGCGTCGAACGACGCGTAGATCGGCGACACCGACACCAGCGTCGTCAGCGGCGCGGCCGACGCGCCGGCCGACACGACGTTGCCGAGCGTGATTTCCGCGCGCGATACGCGGCCCGACACGGGTGCGGTGATGCGCGTATAGCCGAGGTTGATGCGCGCCGTTTCCAGCGCGGCTTCGGCGGCCTTCAGGTTCGCCGTCGCTTCGCGCGCCGCGTTCTGCTTTTCGTCGTAGTCGCGCTTCGCGATCGCGTTGTCGCCGATCAGCCGCTGTGCGCGCTGCCAGTCGCTTTGCGCATAGCCGTTGCGGGCCTGCGCGGCGGCGAGCTGCGCGGCCGCGCGGTCGGTTTCCGCCTGGTACGGGCGCGGATCGATCACGAACAGCACGTCGCCCTTCTTCACGAGCGCGCCGTCCTTGAAGTTCACCGCGACGATCGTGCCCGACACCTGCGGGCGCACGTCGACTTTCTCGACCGCCTCGAGGCGGCCCGAATAGCCTTGCCAGTCGGTGACGGTCTGCGGCACGACGGTCGCGACGTCGACTTCGGGCAGCGGCGCTGCCGCCTTTTCGGGCGCGTTCGCGTTCACGCGCATCGCGCCGAACGTGCCGAGGCCGACGACGGCGAGCGTCGCGATCGCCGCGGTCGCGATTCGGGAGCGGGAGGTGCGTAGGATGGCCATGTGGATCTCCAATAAGCGTGGATTGGTTCTGGTTATTCGGAACGGTTCGGCTGGCGCGCCTGGAAGCGGCACTGGAAGAAGCGCACGGCCTCCTCGAGCGCGGCCTCGTGCGTCGCGAGCGCCGCGTGCGTGACGTCCGGGTAGCGGATCACCTGCGTGAGCACGCCCGATGAAATCAGGCAGCCCGCATATTTCTCCGCTTCGACGTGCAGCACGTCGTTCTGCGCGGTGACGACGAGCGTCGGCGGCAGGCCCGCGAGGCGCACCGATTCGAGCGGCGCCGCATACGGGTGCATGCGCTGCGCCGCCTGCGGCAGATAGGCGCGATAACAGGCCGCGCATTCGCGCGCGGTGATGTCCGACGCAAGGCGTTCGGCGTCGCCGATGCGCGTCATGCTCGGGTCGAGCATCGGCCCGAACAGGGCCTGCGCGGCAATCGACACTTCGCCGCGATCGCGCGCGATGAACGCGAGACAGTTCGCGAGCTGGCCGCCCGCATCGTGCCCCGCGACGCCGATCTTCTTCGGATTGCCGCCGAACGCGCGGGCGCGCGTCGCGGCCCACACGGCCGCGCGATACGCATCCTCCGGCGCGGCCGGAAAAGGAAAGGCCGGCGCGAGCGAATAATCGACCGACACTACGAGAGCCGGTAAGCGTTCTGCTAAAAAGCGCGCGGCGAAATCGGCGTCATCCAGCGTGCCGCGCACGAAACCGCCGCCGTGGAAGTAAAGCACTACCGGCAATCCGGTCTTGTCCGCGCGCCGATAGAGGCGCAGCACGATGTCCTGCGCGTAGCCGGGGATTTCCACCTCCGCGACCGTCAGTGCCGCGCCGGCTCTGGCTTCGGCGGGCAACGCGGCTTTCAGGAATTTGCTGAATTCAGAAGCGTCCATGACGATGCAGCATCCATTTCGAGATGGAACGAATTCTGGGTCCGGCAGACATCCGGATAAATGCCTATAATCCGGCAACACAATTCAACGCCCCCGAACAATCCAGGCTGCGCTTACCCATGAGGTAGCGCAGCCTTGTCGTTCGGGCGGCAAATTAGATTGCGGAGGTTGTGATGGACCGGCTTCAGGCCATGCAGGTGTTTACTCGCGTCGTCGATACAAGCAGCTTCACCAAGGCAGCAGAGTCGCTCAGCCTGCCGCGGGCGTCCGTCACGACGATCATCCAGAATCTCGAAGCCTTCCTCGGCGTGCGGCTGATGCACCGGACCACGCGCCGGCTGTCGCTCACGCCGGACGGGGCCGCGTACTACGAACGCTGCGTGCGGATCCTCGCCGATGTCGAGGAAACCGAAGCAAGCTTCCAGAACAACAACCGCAAGCCGCACGGAAAGTTGCGTATCGACATGCCGGGCTCGATCGGGCGGCTGCTGGTGATTCCGTCGCTGTGCGAATTCCACACGCGCTATCCGGACATCGACCTGCAGCTCGGCCTGTCCGACCGGCCGGTCGACCTGCTGCAGGAAGGCGTCGACTGCGTGATCCGCGTCGGTGCGCTGCAAGATTCGTCGCTGGTTGCGCGCCGGGTCGGATTGTTCGAGTGCGTGTCGGTCGCTGCGCCCGCGTATCTCGAGAAGTTCGGCGAGCCGCGGACGATCGAGGATCTGAACGACCACAAGGCCGTCAACTACTTCTCGAGCCGCACGGGCCGCACGATCGACTGGACGTTCCTGACCGACGGCAAGGAAGTCGAGGTCAAGATGAACGCGATCGTGTCGGTCAACGATGCCGATGCGTACGTGACGTGCGGGCTCGAAGGCTTCGGCCTGATCCAGCCGCCGCTGTTCATGGTGCTGCCGCACCTGCGCGACGGCCGGCTCAAGGAAGTGCTGCCCGGCCTCAAGCCGCTGCCGATGCCGATCTCGGTCGTGTATCCGCACAGCCGGCACCTGTCGCCGAAGGTACGCGTGTTCGTCGACTGGATCGCCGAAGTGTTCGACCGCTGCCCGCTGCTGAGCGGCAAGGGCAGCCTCGACGCGACGTGCAGCAAGCGCACGTTCGAGGAAGCCGAGCGCGCACCGGCGCTCGACACGCCGGTCATCAACGAGTGGGTCGCGTAATCGTCTGAACCGCGGCGCGCGGGCTGTGCGGCCCGCGCGCCGTCCTGCCTTCGCGCCGCCACGGCGTCACGTTCGTGCCGCCTTCCCCGCCCCGCACAGCGCCTTTCCTGAATCCGCATCACACCTTTGCGCCGTGCGCGGCAATCGGCCGCGTGCGTGACGGCGCGCGCCGCGCTAAATCGCCGGGAGCCCCGCTGCAGGCGGCTGTGCGCGATTTTCGAGTAACCCTGCCGACAGTACGGATCGCGATTGTTCCACCATCACGACAATTCAATTCGCGTCAGCCGCATTTATCGCGCCGGAACGTCCCCCTAGAGTAAACCCTGTCGCGCACCTCGTTGCGCATCGAACAGATCCCGCTTGATGGGACCGGAGCAAGCGCCGACGCGCCAACTCCGACCAACACAGGAGTTACGTCATGAACCGCCGCCATCTTCTCTCCGCCGTCGCGCTCGCACTCGCCGTGTCCGCACCGGCCTTCGCCGATACGACCACCCCGCACGCCGGCGACTACGCGAACACGTCGTGGTACACGCAGCACAACAACGGCCCGCGTACGCGTGCCGAAGTCAGCGCGGAAGTCGAGCAGGCCCGCCGCGACGGCACGCTGGCCTGGCTGCGCAAGGCGAATTCGTATCCGCAAGGGCTCGAACTCGCGCAAGGCCCGTATCGCCCGACACCGGAAGGCAACCAGCTCGCCGGCGCAGGCCGTTGAGCATCGGTCAATGCTCAACGCCGCGCAGCGGATGATCCGCGGCGCGGCATCGAGACACCGCCATCGAACACCCGATTAGTCAGTTAGTTGCAGGAGCCTGTGATGAACGATCAACTTCCTTCGCCGCTCGATCATTGGGACGACACGACGCCCGTCTGGACGCCGTTCCGTTCCGCGCCGCACGCGCATTGAACTTCGCGTCGATCTCTCGCTGAAGACGCTGGCCGTCACCGGCGCGGCACGCCGTCGCGCCATTCGCCCCAGTGCGTGACGATGTCCTGAACGAGCGGATTGCCCGCGCGGT
>NZ_QTPU01000045.1:0-49025 GCF_003857805.1 Burkholderia sp. Bp9099
AGTGTTTGCGCCTTCGCTTTCATTCGGCGCGGGGTTCTGGTGCCTCCCCCTCCCCCCCCCCCCCACCCCCCCCGCCCCCCCCCCCCCCCCCCCCCCCCGGGGGGCGGGGGGGGGGGGGGGGGCCCCCCCCCCCACGACCGCCGCGTTGTCGTCGACGATTTCCCAGTCGGCCGGCACGCGTCCGCCTTCGTCGAGCACCGCGCGGCTGACGACGACGCGATCCTCGTCGGTCGCGAGCTTCATCCGGCGCAGCGGTTCGGCGGCGGCGCCGTCGACGATCGCCGCGAGCCGGCCGCCCGGCGCGAAGCGCAGCGGCCGCACTTCGCCGGCCGCGAGCGTCTCGCCCGCGCGCCAGAAATCGACGACCCACAGCAGCTCGCCGTGCGTGCGCTGCAGCTGCGCGACGCCCGCGCACACGCCGTGAAAGCCGCTGCGTGGCGCGCGATTCGCGTCGCGCACGAGCGGCGGATCATCGGTGTCCGGATCGGCGCCGGTGCGCACGATCTCGGGATCGACCAGCAGCACCAGCGCGATCCGGTGCGTGCGGCACCAGTCGGCGAGCGCGTGCGCTTCTTCCGCGAGCGCCGTCGGATCGTCCCAGCTGAACCAGCGTTGCGCGCCTTCGATGAAATACAGCGAGCGCGCGCGAAAACCGTAGCGCTTCATCGCGCGCAAGCCGCCCGTGAGCCGCGCGAACGGACCGGGCGCGGCACGGCGCGGCGCACCGGGCTCGCGCGCGGCATCGCCGTCGGCCGCCGCGGGCGCGGGCGGCATCGCCAGCACGTTGAGGTTGCGCGGCCAGCCGGCCGGCTGCGCGCCGCCCGAGAAACCGCGCGCCTGCAGCTGCGCGGCAACGTGCGCCGCGGCGCGCGACAGCACGACCGTCACGTCGCGCGTGCGCGACTGCCGCGCGCTTTCCCACACCAGCGCATCGCACGCCGGCGTGCCGGCGGCGGCATAGATCGCGTACAGGCCGCCCGCTTCCAGCTGCGTCCACGTGTCGGGCAGCCCGTCGATCGCGAGCCGGCTCAGCGGGCCGGCGCGGCCGCCGGCCGGCCCGGTGCGCAGCAGCGCGCGCAGGCGGCCCAGCAGGCCGGCGGCGCCGAGCGCGGGACGGGTTGCATCGAGTTCCGTATTCACGTGTTCTCCCAGTCCCCTAGTAATCCGAATAAAGCCGCACCGGCGTCGGCGTGACGAGCCAGCTGCGCGCCGCGCGTGCGTCGAACGCATAGCGCAGGTACACGAGCGCCGAACTCGGCGCGTAGTCGTGCGACCGGTCGACGTGCAGTTGCGCGCCGACGCTCAGGTGCGGATTCACGCGATACTCGACGATGCCGTTCACGCCGTACGAGAACGACACGCCGCGCGTCGAACTGCCCGCGTAGACGAGCCCCGCCGCCGCCTGCGCGGCGCGCTGGTCCGCGAAGGTCGGGTAGAACAGCGAATCCTTCTCGTAGCTGTTCGAGATCCCGCCCGTGACGGTCAGGTCCCACGACAGCGCGTCGCGCCGCCCCGCCCACTCGAGCGGCACGCCGAGCGACAGGTAGCGCTGCGGGCTGTAGTAGCCGCCCTGCCCGTACGTGTAGTAACGCAGGTTCTGCGCGTAGTGCCACGCATTGCCGACGAGCCCCGTGCTCACCTTCATCGTCGCGCGTTCGTACACGGGCACCGTGAAGCCCGAGCGCAGCGTGACTTCCGCGTTGCGCTCGACGTTGCGGCCGGACAGCACGCCCGCGCCGAGTTCCGCGAACAGGTTCACGCGGCCGACGTCGAGCGCCGCGCGCAGGTTCACGCCGTCGCGGCGCACGCCGCCCCACACCGCGCCCGTCCACGGATCGCGCATCCCCGCATACGACAGCACGCTGCTCGTTTCCGGCCGGCGCGACGCGTTCACGGTGAAGCTCGCCGGGCCCGCGTCGAAGCGGTAGCGCACGCCGCCGACCAGGTAATGCACCGGGAAGCCGAGCGGCGACGTGCCGAGATCGACGCGCCACGCATCGGTGCGATAGCCGGCGCCGAGCGCGACGCCCGTCATCGGCTGGTGCAGGTCGCCCTGCGGATGCGCGATCAACGCGGCGGCCTGCTGGTTCAACGGTGCCAGCGACGAGCCGGCCAGCGCGTTGAGCGCGCCGTAGGTGCCGAAGGTCTTCAGCGAATACGCGTTCGGCACGCTCGTATCGAGCGTGCCGGCGTCCAGATGCACGGTGTCGAGCTGCAGGAACGCGTGCCCGTCGTAGCGCACCGGCATCTGCGCGTAGATCGGCACCTGCTGCGCGCGGTACGCGGAAATCCCTTCGTCGCCCGACTTGTACGCGGGCAGCCAGCCGATCTCGATCTCCGGATCGCGCCGCTGTTCGAGATCCGCGAACGCGGCCTGCGCGGGCGTGCGGCCGTCGCGGCCCGGGCTCACGCCGCTCGTGCGTTCCTGCGACAGCGACAGCCGGTACAGCGACGCGGCATCGTCGTAGCGGCCCTGCGCCTCGGCCACGCGCCCGGCGGCAACCGTCACGTCGGCGCGCGCCGGATACGCGGCCTGCAGCGGGTCGATCACCTGCGCGGCTTCGTCCGGGCGGCGCAGCGCGTTCAGCCGGCGCACGACCGACAGCCGCGTATCGACGTCGTCGTCCGGCGTGCGCGCCAGCACGGCCTGCACGCGCGCGCGCGCGGCCGCGCGCTGGCCGCTGTCCTCGTCGATGCGCGCGAGCGCGAGCTGCGTGTCGGCATCGTCCGGCGTGCGCGCGATAACGGGCGCGAGCGCGTCGCGTGCCGCGTCGTAGTGACCTTGCGCGCGTTCGAGATCGGCCAGCTCGAGTGCATAGCGCTTGTCCGCGCGGCCGGCCGGGCTCGCGCGATCGAGCAGCGTGCGCGCGCGCGCATAGTCCTGCTGCGCGATCGCGTCGTCCGTCCGGCGCAGCACGAGCCGCAGCGACTGATCCTCGATGCGCGCGGTCTGTGCCGGCGTCAGCGCCGGTTCGCGGCGCAGCGTGTCGAGCCACGCGGCGAGCGCGTCGTCGCGCCCCGCGCTGCCGAGCAGGTCGCCGTAGCGCAGCCGCACGTCGGGATCGGCCTCGCGCGGATGCGCGGCGATCCAGTCGCGCAACGGCGCGAGGCCGCGCTCGGGCTCGCCCGCGTCGATCCACTGCGCGCCGATCGCGGCCAGCATGTCGGGATCGTCCGGCGCGCTCGCCTGCGCATGCGCGAGCGACGCGGCGAACGCCGCGCGATCGCCGCGGCCGAGCGCGCCGCGCGCGTCGGCCAGCGCGCTTTGCGCGTCGAGCTTGCGGGCGAGCGCACGCATGCCGTCCGAGCGCTGAGCATCGTCGACACCCGCGAGCGCGGCCTGCGCGCCGGCGACATCGTCGAGCGAGTTGCGATACAGCGCGGTCGCATAGCGCATCTCGGGCGTATCGCTTTGCGCAAGCCCATCATCCATCACCGTGCGGCCGAGCTGCGGCAGCCCCATGTCGCGATACAGCCGCGCGAGCGCGAAACGCGTCCACGGTGCGTCGGGCGCCGCGCGCACGGCCGCCTCGTAGCGTTGCACGGCCGGCCCGCGTTCGCCCTTGTCCGCGAGCGCGCGCGCCTGGCTCGCGAGCAGGTCGGCGCGCAGCCCGTCGAGCGCGCGGCGATCGTCGCTGCCCGTCACGCGGCCTTGCAGCGCGTCGAGCAGCGGGCCGACGCGGTCCGCGCGGCCGGTGCTCTCGTACAGCATCGCCGTGCCGCGCACCGCCGACACGTTCGGCGAACGTGCGGCCAGCAGTTCGCGCAGCAACGGCTCCGCGCGCGCCCAGTCGCGCTGCGCGAGCAGCGCGTCGGCGAGCTGCAGCTTCGCGTCCGGGCTGTCGGGCTGCATCGCGAGGGCGGCGCGCGCCGCGCGCTCGGCATCCTGCGGCCGCCCGGCCGACGCCGCCGCGCGGCCTTGCGCGAGCAGCCCCCAGAACTGCGCGGTACGCGCGAGGCTCTGCCACTTGCCGCGCTGGTCGGTCGACAGCGCCGCGGCGCGCGTGAACAGCGCGCGCGCTTCGTCGTGCCGGCCTTCGCGCAAGCGCAGCAGGCCGAGCCCGCCGAGCGCATCGGCGTCGCCGGCGCGCGCCTGCGCGGCGCGCGCGAGCAGCGGATCGGCACCGGCCAGGTCGCCGCGCGCGAGCGCCTGCAAGCCGCGCTGCTGCGCGATGTAGTCGGGGTCGCGTTCGAGCCGGCGCTGCGCGTCGCGCTGCCGGTCGAGTTCGGCGCTGCGATCGCGGAATTCGGTGTCGTCCGGCACCAGCGCGAGATACGCGTGCAGCGCATCGAGATACGCGGGATCGCTGCCGGCGGACTGCAGCACGCGTCGCCACACGGCCATCGCTTCCGTGTGATCGGCGTCGGCGCGCTTCGCGAGCGACCACGCGATGCGGTTCGCTTCCGCGCGCGTATCGGCGCGCTGGTTCAGCAGCCGCGCGAGCGCGAGCGCCGCGCTCGTGTCCTGCGGGTCGGCCGCGACCGCGCGGCGCAACGCGGCGAGCGCCGATTCGCGGCCACCCGGCGCATTCGCGACGATCTGGTAATACTCGGCGCCGAGCGCGCCGGACGGCGCGCCGTTCGGGAACAGCGCGACGATCCGCCGGGCCGCTTCGTCGGCGCGACCGCTGCGCGCGAGCAGGCGGATCTGCGCCATCTCGCCGCGCCCGCTCGTCGCGACGCGGTATTCGTCGGCCGCGCGCCGCGTGCCGGGCGCCGCGGGCGCGCGGGCCTGCAGGCGTGCCAGCGCGGCCTGCGCGCCTTGCGCGTCGCCGAGCCGCAGCAGCACCCGCATCTGTTCCGCGAGCAGTTCGGGATCGTCCGGCGCGATCAGGAGCCCCTTGCGCAGCGCGTCGCGCGCGAGGTCGTCGCGATGCTTCGCGCCCCACATGCGGGCGGTCGCGAGCTGACGCTGCGCGTCGGGCAGGTCGGTCGTGGCCGGCGCCGGCGCCGAGATGGCCTTCGGCGCGACGGTTTTCGGCAACGCGGGCGCGGGTGTGGCGACGGCGGCCGGCGCCGCCGCCGTGACCGACGACGCGAGCCACGCGAACCCCGCGACGCGCGGTGCGGTGCGCTTCATCGGGCCGCGCATGAACGGTCCTCCCAGCGCGCAGCGAGCGACCCGTCCGCGCCGAACCGGTAGCGGCCGTCGCGCCAGCCCAGGCCGAACAGCGTCAGCACGCTCGTGTAGTAGCCGGGCGCCGCCTGGCGCGCGAGCGCATCGACACGGGCCGCCTGCGCATCGGCGAGCGCATGCTGGCCGCGCGCGTCGAGGAACGGCACGGCCGCCGCGGAGAAGCCGCCATTGCCGTCGTTCGGCCCCGCGACGCCGGTCGTCGTGTCGACCTTCTCCGGCGGCGCGCCATGCGCGGCGATATGGTCGGCGAACGGCGCGAAGCGCGCGAGCAGCGGCGCGGCGAGCGGATCGGCGCGATCGAGCATGCCGGCCCACAGGTACACGCGGATCGCGTTGTACGCGCTTTCCGCATGGGTCTGGGGATCGGGGCCGAAGCCCGCGCCCGCGCGATACAACGCCCAGTCCGGCGAGAAGCCCTTCGGCGCGGTGTCGAGCAGCACGCGGCCGGTACTGGCCGCGAGCGCGGCCCAGCGGCGCTCGTCGGGCAGGCGCGCGGCGAGCCCGCGGATCACCTGCGGCGGCGAATAGCTCGGGTTCACGCGCCATTGGCCATCGGCCAGCTTGAACCCGGTCGGCCCGGGCAGCAGCGTGAGGCCGAGGCCCGGCACGCTGGCCGTCTCGTCGTCGAGCACGCGCTTCGCGAGCAGCGCGCCGCGCGCGGTGTAGCTGCGCTCGTGCCACAGCCGCCCGGCTTCGACGAGCGTGTAGGCGATCCAGAGATCGGCATCCGACGCCGCGTTCGCATCGAGCACGCGCCACGTGCCGTCCGGCGCGCGGCCCCACAGCCACGCCGGCAGCCGGGCGCTCAGGTCGCCCTGTGCGAGGTTGTTCTCGGTCCATGCGAGGATCGTGTCGAACGTGCGTCGGTCGTTCGCGACGAGCGCGAAGAACAGTCCATACGCCTGCCCCTCCGATACCGTGCGCGAATCGGCCGAGCCGACGTCGATCACGCGGCCGTCGGCCGACACGAAATCGCGCTTGAACGCGTCCCAGCGCGGCCACGCCGCGCCGCACCGCACGTCGGCCGCACCGCCTTGCGCCGCCTGCGCGCGCCCGGCCGTCCCGGCTACCCCGGCCGCTGTGCACGCCGCCGCGACGGCCAGCACGAGCGTCGTGCCGCCCCGCCGCGCCGGCCGCGCTGCCCGTCGCCTTGCGAATGCCCAAGCCATCATCCGTTACATCCCCCGGCGGCGCGCGGCGATTTTCTGCAGCACGCTGAACACGCCGAGCGCGAGCAACAGCCCCGCGACGACGCCGACCACGCCGAGCGCCACCGGGTACCGCGCCGCCTGCGTCCAGACGCGCGCATACCACGGCACGAAACCGACCACGTACGGATCGCCGACGCGCAGGCTGTCGACCTGTCCCGGCCGCACCAGCGCGAGGTCGCCCTGCAGTTGCGACACGAGGCCCGGCTTTTCGAAGACGTCCAGCAGGTCGGCCAGGCGCGTCTGGTCGGTCGCGGTCAGCGCGACGACGCTGCGGCCGTGGCTGCCCGGCAGTTCGAACCCGGCGAGCGCGGCGAGCGCGCCCGTCTGTTCGATATGCGCGCCACCGTCCGCCATGCCGACGCCATTGCGCCAGCGCTCCTTCACCGAGAACGCGACACGCGTCGCGCCCGTGCCGGCCTGCTGGTCGATCGCCAGCGGCAGCGCCGCGCGCCAGTGCGACAGCAGCGGCGACGCGGGCGAGCCGTCGATCACGAGCAGGTCCTTGCGGCCCGCCAGCGCGGTGACGTCGCCGGGCCGCGCGACCTGCACGCGCAGCGCCGGGAAGCCGGTCCACTGCCCCATGTGGCCGAGCATCGTCAGGTAGGTTTCCAGCTCCTGCGGCGACGGCCGGTCCGGGATCACGACCGCCGTCTGCGACAGGTCGGCGAAGCGCGTGAACGGGAAGCCGCTGTTCGCGAAGAATGCGAGGTTCGGCAACTGCGCGTAGTGGACGAAGTGCGAGAAGTCGATCGTCGAATCGGGATCGATCGCCGCGCGCTGCGGCTCAGTCGCGGTGCTCGAGCAGAGCCCCGTCTTCTGCGAATCGAGCGTGAAGCGGAACTGCAGCTGGTTGCCGCTGCCGACGCGGAACGCCGGGATATCGACATCGCTCGTCACGCGCCCTTCCGGCACCGCCAGCAGCGGCAGTTGCATGCGCCCGCGCGCGTCTTCGGCATGGGCCGGCCCGAGGCGGTACGACTTCACGAGCTGTTCGTTGATCTCGACGGCGAGCGTCGAGTTGTCCTGCACGGTCGGCGCCGTGTAGCGGTAGCGCAGCGTGATCGGCACGCCCGAGCCGTTCCACGAATGCAGGTCGGCCGGCACCCGCAGGTTCAGCCGGATCGCGTCCGGCGACGTGCCGCGCACTTCGAGTTCGCGCGGATCCGACACCAGTTCGCGGAACGCGATCGGCCGGTTCACCGGCAGCCAGCGCGGGGCGTCGTACGGCTTGCGCGGCGCGCCGAGATCGACGTGCGCGACCGTCGCCGCCGGGCCCGACAGCGCCGCGCGGCCGAGCACGAGCGCCGCGACCGCATCGTCGACCTCGGCTGCCGTGCGGCCCGTCACGACCAGCAGCTTGCGGCCCGGCGCGGCCGGGTTGTCGGCGACGGCGAGCAGCGGGCCGTTGACCGACGGCAGCGCGAGGCCGGCCGGCAAGGTCGCGGCCGTGCCGACCACCACCGCCTGGTCGTCGGCCGGCAGCGTCGCCGCGACCGGGAAGCGCGCCTGCCGGTAGTCGGCCTGCGCGCCGAACCACGACGCGAGCACGCCGGCACTGCGCAGCGTCGCCGAGTCGGGCGACGCCGGCAGCACGAACGGCAGCCGCAAGCGCCCGTTGTCGCGCCGGTCGAAGAACGGCGCCGGCAGCAGCGCGAGATCGTTCGGCAGGCGCACCGGCGACTCGTCGAGGATCAGCTCGCTCGTCGGGCTCACGTCGGCCCACAGCGCCGAGCTCGACGGGTCCTCGCAGTGATCGAGCGAGTAGTGCGCGATCAGGCGCAGGCCGATCTGGTTGAAATCGGAGAAGTAGCGCGGATCGATCGGGATGTCCTGCGTGACCGTGCGGCCCGCGCGCGTCGCGTCGAACGGGACGGTCGCGACCACCTCGTCGTTCACCGAAACCTTCAGGTGCGACATCGGGAACACGAGCGACGGCGAATACGCATAGGTCAGGCGCAGCCGCGCGCCGGTGACCACGCGGTCGAGCCGCACGCCCGCATGGATCGTGCGCGCATCGTCGGCGCCGCGCAGGTGCACCGGATCGAACGCGCCGAGCGACGCGAACGGCAGTTGCACGGTCGTCGCCGGCAGGCCGGCGGGCGTCGCGCCGGCGGCGCTCGATGCGGCCGATGCGCTCGATGCGGCCGCGCCGTCGACAAGCGCAGGCGTGGCCGGGCTGCCGGCGGACGCCGAAACGGATGCCGACGCGGCCGGCATCGGCGCGGCCGACAGCGCGGCCGCATGAAACGCGCCGAACGTGGCGAGCGACAGGACGAACAGCGACACGGCCGGCTTCATGCGCGGCTCCGCATCGTCGTGGTCGTCCGGTGATCAAGCGCGCCGCTGTCGACGCGCCCAAAGCAGCTATGCCCGTGAGTGCACATCCCCACTGCTTCCCCTCAAAGTCTGGCCTGAATGCATGTATCGAAACGACGCGGCGCATTCTTCCGCTGCCGGTCCATCGGACGGTGCGCGCCTGGCACCGGCGCTCGCACATTCGTCACACTATCTCAAAATCAGGACAAAACTCACCCTGATTCGCGCTGACGAAGCGAAAAACAACTCAATACGGTCGGAAATGCTGCGTGCGGCGACTGAATGGCAAGAATTACGCCGTTGCTGCCGGCCGGACCGATCGGCATACTGCCGACGCTGCCGGATCGGCGAACCGTCGCGCCGGCGAACCGTCCGGATACCGATGCCGGATGCCGGATGCGACCCCTTGCGGGCCGCCCGGAACGCGCTGCCGCGTGGGCGGCGCGTATGCTACCGCAAGCCGGCGCCGCGTGCCGGGCTTTCTTCATGGAAAACTGACTTGGATCAAATCGTCGACACCGCCACCCCTTCCCCCGACACGCTGCTGCGCATCATCGCCACCCAGACCGAGATCGCGAAACTCGGCCTCGACCTCGGCAGCGTGATGGCTTATGTGACCGAGCAGGTGCCGCAACTCACGGGCGCGAGCGGCGCGGCGGTCGAATTCGCCGAAGGCGACGACATGGTGTACCGCGCCGCGTCGGGTTCCGCCGCCGGGATGCTCGGGCTGCGGTTGCGCCGCTCGGGCAGCCTGTCGGGCCTGTGCGTGACGCGCGGCGAATTGCTGCGCTGCACGGATTCGGAAACCGACCCGCGCGTCGATCGCGATGCCTGCCGCCGCGTCGGGCTGCGCTCGATGCTGGTGATGCCGCTCACCCATGCGGACACGACGGTCGGCGTGCTGAAGGTGATGTCGCCGGAGGTCGACGGCTTCTCGGCCGCCGACGCCGGCACGCTGCGGCTCACGGCCGACCTGATCGCCGCGGCGATGTTCCACGCGGCGCGCAACGAGGCGAACGAGCTGTACCTGCGCGCGACGCACGACGCGCTCACCGGCCTGCCGAACCGCGCGCTGTTCTACGACCGCCTGCGCCAGTCGATGCACACGGCGCTGCGCGCGAACGGCCGGCTCGGCATCCTCAACATCGACATGGACGGGCTCAAGCCGATCAACGACGGCTACGGCCACCGCGCGGGCGACGCCGCGCTGCGCGAGGCCGCCACGCGGATGCTGGGCGCCGTGCGGCGCTCGGATACGGTCGCGCGGGTGGGCGGCGACGAGTTCGCGGTGATCCTGCCGAACGTCGGCAGCCGCGACGACATCGACGCACAACGCGCACGGCTCGCCCGGCAGGTCGCCGAACCGTTCGAGTTCGAGGGGCAGCCGCTGCGGCTCGGTGTCAGTGTCGGCGTCGCGATGCTGCCCGAAGACGGCACCGACATGAACGCGCTGATCGAGCATGCGGACCAGGCGATGTACGAGGTGAAGCGCACGCGGACGCAACGGGCATGCCACGCGTGACGTGGGACGCCCGGCCCATTCGGCCAGCCGGGCCGCTCGCGCACGGCTGACCGGACTGCGGCACCGCGATCGCCGCCCCGACCACGATCCACTGCACGATCGCGACCAGCACGCCGGCCCGGCACAACCCGAGCGCGCTCATGACGCGTCGACCCGCTTCGCGAGGCCGACCGTGAAGATGCCCAGCTCGCGATCCGCTGGTCGAGCTTGCGACAGCCCGCGCGCGCGACGAGTTCGTCCATCCCGGCCTGCGAGCGGCGGCGCATCACCCAGGTCGCCTCGCCGCGATGATTGTTCAGCGCACGCGCGATGAATTCCAGCTGCGGATGCCACGGCTGTCCGGTGCAGACGAGATAGCCGCCGGGCGGCACCGCCTGTGCGAGCCCGCGCAGCTCGAACGCACGCAGCGGCGCGAGCGCCTGCGCGCGGTCACGCTCGCCGAGTCGACGAGGTGCGCGACGCGCGCCGAATGTTCGTGGCCTCGATGCAGCAGCACGATCGCGTCGCGGCAGCGCGGGCCCGTCGCGGGCCAGTGACGCTAGAACAGCGTGTCGCCGTCGTGCGTGACGAAGCCGGCCTCGCGGGCCATGCGTGCGCTCATGCGATCTCTCTCGTTTCGTTATTCGAATCATGCGGCGCCCCCCTCCGGCGCCGGTCCCGCCACGGCCGCCAGCCGCCGTCAGCCACCCGCTTCGGCGACGCCCGCCTGCACGCGCCGCACCGCCGTCACGATCGACAGCACGATCAGCACGCGCCACAGCCACGCGGCGACACCGCCGACCGGCAGGCCGAAGCCGATCCACAGCGCGAACGCGCCGAGCGCGAGCGCGCGGTCGCTCTTGCCGAACGGGCCGTCGTAGCGGCGCGTCGCACCGGCGAGCGGGCCGATCAGCCCCGCGCATTCGACGATGATCGCCGTGAGCGCGAACAGCCAGACATCTGCCGGCGCGAACGCGGGAATCGCGAGGAACGGCAGCACGAGCGCGACATCGGACACGATGTCGCCGAGCTCGTTCAGGTACGCGCCGAGCGTGCTCTTCTGCCCGTGCTCGCGGGCGAGCATGCCGTCGATCGCGTTGAGCGCCATCCGCACGAACAGCCAGATCGGAATCAGCAGGAACAGCACGCGGGCGAACACGCCGAGCCCCGCGAGCGCGCCGACGACGATCGAGCCGCCGGCCGCGAACAGCGTGACCTGGTTGGCCGTGACGCCGCGCTCGGCAAGCGAATCCGCGAACGGACGCAGACGGTTCTGGAATTTCGGTTTGAGTGCGTAAAGGCTCATCGTTTTATTGGTTCGGCACGTTCGGATACGTTCGTCGCCGCCATGCCCCGGGCGGCGCAACCGCCGGCGGCGGCTTTCGACAGGTGGTCGTAATCGTCGCCGAGCGGCCCCGACGCGTCAAGCCGCGCGCCGCGCCGGGCAATCTGGCGTTTTCGACGGAAACTCGCGATAATCCGCTGGCCCGTGAGCGCAGCAATTCACTCGAACTGTCGCCGGGCGCTCGTGCAACAGCCGATTATCACGCCGTCGAACGGCGCATTCGCCGCAACGCAACTCTGCCGGCGCATCGTCCGATGATCGCGGCCCTGCGACAGGCAGCCACGAATTTGAAAAAACTTGAACAATGGCCGTCCGGCGCGCATCCTGCCGCGCCGGCATTCCGGGATTCCGCCCGCCGCGCCCGCGCGGCCGCGCGGGCATGCACGCAGGAGGCGCGGCGCCGATGAACATCCTGAACATCTGGCAGCGCGATTTCCTGCTGTCGATCGTGCGGCTCGTCGCCGGCGCGTATCCGGTCTGGCATCAGGCGCCGCCTTCCCCGACGCAGAAGATCTACTTCTCGAACCACACGAGCCACATCGACACGCTCGCGATCCTCGCCGCGCTGCCGCGCGACGTGCGCGCGGTCGTGCGGCCCGTCGCCGCGCGCGATTACTGGGACAGCGGCGACCTGAAGCGCCACATCGCGCAGAAGCTGCTGAACGTCGTGCTGATCGACCGTCACCGCGAAAGCGGCGGCGACCCGTTGGACCCGGTGCGCGATGCGTTGCGGCAAGGCCACTCGATCATCATCTTCCCGGAAGGCACGCGCGGCGCGGACGTGTTGCCGCAGCCGTTCAAGAGCGGCCTGTTCCATCTCGCGACCGAGTTTCCGAACGTCGCGCTCGCGCCGGTCTATCTCGAGAACCTGCAGCGCATCATGCCGAAGGGCGCGATCTGGCCCGTGCCGCTGATCTGCAAGGTGCACTTCGGCGCGAACGACGCGCTCGGCGCCGGCGAAGACAAGCCGACCTTCCTCGCCCGCATGCGCGACGCGATCGTCGCGCTCGCGCCGCCGCAGCGGCCGGCCGGCTGAACGCGGCGCCCACCTCTCCCTTTTCCGGACCTCTTCATGCGAACTCTTTTCTGGGAACTGGTCGCGGGCGTCACCGGCGTGCTGGTGCTCGCGACCGTGATCGGTGCGATCCTCGGCGCGCGCAGCGGCGGCGCGAGCGCGACCATCGTCAACCTGAACCAGCGCATCCGCGCGTGGTGGGCGATGATCGCAATCATGGTCATCGCGATCAGCCTCGGCAACAACGTCACGTATCTGGTGTTCGCGCTGCTGTCGTACCTGACGCTGCGCGAGTTCATCACGCTCACGCCGACGACCGCGAGCGACCATACGACGCTCTTCATCGCGTTCTTCGTCGCGATTCCGGTGCAGTACCTGCTGCTCGGGATCAACTGGTACGGGATGTATTCGATCTTCGTTCCGGTACACCTGTTCTTCGCGATGTCGCTGGTGTCGGCGCTCACGCAGGACACGCGCGAATTCCTGAGCCGCAACGCGAAGATCAACTGGGCGCTGATGGTGTGCGTGTACGGGCTGAGCCACGCGCCGGCCGTGCTGATCCTCGACATTCCGCGCTACGCCGGGCAGAACGCGCTGCTGCTGTTCTTCTTCCTGTTCGTCGTGCAGATCAGCGACGTGCTGCAGTACGTGGTCGGCAAGCTGTGCGGGCGCCGCAAGATCGCGCCGCAGCTGTCGCCGTCGAAGACGGTCGAAGGCTTCGTCGGCGGCGGCCTGCTCGCGACGCTGTGCGGCGCATCGCTGTATCGCGTGACGCCGTTCAGCTTCGGCGCGGCGTTCGGGATCTCGCTCGCGATCGTGATCGCGGGCTTCGTCGGCGGCCTCGTGCTGTCGGCCGTGAAGCGCTCGCTCGGCACCAAGGACTGGGGTTCGATGATCGCGGGCCACGGCGGGATGCTCGATCGCGTCGACTCGGTCTGCTTCGCGGCGCCGGTGTTCTTCCACCTCGTGCGCTACCTGTACGTGTGATGCGCGGGCGGCGCGGCATCGCAAGCGCTAACGCGTCGGCGGGATGGGAAACCGGCGCGTTCGGCGCATACTGACGCTCCTCCCCACCCTTGCGCCGCATCGCGCGACGAGCCACTGCCACCGAACCCGCCCATGAAATTGAAACTCGACATCGTGCAGCTGGCCGGCCGCGACGGCGACACACCGTACAACCTGCGGCGCACGCTCGACGCCATCGCGAGCTGCGCGCCCGGCACCGACATCGTGATGTTTCCGGAAGCGCAGCTCACCGGTTTTCTCGATCCGTCGAATCTCGCGCGCGTGGCCGAGCCGCTCGACGGTCCGAGCATCGGCGCGGTGATCGCGGCCGCACGGGCGCGCAACGTCGCGGTGGTGGCCGGGCTGATCGAGAACGACGGCGGGCGCTTCTACAACACGACCGTGTTCGTCACGCCGGACGGCATCGCGCTGCGCTATCGCAAGACACATCTGTGGCTGAGCGAGCGCGACGTCGTGCTGCCCGGCGACCGCTACGCGAGCGTCGAATGGCGCGGCGCGCGGATCGGCCTCTTGATCTGCTACGACAGCGAATTTCCGGAAACCGGCCGCGCGCTTGCGGCGCTCGGCACGCAGCTGATCCTCGTGACCGACGGCAACATGGAGCCGTACCGTCAGGTGCATCGCACGTCGGTCTCGGCCCGCGCGATGGAAAACCAGGTGTTCGCGGTCGTCGCGAACCGCGTCGGCGCAGGTGCGCACGACGTCGTGTTCGCGGGCGGCAGCCTCGCGGCCGATCCGTTCGGAAACCTGATCTTCGAAGCCGGCAACGGCGAATCGCGCCACACGGTCGAACTCGATCTCGACCAGGTCGCCGCATCGCGCGCGGTCTACGACTATCGTGCGGATCAGCGCCTGCACATCGCGGGCGAACGCATCGAGCACGCGGACGGGCGTCGCGAGTGGTTGATTCCGTGAGCACGAACCTGGCGGCGAACGCGGCCGGTTGGCGATGCACGCCGCCACGTCGTCACTCAGGCTCCGGCACATCGATCGCCAGCAACACCGAGCTGACCGACTTGCCGTGCGCATCGAGCGCGAGCGAACGCGTGACGCCGCCGCCGAGCGCGTCGCGCAGCACGAAGTTGAACGCGGCAAGCGCCGGCAGCTCGTAGCGCACGACGTCGCCGTGCACGATGCCCGCGAGCCATCCCTTCACCGCGGCCGCATCGAGATGCGCGCGCAGGTGTTCGTAGTGACGCGGATCGCGGCAGATGACCGATACGTTCAGCGTATTGCCCTTGTCGCCGGTGCGCGCATGCGCCAGTTCACGCAATTGCATCATGCCTCCACGAAAGAAAACGACGGCGTCACGGCCGTGCGCGGCAGCAGCACCGACTGCACGGCGATCACCTCGCGCGTCGACTTGAACGCACCGCCGCCGCCGGCCGGCCCGTTCGTATAGAGCGTCTCGACTTCGTTGCCGATCCGCGCGGCCTCGGCGGCACTCGCCGCACGGCCGGCCACCCGCACGCGGACTTCGGCCGGCTCGCCGCGCACGGCGGGCGTCGCGTCGCCGTACAGCGCATCCACGCCGATCAAATCGAAACGCAGTTCGGTCGCGGCCACGCCCGTCAGCGCGAGCCGCTCGCGGACGATGTCGAGCGCGAGCCGCGCGCGTTCCAGCGCGCCCGGCCCGCCGTACGAGATCTGCCCTTCGCCGATATGGCCGTCGACATACGCGACCGACACCTTGAGCGTCCCGGTGCGTGCGCTGCCGCGCCCGCCCGTCACGCGCACGCGGTCCGGCGCCTCCTCCGCCACCGCCACGCGCGTGAAATCCGCGACGACGTCGGGCTGCAGGTAGCGCGCCGGATCGTGAATCTCGTACAGCAGCTGTTCCTTGCAGGTCGCCGCGCTCACGCGGCCGCCCGCGTGCGGCACCTTGGTGATCACGACCGAGCCGTCGGCCGCGACCTCGCCGATCGGGAAGCCGAGCCGCGCGAGGTTCGGCACATCCTTGTAGCCGGGGTCGGCGAAATAGCCGCCCGTCACCTGCCCCGCGCATTCGAGCAGATGGCCGACGACCGTCGCGGCCCCGAGCGTGTCCCAGTCGTCCATCCGCCAGCCGAACGCGTGGATCAGCGGCGCGGCGAACAGCGACGGATCGGCGACGCGCCCGGTCAGCACGACGTCCGCGCCGGCCGCGAGCGCATCGACGATCGGCGCGGCGCCGAGATACGCGTTCGCGGACACGATGCGGTCGCGATACGCGGCGACTTCGTCGCCCGACTCCTCGAAGCGGAACGCGCCGCGCAGCACGACGTCGAGCACGTCGTCGCCTTCGACCGCCGCGACCTTCAGCCCCGCGAGGCCGAGCGACTGCGCGATCCGCGCGGTGCGCCGCGCGGCCGCGCGCGGGTTCGCCGCGCCCATGTTCGACACGATCCGCACGCGCTTGTCCGCCGCCACCGGCAGCACGGCATGCATGCGCGCGTCGAGCAGCGGATCGTAGCCGAGCGCCGGATCCTTGCGCCGCGCCTGCTGCGCGAGCGCGATCGTGCGCTCGGCCAGGCACTCGAAGACGAGATAGTCGAGCTGCCCGTGTTCGGCCAGCTCGACCGCGGGCTCGATCCGGTCGCCCGAGTAGCCGGCGCCCGCGCCGATGCGCACGCGCCGTTCGTGTGATGGCTTTGCTGTCATGTCGGTACCGTGATCCGGCGCTCGCGCGCCGGGAAAAAAATCAAAAGACGCCCATCACGACGCACGCGATCGTCATCACGATCGAGGCGCCGAACAGCAGCGGGAACGTGAACTTCTGGTGCTCGGCCAGCTCGATGCCGCACAGGCCGACGACGAGGAACGTCGCGGGCGTCAGCGGGCTGACCGGAAACCCGGTCGTCATCTGGCCGAGCAGCGCGGCCTGCCCCACGTGCACGGCCGGCACGCCGAGCTGGCCGGCCACTTCGGCGATCACCGGCAGCACGCCGAAGTAGAACGAATCGGGATCGAACAGCATGCTGAGCGGCATCGACGCCAGGCCGAGCGCGACCGGAATGTGGCCGGCCATCGACGGCGGCACGAAGCCGACCGCCGCCTGCGCCATCGCCTTCAGCATCCCGCTGCCCTGCATGATCCCGGTGAACACGCCGGCCGCGAGCAGGATGCCGGCCATCATCAGCGCCGCGCGCGCATGCGCGTCGATGCGCTTCCTCTGCATGTCGACGTCCGGGTAGTTCACCATCAGCGCGACACACAGCCCGACCATGAACATGATCGCCGGCGGGATCTTCTCGCCCATCACGACCATCGTGCCGAGCACGACGAGCGTCAGCAGCAGGTTGAACCAGAACAGGCGCGGCCGGCGCAGCGCCTGCTCGTCGGGCGTGAGCGCCCGGGTCGGCAGCGGAATCGACGCATCGTCGCGCGAGAGTCCGAGCCGCTTCTCCTCGCGCCGCCCAAGCCAGTACGCGACGCCGAACACGAACACGAGCCCGATCGCCTGCACCGGAATCAGCGGATTGAACAGCGCCGACACCGGCAGGTGCAGCGAGGCCGACGCACGGATCATCGGCCCCGTCCACGGCAGGAAGTTGATCCCCGCGGCCATCGACACGGCCGCGGCCAGGACGCGCCGGTCCATCTTCAGGCGGTCGTAAAGCGGCAGCACCGCGGGAATCGTCACGAGAAAGCACACGGCGCCCGAGCCGTCGAGGTGGATCAGCAGCGCGAGCAGCGTCGTGCCCATCACGATCCGCGTGGGCCGCGTGCCGACCGCGCGCAGGATGCGGTCGATGATCGGGTCGAGCGTGCCGGCGTCGGTGATCGTCCCGAAATAGAGGATCGCGAACACGAACATCCCGACCACGGGCGCGAGGCCCTTCAGCCCGTCGATCACGAACTTGCTGGTATGCAGCCCGAAGCCGCCGATCAGCGACGCCGCGATCGGCACGATGATCAGCGCGACGAGCGGCGACATGCGTTTCGACAGAATTGCGGCCAGCAGCACGACGATCGTGCCCAGCCCGAGTAACGGCAGCATCGGTGTCTCCTACCTTGTCTTTTGTTGGAGACGAGCGTAAGGTCGGCGCAGCGATAGCACAATTGAAATGATTTGATTGCAGCAATCACGAACCGTTATGGATCTAAACCTTCGCGACATTCGCGCGTTCGTCACCGTCGCGCAGGCCGGCAACTTCACGCGCGCCGCCGCGCGGCTGCACCTGTCGCAGCCGGCGCTGACCGTGCAGATCCGCCGGCTCGAGGAGATCGTCGGCGCGCGGCTGTTCGACCGCAACAGCCGCAGCGTCGCGCTCACGCAGACCGGGCGCGAACTGCTGCCGCTGCTGCAGCGCTCGCTCGACGACATGGAGCGCGTGCTGCGCGATGCGCGGGCGCTCGGCGAAGGCGCGAGCGGCACGGTGCGGCTCGCATGCCTGCCGACGTTTGCATCCAGCCTGCTGCCGGAGCTGATCCAGTCGTTCCGGCGCGACGTGCCGCGCGCGGGCTTCGACATTCGCGACGGCGTCGCGAGTCTCGTCACCGCGCTGGTGCGCAACGAGGAAGCCGATCTCGGGCTGACCGGCGGCGACGCGTTCGACGCGTCGCTGGACGTGCTGTACGCGGGCGCCGACCGGCTCGTCGCCGTGTGCCCGAAGGATCATCCGCTCACGCGCAAGCGGCGCGTGCGCACCGCCGACGTCGCCGCCGTGCCGCTCGTGCTGACCGCACAGGGCACGAGCGTGCGCAGCGTCGTCGATGCCGCGCTGGAAGCGGCCGGCTGCACGCCCGACATCGCGTGCGAACCGACCTACATGATGACGGCCGTCGCGATGGTGCGCGGCGGCCTCGGCGTGACGATCCTGCCGGCCGCCGCGCGCGAGGTGCGCGCCGAGCCCGACCTCGTCGCGAAACCGATCGACGACCCGGCGTTCGTGCGGCCGATCGCGCTCGTCGCGAAACGCGGGCGCACGCTGTCGCGCGTCGCGCAGGCGTTCGCCGACGTGATGCTGGCGGAATTGAACAAGCGCGCGTGAACCGCGCGCCCGAATCGCGAACGAAAGCCCGCTTTCTGCCTACTGCGCGTCCGGATCGACGTGCAGCGATTCGCCGATCGCATAGAAGTTGCCGCCCGCGATGTAGTGCAGGCTGCGCAGCGCCGGATCGGCCGATTCGAAATACCAGTGACCGTCGCGGAACACGCGCGTGTCGGACCATGCACCGACCACCTCGCCGATGAACAGGTCGTAGGCCTGCTGGTTGTGCGGCTCGGGTATCAGCCTGCACGCGAGCCAGCCCGAGCAGCCGGCGACGAACGGCAGGTCATGGCCGGCGACGTCGAACAGCGTGACGCCCGCCTCGCGCAGCTTGTCCGGCCGCTCGGCGAGACTGTGACTGCCGACCGCATGCGTGAGCTGGAGCTGCGCGGCCGTCGGCACCTGGATCACGAAGGTGCCGCTGCGCTCGACCAGCTCGCGCGTCTTCGCGGACTTGTCGAGCACGACCGTCAGCTTCGGCGGCAGGAAATCGAGTGCGCAGGCCCACGCGGCGGCCATCACGTTGTCGACGCCGTCGTGACGGGCCGACACGAGCACGGTCGGGCCGTGGTTGAGAAGACGGTAGGCTTTCTTCAGCTCCACCGGAGCGATGTGACTGTCCATGCGGGCTCCCTGGTGAGCGGCACGACGCGTGCCGGCCGAGGCCAGCATTCTCGCACTCCGTGCCGATCGCCGCTGACGGCGCGCGCGGGCGCGCTGCGTCACACCCAAATCGCTCGCGCGGTGCGCGCAATAACACACTCGGCCCGCATCACGCGATTCGATTCGTTAAATAATCAATTGATGAATCGACGACCAATGCATCGTCGTCGAAATTCGACTGGAAATCGTGCGGAATTATCACGATTCCGGCAATACGCCGGTCGCGCCATCTCGAAATTCAAATCGATTGATACACGATTCTCAATAATGTGAATCTCTCAATGGACCTTGCCGCAGCATGCATCTGTCGGCTTTATGTCACATCGGAGAATTTCGTTTTTGCCGTTCGTCGGCGGCTCGGTAGTCTCCTGCCATTCCGGTTCAAGAAAACAGGCCAATCGCAAGGAGATGAAATGAAACGCACGACCCTCTCGCTGATTTCGCTCGCGTCGTTCGCGGCGATGCCCGCCGCGCATGCGCAGTCGAGCGTCACGCTGTATGGCGTAATCGACACGTCGATCACGTACGTGAATCACGCGCAGGGCAAGGACAACGCGTGGATGCTCGGCAACAGCAGCGCTGGCAATCTCTCCGGCAGCCGCTGGGGCGTGAAAGGCAGCGAGGATCTCGGTGGCGGGCTGAAGGCGCTGTTCCAGCTCGAGAACGGCTTCGACCCGAGCAGCGGCCGGCAGGGCCAGGGCGGCCGCCTGTTCGGCCGGCAGGCGTTCGTCGGGCTGTCGAGCGACCGCTACGGCACGCTCACGTTCGGCCGCCAGTACGACCCGCTCATCGACCTCGTGCAGGGCATCACCGCCGACAACTATCTCGGCAGCGTGTTCGCGACGCCGGGCGACGTCGACAACTACGACAACAGCTTCCGCGTCGACAACGCGGTGAAGTACACGTCGGCCGTGTATTCGGGCCTGCAGTTCTCGGCGATGTACTCGTTCGGCGGCATCGCCGGCAGCACCGGCGCCGCGCAGTCGTATTCGGCCGCCGTGTCGTACAACAACGGGCCGTTCAGCGTCGCGGGCGGGTACTTCCACGCGACCAACAGCCCCGCGTCGAACGGGCTGCGCAACGGCTGGACCAGCTCGTCGGACGGCACCTTCGACGGCCCGATCAACACCGGCTATGCGAGCGCGCATTCGATCGGCATCGCCCGCATCGCGGGCCAGTATGTGGCCGGCCCGTTCACGTTCGGCCTCGGCTACAGCAATGCGCAATACCGCCGCGACGCGAGCTCGGTGTTCAACTCGAACGAGCACTACAACACGGGGCAAGGCTTCGTGAACTACCAGGCGACCAATGCGCTACTCGTCGGGCTCGGCTACAGCTACACGCGCTCGGGCGGCGATACGTCGGCGACTTATCACCAGGTGTCGGCCGGCGCGGACTATACGCTGTCGAAGCGCACCGACGTGTACCTCACCGCCGCGTACCAGCACGCGAGCGGCCAAACCGGCGACGGCAACGGCGGGTCGATGGCCGCGCAGGCGTCGATCGGTTCGTACGGCTATGCGGGCACGAGCTCGCAGACGATGGTCAACCTCGGCCTGCGTCACCGCTTCTGATCGACGACGGCCGGCTGCGTGAGGCATCGCGCGGCCGGCCGGTCGGAACCGGATTTCGGGAGCCGGGGATGCATCGACACGGCGGCTGCGGCCGCCGTCGCCGTTTCCACGCCCCGCGCACCGGTGGCCGCGCCTTTTATCGTCCGTTTCGCTGCACCATTCATTGCCGCATTCGCCGCGCAACTGACGCGTGGCGTCAGTATTCCGATAGCGGCCGCACGCTGGCATGCGCACGATAATCGGCCCTTTTTACCGATTCCATCCTGTCGCACGGAGATACCGGCGCCCGCGAAAATCCGCGACAAATCCGCCGGCAAATGCAAAGGAAAGTTTGACGCGAGCCATTTGCCTGCGCGCTATGGCACACTTCGCGTCTGCGTAATTTCCTTGCACCGGGCGGCCGGATTCCGCCCCATCCTGCCATGCCGCGTCAGACTGCCCGTTCGATCAGCCAAGCCACGCCGAAGATCGCCGCGACGATCGTGTTGTCGTGCGCGCTGCACGGGTTCGCGCGGGCCGACTGCCTCGACGACGCGGCCACGTTCCAGAAAGTGAGCGTGAGCCTGTTGCGCGGCATCGCGCAGGTCGAATCGGGGATGAATCCGAACGCCGTCAACACCAACACGAACGGCACCGTCGACATCGGCCTGATGCAGATCAACAGCACCTGGCTGCCGACGCTCGCGCGCGAAGGCATCACGCGGGAAAGCCTGTTCGATGCGTGCACCAACGCGTACGTCGGCGCGTGGATCCTGTCGCAGAACATCCGCCAGCTCGGCGCCAACTGGAACGCGATCGGCGCGTACAACGCCGCGTCGCCCGACAAGCGCCTCGCGTATGCGCGCAAGGTCTATGATGCAATCCGGACCATGCCGGATTCGCCGGATACTCCCATGCCCATCCTTCCGCCCTCCTTCACGCCGCCGCAACAGGTCCAGGCGTACAACCCGTTCGCCAGCCTGAGCGTGTCGGCACCGCCGGTCGCACGGCCCCGCACGCTCGCGCCTGCCGCGCCGCCGCCGCAACCGCAAGGCGGGCCGGCCGGGCCGGCCGGCACGTACAACTTCGGCTGGACCGTCACGGGCGCCGACCAGGCCAAGCCGACCCAGGTGTTCGACGACGGCGCGCGGATCTACGTGCAGTTCAGCGACATGAAACACGTGCCGGCGATCTTCACCGAGACGTCGTCGGGCCGCGTGCTGATGTCGTGGGAGCTGCAGTTCCCGTATGCCGTTCTGACGCGTCCCGCGCAAACGTTAATCTTCCAGCTCGGGCCGTTCGAGGCGCGCGCGCAGCGCGGCGCGACGGGGACGACCGCTCAGGCGGGCGCGGCACCCGCAGCGGGCACGCAGCGTTCGGGGGCGACGGCCGCCACGGCAGCGACGGCGACGGCAGCGCCCGCATCCAGACACACCGCCGATGCAGCGGCCAAGCGCACCGCATCGGCCGATGCGCTTTGGTATATCGACACGGCGTCCACGTCGGGTTCGGCAGCAACCTCGAGTCAGGCCAATACGTCGACGGCATCGACCGCGTCGAACACGCCTGCGACGTGGCCCACCGCAGTGACGTCGAACACGCCGCCGCCGGTTGCGACACCTCAGGCGCCCGCCGCGACGAAGCCGGGCGCACGCGTCAGCACCGACGCGCTCTGGTACATCTCGAAGTAACGCTCGGGCCGGCCCGATCCCTCACCCGCGCCGCACCCAGATCACCTTGCCGTCGCGAATGCCGAGGTCGCGGCGCTCCTCGCGATAGTCCATCGTGCCCGGCAACGACCGGCCGTCGCGCTCGAGCACGCGCCACAGGCAGCCGTCGAGCAACGCGGCCGCATCGGCCTCGGTCTTGCCGATCAGCGCGTCGTCCGGGGTGGCGTCCGCCTTGCACGCGTTCACGGCGCCCGACGGCGCGGGGTTCGTCACCGCGCCGCCGGCGGTGGCGTTGGGGTGCTTCGTGTTCATGTCCGCACATCCCGCAAAGGTTGCGCTCGCAACGAGTGCCGCGAGCATCGCGATCGTGTTCTTCATCGGTTTCTCCGTGTCGCGGCCCGGCGCGGCAGGTGCGGGATGCGCGCACGCACCGGGCGTTGGATCCATGATGGGTTCTGCGCGCCACCGGCCGGCAAGGCACCGTATTGCGCGATCCGTTCGAGTCGAATCGGCTCCGCGCAGTCGCCTCGACAGCCTGACACCGAAGCCGAAGCCGAAGCCGAAGCCGAAGCCGAAGCCGAAGCCGAAGCCGAAGCCGAAGCCGCCTTCATGTTACCGCACCGATCCGCGGCGAAGTCGTGCTCCCCGGACGGGGCGCAGGCGAATCAGGCCGGCCGCGTCAGAACTTGTACGTCACGCCGGCCATGCCGAAGTAGTTGCTGCGCGTCTGGACGATCGGGCTGTCGCCATAGCGTCCGAGCAGCCGCGTGAAGCCGCTGGTCGCATGCACCGACCAGTGCCGCGACACGCCCCAGTTCCATGCGAGCGACAGCGTTGCGCTGTCGACCCCGCCGCTCGTCGAATACGGCCTGAAGCCGCTCGCCGCCGACTGCGCATCGGTCACGCCGTAAAACGTCTGCATGTAGCGCCCCGTGCCGGCATGCACGCTGCCGGTCACGACGATATCGTGGCGGCCGGCCTTGAATACCGGCACCGCGAGATCGACGTGGCCGGACAAGCCGCGCGACGTATGCGTGACCGGCGCATCGATGGCGACGCTCAGTTCGCCGCCATCGAGCAGTTGCACGCCCGCACGCATGCCGACGAGCACCGAACCGGGGATCCGGCCCATCCCCTTCAGGTGATCCGAACCCGCCAGGTCGAAACGGTTTTCGTCGGAACGGCCACCGGCATAGCCGAGCGCCGCCGACACGAATGCCCCGTGCGGCAGGTTCAGACGGTAGCCGGCGCCGGCTGCCGTGTCGATGAAGAACCCGTTGCCGAACATCGCGGAGAACGACGGCGCGACGACGGCGCGATACTGGTTGCTGCCCTGGTAGCGCGGAGCGAACCCGCCGCCGAGCGATATCGCGTACTGGTTTTCGGCGTGGGCGACAGCGGCAAGGGTCAGGCCGGCAAGCGGCATGCAATAGCGCAACGAGCGCAGCGAACGGAAGGATGGACTCACGATGTCGAGACAAGAGTGACGGAGCCCGAAGTCTAGGTACGACGGCGCGGCAGCACTGTCCTGAATCTGCGGAAAATGTGTGCTCAATTGTGATCGTTTGTTCCCGATTGTCGTATCGCGGCCCCGGCGGTCGCCACGCCGGATAGAATTCGCCGGCCGCGCATTCATCGGCATGGAGAGGCTGAACGCGCGGATCCGAGGAGAACATGAACGACAATCCGCTCAAATACCGTGTGCTGCTGATCGAGGACGACGACCGCCTCGCCCAGCTCGTGCGCGAATATCTCGACAACTATGAATTCGCGGTGACGGTCATACGGCGCGGCGATCTCGCGGTCGCCGCGGTGCGCGAGCATCAGCCCGCGCTCGTGATACTCGACCTGATGCTGCCGAACCTCGACGGGATGGAAGTCTGCCGGCGCATTCGCGCGTTCACCAACGTGCCCGTGCTGATCCTCACCGCGCGCGCCGACGTGTACGACCAGGTCGCGGGCCTCGAAACCGGTGCCGACGATTACGTGACCAAGCCGATCGAGCCGCGCGTGCTCGTCGCGCGCGCCCGTGCGCTGCTGCGCCGCGCGCAGCCTGCCGCGTCCGAACCGGCGGCCGACACGCAGCCGCATGCCCTCGTGTTCGGCGAGCTGACGATCTCGCCGCCGAACCGCACGGTCACGTGGCGCGGGGAACTTGTCGACCTGAAGACCACCGAGTTCAACCTGTTGCTGATTCTCGCGCGAGCGGCAGGCACCGTGCTGAGCCGCGACGACATCCTGAAGCAGTTGCGCGGCATCGAATTCGACGGGCTCGACCGCTCGGTCGACTCGGGCATCTCGAAGCTGCGCCGGCGCTTCGAGGACGCTTCGTCGGAGCCGCAACGGATCAAGACGATCTGGGGCCGCGGCTACCTGTTCAGCCCTTCCGCGTGGGACGACTAAATGCTGCGCCCGTTGATCAAGCTGTACCTCATCGTGATCCTGTGCTGTGCCGCCTCGATCGTATTCATTCAATGGTCGTTCAACAGGATTTTCTACGAGCGCGTGGCACAGGCGCAGCGCAACGCGCTGACCACTTACGCGTTCGTGCTGAACGACTACCTCGAACGCCATCCGGGCGGCAAGCGCAGCCTCGCGCTGCGTGAACTCGCGCAGCACGGCAACGAGCGATTCGGTTTCGTGACGATGGCCGACGCCCGTGCGCAACTGCGCGGCGCGCCGCTGCGCGATCTGGACGCCGGCCGGATCGCGATCAGTTACGACCGCAGGAACTACTACATGCCGCTCGCGGACGGCTCGGTCCTGCATGCCCGCCCGATCGCACCGGCCGACCTCGACATCCAGATCTACGCATACGGGATGACCGCACTCGCGGCACTGTTCGCCGTCGCGCTGTGGACCTCGTATCACTGGCGCGACCTGCGCAAGCTGCAGGCCGCCGCGCACGCGTTCGGCGCGGGCAACCTGTCGACGCGCGTGAAGCTGTCCGGGCGCTCGAACATCTACGCGCTGTCGCAGCAGTTCAACGACATGGCCGAGCGGATCGAGGCGTCGATCAAGCAGCAGCGCGAGATGATGCACGGCATCTCGCACGAGCTGAAGACGCCGCTCGCGCGCCTCGAATTCGGGCTCGCGCTGCTCGCCGAATCCGACGAAAGCGGCCGCATGCGCGAACGCCGCGACGAACTGCGGCGCGACGTGCGCGAACTCGACGAGCTGGTGACCGAGCTGCTGACGATCGGGCGGCTCGAACAAGGCGCAAGCGAACTCGCGCCGATGGACGTCGCCATCGATGCGCTGATCGACAGCGTGGCCGGCAACGTCGCGAACGACGTCGCCGACCGCGGCCTCACGCTCGGCGTGTCGACGACCGGCGCGCCCGCCACCCACGTGTGCGATCCGAAACTCGTCGCACGGGCGCTGCTGAACCTGATCCGCAACGGCGCACGTTATGCGTCGCGCACCGTGCTGCTGTCCGCGACGCACGACGCGTCCGGCGCGCTGGTGCTGAGCGTGGACGACGACGGTCCCGGCATCCCGGTCGCCGAACGCGCGCGCGTGTTCGAACCGTTCCAGCGGCTCGACTCGAGCCGCGACCGGCAGACCGGCGGGTTCGGGCTCGGGCTCGCGATCGTGCGACGCGTCGCGCTCGTGCACGGCGGCGACGTGCGGCTCGAGGATTCACCGCTCGGCGGCGCCCGCTTCGTGATTTCGTTGCCGCCGCGGGCATTGCCGGAATTCCTCGGCGACACGCCACCGCGCACGGAGCACTCTCGTATCTAAACACTCTCTCCTGGGGCCGGCCGCCGCGCCGCTCGATCGCTGCGTGCGCGGCAACCGTCGCCTTCACACCTGTCAGTGCTCCTGATCATGCCGCTCATGGTAGTGGCACGCCGCGCCCGGTCGCGCCCGCATGCCGTTCGATGAACGAGAACACTATGTTCTGTCCGCGCGCGCTACGCACCGCCGCGCGAATCGCATAAGCTGACGACACTCGCCGGCACCCGAATCCGGCGAATCGCCAGGCGCGCGCCGCGTCGAGGTCGCGCCGCACCGTCGCGCTTCGATCGTCGTGGCACCGCACCGCAGCAGAATCGCATCGCGTCCGCACGACGGGGCGGCGCGATCGTGATCCCCAGCCGCCCACCACCCTGATCTGGAGAGAACCATGGCAAGCGAACCGATTCGCGATCCCGCGAACGACCACCTGCTCACCCCGCAGAACGCGGCGTTCATCGTCATCGACTACCAGCCGGTCCAGGTGAACTCGATTGCATCGATGGATCGCCAGCTGCTGATCAACAACATCGTCGGCGCATCGAAGGCCGCGGTCGCGTACGACCTGCCGATCGTCCACTCGACCGTCAACGTGAAGACCGGCCTGAACAAGCCGCCGATCCCGCAGCTGCGCGCCGCGCTCGAAGGCTATCCGACCTACGACCGCACCAGCATCAACTCGTGGGAAGACGTCGAGTTCCGCAAGGCCGTCGAGGCCACCGGCCGCAAGAAACTGATCATGACCGCGCTGTGGACCGAAGCGTGCCTGACCTTCCCCGCGCTCGACGCGCTGAAGGCCGGCTACGAAGTCTATGTGGTCGTCGACGCAGTCGGCGGCACGTCGGTCGCCGCGCACGAAGCCGCGCTGCGCCGCATCGAGCAGGCCGGCGGCCAGATGATCAGCGTCGCGCAGCTGTTCTGCGAACTGCAGCGCGACTGGGCGCGCAGCGCAACCGTTCCGGCATTCATCAACCTGTTCATCGAAACCGGCGGCACCGCGGGCATCCAGTTCTCGTACGACAAGAACTGAGCCGCGACGGCGCATGCCGTTTCGTGCGGTTGCGACCGTCCGGATACCGGCGGTCGCAACCGCGACACCACCCTGCGTCGACGCATTCCCTCCGATCCGTTACGAATACGCACGCACATCGCGGCGTTCCAGGCTCGCGACTGGGATGCCGTCGACACGGTGGAGGTCTATCGCCTCGATCAGATCGCCTGAAGCCCGCCGCCGCGCCGGCAAGCACCGGCAGCGATTCGCAGATCGTGCCGTCCCCGATGGTGGCGCGATCGATTGTTCCCTGCACGGAACACTGAGGACCATCCGGCCCGGCTATCGACAGGCGACACGTTCCACTACGCTTGGACTCATACGGATTGCCAACGGCATCGGACTCGCATCAAGCTCGCGTAACCCGCCACGCCCCCGAACCGCCCGTTCGTGCCGCGTTGCAGCGCAGCCGCGCGAAGTCGTTCGCGCGGCTGCGACATGCCGGCGGCGCGTCGCGTTTCCCACGCGTTGCAGCCGTTTCGGCGCATGCCGCCGCGCGCCGCGCTTTCGTCACACGATTCGCGCGGCCGGCCGCCGCCGTCGCGTCGCCCGTCGATCGCCTCGGCATGCGTGGCAGCGCAGCAAACGGCCGCCCTTTACTCATGCCCGACGCCCCTCGGACAGCATCATGAAATCCCTGAACATAGACGATATCCAGGCCTTCCTGTTCGCCGTCGAGCGGCAAAGCATCACCGAATCCGCACGCCGGCTCGGCCTGTCGAAGTCCGTCGTCAGCAAGCGCATCAGCGACCTCGAGCGCACGCTCGGCGTGCAGCTGCTGATGCGCTCGACCCGCAACGTAACGCCGACCGAAGACGGCATGATCTTCTATCGTGCCGCGTCGGAATCGATGCGCCGGCTCGTCGACGTCGCCGAAGAAATCGCGGAACGCTCGCACGGACTGTGCGGCGAGCTGCGCATCACGTCGCCGGTGAGTCTCACTCGCCGCCTGCTCGGGCCGGCGGTCGCGGCCTTCGCCGCCGCGCATCCGCAGCTGCGCGTCACGCTCGACACCGACGATCGCACGATGAACCTCGAAGTCGAGCGCTTCGACGTCGCGATCCGCTCCGCGCGACTGCCCGACAGCGCGCTGATCGCACGCCGCGTCGCCGCATGCGAGCGCGTCGTCGTCTGCAGTCCCGACTACCTCGCCGCTCACGGCGAACCGGACTCGATCGACGCGCTGCTCGAGCACCGCTGCCTGAACTACAGCCATACGGCGCCGTCGGCCACCTGGACGTTCACGACGCCCGGCAGCCTCGGCAAGCCGCGCGCAATCAGCCCGGGCAGCGTGTTCCTGTCCAACAACGGCGAAACGCTGTGCGACGCCGCGGTGCAAGGCATCGGCATCGCGATGCTGCCGCGCTACATCGCGGACGACTGCCTGCGCGACGGCCGGCTGGTGCGCGTGCTCGCCGATGAAGCACCGCAGGACGAAGTGATCTACGCGGTCTATCCGCGCAATCCGTACGCGAGCAACAAGCTGAAGCTGTTCATCGAACACGTGCGCATCGCGCTGCTCGATCCGCCGCCGTCCGCCGGCACGGACAAGGAGCTGCATGTCGAAATGCTGTCGACGGATTCCGTCTGACGCGATGCGCGCCACCGTGTCGCCGCCGTCCCGCCGGATCCGTCCTGCCGTCACGCCATGCCGCCGACCAAGCCCGCGCTGGCCAGGCCTGTCAACGCAGCGGCGTTCGCTCGCATGCTGCTCGGCATGAGCCGCGAATACGGCCGAACCGACGGCGCGCGCCTGATCCACGTCGCGAAGACCATCGTCGCCGTCGTGCTGGCGGTGGGCGTGTCGATGCGGCTGGAGCTGGCAGCGCCGCGCATGGCGATGGTGACGGTCGTGATCCTGATGATGCCGGCGATCCGGCTGCTGTCCGGCGGGCCGTCGCTGACCGGACACGTCGAAAGCGTCGCGCGCGGCCTCAGCGATCGCGACAATCCGGCCGGCGCGACGCTGCTCGCCGACCTCAACCCGATCTTCACGTGGGTGCGGCTCGCGCAGCGCGTGCCGGTCCGGATCCGGCTGGACGGTATGCCGCGCGACGGCTTCCTCGCGGCGGGCACGACCTGCACGGTCACGCTGCGCCCGATGCCGCACTCGATGGCGCGCGGCGCGGCGCCGGATACGCGCACTTGATGCCGTGGTGCGGCCGTAGGCACACACGCCCGTGTTCGATATCGGGCAACACCGTGTTCTTGTTCGCGCGCCTTCCGGTGGCCCGGCATGCGCTTTTACACTGGGCATTCGTCGGCGATGCGAGCGGTATGTACTGCGCACCCGCTCCGTCGACGCATCCCGAACCGGCCGCGTCGAGCGCGCGCGGCCTCGATCGACCCCGCGCCGGCCTCGCCGGCCGGCAGGAGACTGGCAATGGCATTCAGCTTAACTCACGAACTCCGGCGCCGCACCGGGCGGCCGATGCAGTGCCGTTCGTTGCCGCGCGATGCGGATCGGCGCCGCGGCGGTCGCGCCGAAAGCAATCGATCATGCTGAACGTCTCTTTCGTCGGCATCGCGCCGCGCATCTCGTCACCCGGTCGCAGCCAGATTCACGTCACGCTGCTGGAGTGGTCGCACGATTCGCTACTGGTCCGCTGGGTCGAAAGCGGCCGCCTGCACTACGGCGAACAGAAATGGCGCCGCGCGGTCGCCCGGCGAGACGGACGGTGCGCGTATTCGGGCCGCGCCATCGTGCAGGGCGAGGCCGTGTTTCGTCCGACCGGCCGGCCGCGGCCCGCGAATCACCTCGCGATGATCGCGGCAGATGCGGTGGCGTCGCTCGATGCGTGATGCGTGATGCGTGATGCGCGGAGCGCGTTGTGCGTTGTGCGTTGTGCGTGGTGTGATGCGGTGCCGTGTCGTGCAACATCGATCGCGCGGAACGGTACTTGCTTCATCGGCAATTCACTGGCGCGAAGCGAGCCGCGCATCGCTGCGAGCCAAGTCGATCTTGGCTGCAACGCATCTTTCGCACTCCCGAGGCCCGTTCGCACACGCTTCACCGGATTCGTTGATCAACGGGCGACAGTGCGTCACGCGCATGCCGGCTTATCGTTCGACGCGATCGCGCGTATCGTCGACCCATGTTGTCCGATCCCGTCGACGTCATCGGCTTCGTTCGCCAACCGGCCGCTCTCGCTCATGTGAATGCGGCCGTCAAAACAGGAAATTGATCATGGAATTCGTACTGGACCACTCGCTCGACGAGGATACCGCCCGCGCGGTCGAACATGAAATCTGGCGCGTCGATCCCGACGCCAAGGTCGAGATCGATCGCGCGACGTCGCACGTGAAGGTCGAGTCGTGGCTGTTCCCCGAGGAATTCGTCGTCGCGTTCGAGGATGCGGGCTACAGCGTCAGGATCAAGACTCACTGACGCGCGCCCGGCCGGCGCCGCACGCGAGCGCGACCGTCGCGTTGCGCCGGCGACATTTTCCGCACCGGCCGGCGGCCCGCCGCTCACCCGCCGATCTTGAACCCCGGCAACTGCTGCCCGAGCCGCGCGCCCATTGCCGCGCCGAGCGCCTGCAGCGCATTGAACGGCCGGATCATCACCTCGAATTCGACGATCCGCCCGTCGACGTCGAAGTGGATCATGTCGATGCCCTTCAGCCGCTTGTCGCCGACCGTCGCACTGAACTCCAGCACGACGCTCGTGCCGTCGTCGTCGGCGAACGCGCGGTGGTATTCGAAGTTCTCGAGGATCGTGAGCACCGTGCGCAGCGCCAGCAGCAGCGGGGGCGCCGGTCCGTACGGCTTGAACGCCATCGGCGAGCGGAACACGGCGTCCGGATGGACGATCGTGTCGAGTTCGCTGAAATCCTTGCGCGCGAGCATCGCGTGCCACGTCGCGAGCGATGTCGCGACGGCAGGTTGCAGATTCGACAGGGGTTGCATGCTCAACGACTCCGGTAACGTCACACGAAAGAAACCCGCTCGAAGGCGGCGCCCGCTCGGGTCGCCGCCGCATGATGCCGCGCCGGCGTCGTCACGCGTCCGGCAGGATCACGACCTTGCCCTTCACCTGCCGGCTCGCCATGCGCGCGATTGCGTCGGCCGCGCCCGAGAGCGGCACGCGCTCGGTGATCGCGGGCCGCACCTTGCCGGCCGCGAACCATTGCGCGAGCTGGTGCATGTTCGCCGCATGCTGCGCGGGGTCGCGCCGCACCGCGTCGCCCCAGAACACGCCCAGGATGTCGCGCTCCTTGAGCAGCGCGAGGTTCAGCGCGATCTTCGGAATCTCGCCGGCCGCGAAGCCGACCACGAGGAACCGGCCGCGCCACGCGGTCGCGCGCAGCGCCGCCTCGCTGTACGCGCCGCCGACCGGATCGTAGACGACGTCCGCGCCGCGTCCGCCGGTCAGTTCGTCGACACGGCGCCGCAGGTCCTCGGTCGCATAGTCGATCGTGTCGTCGGCGCCGGCCGCGCGGCACAGCGCGAGCTTGTCCGCGCTCGACGCGGCCGCGATCACGCGTGCGCCCAGCGCCTTCGCGATCTCGATCGCGGCGAGCCCGACACCGCCGCCCGCGCCCAGCACCAGCAGCGTCTCGCCCTGCTGCAGGCGCGCGCGCTGCTGCAGCGCATGCAGCGACGTGCCGTAGGCCAGCACGAGCGCCGCGCCCTGCTCGAACGTCATCCCCGGCGGCAGCGCCGCGATCTGCTGCACGTCGGCCACGCAATGCTCCGCGAAACCGCCATGACCGGTGAACGCGACCACCTCGTCGCCGGGCCGCCAGGCGCTCACGCCGTCGCCGACCGCGTCGATCACGCCGGCGAATTCCGCCCCGGGCGAGAACGGCAGCGCCGGCTTCACCTGATAGAGCCCCTGGACGATCAGCGCATCGGGGAAGTTGAGCGACGCCGCCTTCACGCGAATCCGCACCTGGCCGGCGGCCGGTTCGGGAACCGCGACGTCCTCGATGCGCAAGCGGTCGATCGGGCCGAATGCGGTACACAACAGGGCTTTCATGCTCTCCTCTCTCCTCGCGCGACGTCGTCGCGCAGCGATACGGCATCGATACGGCAGCGGGACGCGCCCGCGCGATCGGCGCGCAGCGCACGCGCATCGGCCCGCGCCGCGTCACCATCATTCGTGCTGCGCGGCGCTCTGAACCACGCGTCGCGCATCTCGAGCGTCGTCGTATCGGCGCTCGCCAGCAGGTCGAGCTGCGCATCCACCTTCGGCAGCTCCCGGCGAAAGAAGTAACGCGCGGCGGCACGCTTGCCGGCGTGGAAATCGCGATCGCACGCGTGCGCGGCGAGCGTCACGTCGAGCCACGGCCACGCGACGACCCGATGACCAAAGGCTCCGAAACCGGATGATCGGGTCGGCGACTGCCAATGCTGGCGGGAAATTTAGCACGGTCGTTCTAAACCGACAATGGCGGGTCGCCCCGATGGTGAACC
The DNA here is from genome assembly GCF_003857805.1 of Burkholderia sp. Bp9099. Taxonomy (NCBI): domain Bacteria; kingdom Pseudomonadati; phylum Pseudomonadota; class Betaproteobacteria; order Burkholderiales; family Burkholderiaceae; genus Burkholderia; species Burkholderia sp. Bp9099. The sequence continues at coordinate 32,618 of NZ_QTPU01000045.1, forward strand.
GGGGCGATGGCGGCATGCGCAGGCGAAGGTTGGTCGATGCCGGCGCGCGACGCACCGGGCGCGATGCCCGACGTGCCCGCGCCCCGCTCACGCGTGCGGCGGGGGGGCCGCGTCGTCTGCCAGCGTGCCGAGCGGCACGAAGATGTAGCCCTTGCCGCGCACCGTGCGGATGTAGCGATAGTCGCCGACCGCCTGCTCGATCAGGTTGCGCAGCCGGAAGATCAGCACGTCGAGCCCGCGCTCGGAGCGCCCGGCCACGGTCAGCCCCAGCAGCGCGAGGATCTCCGCGCGCGACAGGACGCGCAGCGGCTGCGAGATGAACAGTTCGAGCAGCGCGAATTCGCTCGCGCGCAGCCCGAGGTCGTCTCCCGCGCGGGTCGCGCGCCGCGTGACGAAATTCACCTCGATGTCGCCGAACGCATAGGTTTCGGCATTCCGCGGCCCGCGCGGCGACTCCGGCCGGTTCGGCGCGTAGCGGCGCATCGCGCTGCGCACGCGTGCGACCAGCTCCATCGGCTCGAACGGCTCCACGACATAGTCGTCCGCGCCGATCTCGAGCGCGACGACCTTGTCGACCACCTGCGCGTCGCGGCTGATCACGATCACCGGCATGTCGTAACCGGCCCGCCGCAGTGCGCCGAGCGCCATGTAGAACGTCGTGGCTGGCCGTTCGACCCGCAACACGATCAGGGTGGGCGGTGCCGCGCTCACGTGCGCGAGCAGCATCGACACATCGTCGAGCGCCGACGTATCGATCTGGCAGCCGCGCAGGAGCACGCGGATCCTGTCGCGCATGCGCGGATCGGGCTCTACGACGAGAACTTGGGTGGCCATGGAAAATCGTCCAGCACGACGGCCCGCACGGCGCATCGCGACGTCACGCCGGCCCGCCTTCCAGCCGGAACGGCCGGGTGCGGCCCGCACGAACCCGCGCGCGCACGACGCCGGCGACTACACATGCATGCAGCAATCGAGACTCGTCAGGAAATAGCTCAGGCTCTTGCGGATCGACGTCTCGACGTCCCGCACGTCGCGCGCCGCGGGCGACTGGCCGAGCAGCGTCGCGACGATGTCGAGCGCCTCCCACGGATGCCGGTCGTCGTAGTCGGCGTGCAGCTTGAGCCAGCGCATCGCGCGATGCCGCACGGCCGGTTCGAACTGCCGTTCGTACGGCGATGCGCACAGCAGCGCGCTCCACTCGCCCGTCACGCCCTCGATCGCATAGTTGGTCGCGGCGATGCTCGGCGCGAGCGCGTCGGTACTGCCGCTCTTCCAGCACCAGTGGCTCAGCGAGAATCCGGCCAGCGGCGCGTCTCCGCGCAGCAGCATGTCGATCGTCACGCCCGATTCCGCCGCCCAGTTGGCCCAGTGATCGACGTGGTTCTGCTCGACGCGGATATTGCGGATCAGATAGCGCCGCGCCTTCTCGTCGCCGCGCGACCGGTAGGCGGCGGTCTTCACCAGGTTCATCGCCATGTATTCCGGAAACTGGCTGACCACCGCCCAGCCGGTCACGAAGAATGCGCGCAGTTGCGACGCGCGCAGCGTCCCGCCGCTCATCGCCGCGAACACCGGATGCGCACGGACGCGCGCCTTCAGTTCGTCGGTCGCGCCGACCACGTCGCGCAGCCAGGCCGGATAGCTCGCCAGGTCCATCAGGTCGCCGGTCAGTTCAAATGGAGCACTCATGCGTTCGTTCCTCGCTTGGTTCAATGGAATCCCCCTTCCTGCCAGGGCGCGGGGCGGCTGAAGTAATAGCCCTGGCAATAGTCGACGCCCAGCGCGCGAAGCATCTCGGCCGTCGCCGTATCCTCGACGTGCTCGGCGACGGTGCGGTACTGCATCACGTGCGCGATGTCGTTGATCGCGGACGCGATGCCGCGCTTGATGCTGTCGGACGTCATGGTCGACACGAGGCCGCCGTCGATCTTCAGGTAGTCGATCGGCAACTGGCGCAGATACGAAAACGACGACATGCCGGCGCCGAAGTCGTCGAGCGCGAAGCGGCAGCCGAGGTCGCGCAGCTCGCACATGAAGCGCGACGCGACCTCCAGGTTGCGCACGGCGCTCGTCTCCGTGATCTCGAAACACAGCAGCGACGGGTCGAGCCCCGACGCCGACAGTTCGGCGATCACGAACTCCACGAAGCGCTCGTCGGTGATCGACATCGCCGACAGGTTCACGTTGTATTCGACGTAGCGGCGCTGTTCGAGCCGCGCGAGGCGCCGGATCACGGTGCGTACGACCCAGCGGTCGATCATCGTCATGTGGCCGTAGCGCTCGGCGGCCGGCAGGAACACCGGCGAGATCAGCTTGCCGTCGGCGTCCGGAATGCGCAGCAGGATCTCCGCGCGCTCCCGCGCGCCGAGCGCGGGCTGGATCGGCACGATCGGTTGCGCATACAACTGGAAGGAATTCGTCTCGAGCGCCGTCTTCACGCGCCGGCTCCACTGCGTGTGATACGCCTGGCGGCTCGAATGCATGTCGCGCGAATCCGCGACATGCACGCGGTTGCGGCCGCGATCCTTCGCGACGTAGCACGCGACGTCGGCCATCTGCATCGCCTTCTCGACGCTCTCGGGCCGGCACGCGAGATCCAGCACGCCGATGCTCACGCTGAGCTTGAACGGCTCGCCTTCCCACAGGAACGTGAAGTCCTCGAGACTCGCGCGCAGGCGTTCCGCCTTGCCGCCGTCCGGCGCGCCGTCGCGGCCGGCCGGCAGCAGGATGCCGAATTCGTCGCCGCCCAGCCGGCCGAACACGTCGTCGTGGCCGAGACTGCGCGCGAACACCGCGGTCGCGTCGCGCAGCAGCGCGTCGCCCGCCGCGTGGCCGCACACGTCGTTGACTTCCTTGAAGCCGTCGAGGTCGAGCACCAGCAGCATCCCGCCGCCGCGCTGCGCCAGCGCGTCGCCCAGGCGTCGCTCGAACGCCGTGCGATTGATGAGGCCGGTCAGCGCATCGTGCGACGCCTGCCAGGTCAGCTTCTCGATCAACTGGTGTTCGCGCGTCATGTCGCGCAGGATCAGCACGTAGCCGACGCAGCGGCCCGCGGCGTTGTCCATCTTCGACAGCGACGCGCGCACCGACACCGCCGAGCCGCACACGCGGATCAGGTCGAGATCGCGGGTGAACGTGGGGTCGCTGCGGTTGCCGAGCGACGCGAGCAGCTTGATCGACATGCCCGTCGACGTGTCGATCAGGTCCAGCACGTCGTTGATCGGCTTGCCGACACACTGCCGCGACGACGTGCCGAGCAGCTGCTCGGCCGCCGGATTGACGGTCTCGATACCGCGCGTGAGGCCGATCGTGACGATCGCATCGGCGACCGAGCGCAGCGCGGCTGCCGCGAATGCCTGGCTCCGGTCCAGCTCGGTCTGCATCGACACCTGCTGGCGTTGCGCGCGGCTCGCCCACCGCACCGACAGCAGGATGATCAGCAGCGAGGCCACGATGTACGACAGGAACAGCTGGATGACGGCCGAGCGGAATTCGGCGCTCAGTTCGTCGGAAAAGCGCTTCGGCAGCGGTTCGATGTGCGCGTTGAGATCCCAGATCGCGTGGTTCAGGCTGCTCGTGCGCCGGACGTCGTCCGCATGCACCGACGCGTGCAGCGCGTTGGCGATCCTGCGCAGGTCGACCAGTTGCCGGTCCGCGTCCTCCCAGTATTGCAACGCGGCGTTCAGGCGTGCGAAGCTGCTCAGGATCGGGTAGAACCACACCACCGCCGCCGCATCGACCGGATTGATGCCCGCCTCGATCAGCGCCTGGCGCGCCACGCCGTGGTCCGGCGGCGTACTGGTCATCGCGCGGCGCGCGGCGCCGAGGAAGGTGAGGGTCCGGTCGACCGCCAGGTATTCGTCGAACAGCTTTTCGTCGCCGGTCTGCCCGTAGCGGCTCAGCAGCAGGATCTCGTCCTTCTGCGCCTTCGACCAGCTGCTTTCGCCGCCGACGTACACGCGCAACGACATGATCACGATCAGGCTGACGGCGACGAACCCGGCCAGCGCGACGACCACGACGACGATCGGCAGGATGCCGAGCGCCGGACTCCATGGCCACACGTGGAACGAGCTGCGCTGACTCTGGAGCTTCGAAATGTTTTCCATACCTGAATGACTGTTTTTCTGATTCTTGTCGATGCCGCCTGCCCGACGCGTCGCCGCACCGCCTGCGCCAGGCACCTCCCCGTTCCCTTTGCGCGCCGCGCCGCCGTGCATGCCATCGCGCCACGACGCGGTGCCGGCGACTATGTCGTCCGGACGCGGCGCGACAACTCGGCGCCGGCATCCGTACCGGCATCGGTCGCGAGAATGCGGCGTGTTTCGTCGCGCACGACCCGATGGCAATCGCAGCCCTGCCGTTCGAGACCGGCGAGATCCGTGAGCACGATGGCACCGCGATGCTGATGGATCAGGCCAAGCTCGTGAAGCTGCCGCGTGGCATCGGTGACGGTCTCGCGGCGCACGCCCAGCATCTGCCCCAGCATGCCGTGCGTGACCGGGATTTCGATGCTGCGTGCGCGCTCGTAGGCGATCAGCAGCCAGCGGCCCAGTTGCTGCCGCATCACGTGATGACGGCTGCAGAACATGACCTGCGACGCCTGGGACAACGCCAGCTGCATCCGCACGAAGACCTGCCGCCGGATCGCCGCCGACACGTCGCACGCGTCCGCGAAGCGGCGCGCATACAGCCGGTACGCGAACCCGCCGCGATAGACGACGACGCGGCGCTGCATCGCGCTGCCGATGACGTCGTCGCACACGATGCCTTCGCGGCCGATTTCCGTCACGCCGAGTGTCGTCTTGCCGCCCGCCGTGTATTGCAGGGAAATGCCCGCCGTCACCGGAAAATAGACGGCCTCCAGATTCTCGCCGGCATCGCACAGCACCTGGCCGGTCTCGAGATTCGAAAGCATCAGATGAGGCGCCAATTCGGAACGGTTAATTCCGTCGAGCGCTGACAGGAAATGATTGGCACCAAGTGCATGCGGCAACTCGATGACGTTGTTGGCCTGATGTATCACGGCGCACCTCGTACGTTGTATCCCTGCCCCTCGGCCACCGGACCTTCCTGCTGTTTTCACCGCACCGGTTTAACGGTTTCTCCGCCTTTTCAGCGCGGTGACATTGAGCAAAAAGGTATCACGCAGCCCAACCGTACGCGACACTCCGCTTTTGTTACATGAAGTAATTTGACAGTTCGGCTCGCCATCCGAAGATACTTGCATTGTCAATAAAAAATTGGCGATTTAAATCCCACCCATATAAAACGGATTGCGCAATGAATCATTGAAAACGGTGCATGAATGTCAATGCGCGGTAATGCGATTTACACTGGAAATTAAAATCATTCCCGAATCGAAAAGAATGCGGAAAGTGTGGGTTATCCCACACTTCTCCCTCGTCAGGTGAGCGCCGTGACGGCGTGCACGTCCGAGACGGGTGCTAGTGCGCCGATGCCGTGGCCCGGCCCGCGTCGAGCGATGCGGCCCGCAATGCGTCCGCCGGATCCGGGAAGTCGCGTTGCCGCAATTGCGCGAGCCGCGCATCGCGCGCGTCGGGCGCAAGCGGCTGCGCGTCGAGCCGGTCGCGTTCGGCCGCGTAATCGCGATAGCGTGCCCGCCACGCATCGTCGCCCTGCTGCATCCGCTCGACGCGCGCGGCGACTTCGGCGCCGAGCTGCGCACGCAGCGCATCGGGCGTCGCGCGCTGGCCGTCGAGCCGCGCGAGCGTTGCAAGCGCATCGCGTTGGCGCGCCGCGCGCTCGCGTGCGTCGCGCTCGTCCGGCGGCAACGCCTGATCGAGTGCGGCGAGGCGTGCGCGCTTCTGCGCGTCGTCGAGCGTCGGATCGCGCGCGATCCTGATCCGGTCGAGATCGCCGCGCTGCCGCCGCAATTCCGCGTCGAAGAACGGCGCGCTCCAGTCGCCGAGCCAGCGGCGCGCGAGCGCCGCACGCCGCTCGAGTTCGCCTGCGATGCCGTCCGGATCGAGACCGGCGCCTGCCGGCAGCGCGCCCGGCAGCGTGTCGAACGCGGCGATGCACGCGCGATAGCGCGGCCACAGATCGAGCGCATCGCGGCGGGCCGGCTCGCCGATCGGCTGCGATGCGATTTCGTGCGCGACCAGCGCATCGAGCGCCGCGGGCGTCAGGTCATGCTGCGCAAGCAAAAAGTAATCGAAGAATTCCCGCACCGCATGCGCGTGCGCGAGGCGCCCGCCGGGCCCGACCGGCAGGCGCGGCGCACGCGCGCCCGCGAGCGATGCCGGCAGCGTGACATCCGACACGGCAAGCACCGGCCGCGGCACCGCCGCACCGCTCGGCGCGGCGTGGCCGGGCGGCGCGGTATCCGTGGCGGCCACGGCAGCCGTCGACGCAGCCTGACGACCGAACGCGTGCCAAACGGCGGCCGCGGCGATCGCCCCGGTCGCGCCGTACAACACCGCGCGGGACAGCATGGTCCGGACCTCCATCGCTCAGGCGCCCTGCTGCTTCAGCCGGTTTGCCTGCACGCGCAGCGCGGCGACCGGGTCTTCCGCATAGGCGCCGCGAACGCCGAGCAGCTGGTTGATCGCGTCGAAGTGATTCCAGCGATAGCGCGTCGAAATCACCGTGCCGAACCGCGCACTGCAGGTCGACGTGAAACCGTCGTTCGGGCCGGCGCCGGCCAGCGCCATGACGTTGCCGGCCGTCAGGAACACGAGCGTCGAAGGATCCAGCACGTTCGCCGGATCGATGACCGGAATCACGCTGGTGTCGACCGCGCCGGTCACGATGCCGAGCAGCGACACCGGCTGATACGCGGCCCCGCTCCACGAGTACAGAAGATGCACGTTGCCGCCGATCGTCTCGATCGGTGCGCCGGTGCCGCACGCGCCGGCGCCGAGCCCCGGGCTCGGGAACAGCTGATTGAACTGCGCGGCACGGGGCGTGCTCAGCGCGTTGAGCGCGGCGATCGCATCCTGGTTCGTGTTGTGCGTGTCGCTGGTGAGGATCCCGAACAGGTTCAGCAGCGCACCGAATATCGGCGTCGACAGGCCGGTCGGGTCGAGCTTCAGCGCGCCCAGCACGAAATCGGCGAACTGCGAGCCGCGGTGCGGCGTCGCGATCGTCGTGACCGACGCGACGAGCGCGGGCGCGACCGACGCCACGTAGCGCGACGTCAGCCCGCCCTGGCTGTGGCCGATCAGGTTCACCCTGGCCGCGCCCGTGACCGCGAGCACCTGCTTGACGTACGCCAGCAACTGCTCGCCGCGCCCGTTCGGGCCGAGGTCGCCCTGGAAACCGGACAGGTCGGCGACGTAGACGGTCGCGCCATGCCGCTGAAGATCGGCCTGGATGCCGTACCAGTACGGCAGGACGCCGAAATAGTCGTCGGTCCCGGTCAACCCGTGCACGAGGACGATCGGATAGCGGGTCGCCGCGTAGTCGTCGACGGCCGTCTGCGCATCAGCCTGCACCGGGCCCAGCAGGACCCACGCGAGCAGGGCAATACGGGCGATGAACCGCGCGTACCCGATTGGCACGCAGCGTGCCGACACGGCGTGCAGGAACGCCACCGCGATGCCCCGCACGGCCGCGTCGGCGCCACGACGCGGCGCGATGCGCTGGTCGATGTCGATGTCATGCATTCGCGTGCTCCCCTGCGGCATGCGCGGCCACGCGCCGCTGCCATGCGATGAACAGCGGCGCGCCGACGACTTCGAGCGCCGTGAAACCGACGAACGGCGGCCACGGCAGCCCGAGCGCCGCGAGCGAAATCAGCCGCCCGATACCGCCGAGAAAGATCATCGTCCACAGCGTCGCGAACAGCCGCCCCTGATGCTCGATGCGCGGGATCACCGAAAACGCCGCGAGCCCGAGCCCGAGCCAGACGCCCGCATAGAAACGCAGGTTGCCGTCCAGCGTCGCGTCGGCCGGCAGCGCGATGCCGAGCGACGCGTACAGCGGATCGTGGATGCCCATCATGCCGAGCACCCCGGTGATCGTCGGAACCAGCGCAAGCACGGCGGTCGCCGCCTGAAGCGCGCGTTTGCTCATTCGAATTCTCCTTGCGTCATCGATAAAAAATGCCCAGCACCTGAACGCTCGTCGACTCCGGCATCGCGCCGAAGCGGCTCCACGACGGCCCGCCCTGATGCAGCCATTGCAGCGCGACGTCGAAGCGGTCGAAACGTCGCCGCAACTCGAGCCAGTATTGCCGGCCGCCGCCGAGATCGGCCTGCACGAAACCCGACAGGTCGAGGCGACGCACGCCGACATTACGCCACGCCGCCATCACGAACACGCCGTGACGGGTTTGCAGTTCCTGCGCGGCAATCGAGGTCTGCACCGCACGGCCCCATGCGAGCGGGTTCGCGCGCTGCAGCGACCGCCATTGCGCCGCGTTTGCGCCGCCGCCGTTGCTCTGGAATTCGGCGGTCAGCGACAGGTCGACCGGCAGCGTCCACGTCGCGCCCACCGATGAACTGGTGCGAAACGCACGATCGTCGGCCGCGCCGGTGGCACGCGCGATCAGCGAGCGCCGGTAGCCGCCCGTCCATTCGAGGTACGCGACCACCGAGTTGCCGAGCAGCACGCTCAGATTCTGGCCGAACTGCGGCGCCTGCCCGCTTTCGCCGTAGACGATCCATTGCGGCTGGATCGCCGCGGTGAGCCGCTGGCTCGCGACGAGCATCCAGCGGTCGACGCCGTTGGTGCGCTGCAGGTCGGACGACGCGGCCGGATCGCCCGGCAGGCTGCGGCGCTCGAGCCGCGGCGACAGCAGCGCCGCGAGCGAGCCCGAGTCCCACACCTGTTGTGCGCGCAGCCCGACCGTGCCGAGCCGGTTCGTGTGCCGGCTGTCCGGATCGGGCGGCACGTCGAGACTCACCGCCCCGGCCCGGAAGAAGTCGGTCGGGTTGTAGCCGATCGCCGCGCCGAGCCGCTCGTTCACGCGCCCCGCGTCGACCACGAACGCGGGGGACGCGCGCCAGCTCGCATACGCTTCCTTCACGAGCGTCACGTCGCGCGACGACGTGCGCGACGTGCCGAGCGGATCGAAGCGGTCGAAGCGCATCGAGAAATGCGCGGCGAACGACGGCGTCAGCCACTGGCCGTATTCGAACTCGATCGACAGCTGGTTGCGGCCGGCCTCGCCGCCGTCGCGATAGCGGCTCGTGCGCAGCGCGTCCTGCACGTTCAGCTTCCACGGCTTCGCGGTATCGGCGGGGGGCGCGGCCGGCTGGTCGGCCAGCGCGAGCGCCGCGGCATCGGCCGCGTCGACGCCGGCCGTGCCATCCGCCGCACCCGCTCCACCCTCCCCACCCGCATCCGCTGCATGTACGAGCGCGGGCAGCAGCACGAACGCGAGCGCCGCGATCCGGCCTCGGCGCCGCGCCGTCATTGCGCCTGGAAGCGGGACAGGTAGTCGCGCTGCAGCCATGCATCGGGAATGTCGCGCCACGCGTAGTCGGAGAAGCGCATGACCGTGACCCAGTTGCTGTCGAGCCCGTCGACGATGACGGTCTCGGTCGGCCGCTCGACGCCCAGTTGCATCGTGTAGCGGCGATAGAACGCGGTCTTCAGCAGCCGGTCGCTTTCCGAATAGAAGCGTGCCTTCAGCGGCCGGTTGTTCGCCGCGTCGATCCAGATCTCGATGCGCCGGTACGTGAGCCCGTCGCCGTGGCCGGCGAGCGCGAGCCGGTACGCGCGACGGGTCTGCCGGTCGCCGTCGACGATGTCCTCGACGCCCTTCAGCGCGGCCGTATAGTCGTGCGCGAGATTGACCGTCACGACGTCGCCGTTGGCGGCCTGGCCGAGCAGCCGCTGGTCCGGCGAGATCCGCACGCTGGCCTGGTTCACCGGATCGTAGAACCACAGGTCGTTGCCGTTCTTCAGCATCAGCTTGCCCGTGTCGCGCGCCGGCGCGACGAAGCGCACCAGCGTGCGGAACGCACCGCCGGGCGCGTCGGGCTTCGAATGGATCGACAGCGTATTGCCGTCGACCTGCTTGCCGGACCGGTACTCGACGAGCGTCGCGGTCAACACGAACGATTTCTCCGGCGTGCGGATCGCGTCGCTCGCGGCGAGCACCTTCTGCGGATCGGGCGCCGGCTGCGCAGGCGCGACGCCGGCCAGGAACGAAAGACTCAGACAGCATGAAACGAACAGGCGACGCACGGGCGCTCTCCCGAAAGTGAAGTGAACGAAAAACGCGGCAATCGGGCGACCTCACACGTGCCGCAGCGCATCGACGATCGACAGCCGCGCCGCATGCCGCGACGGCAGCCACGCGGACAGCCCGGCCACGCACGCGAGCCCGGCGAACGTGACGGCGATGGTTCGCCACTCGCCCCACACGCGCACCGTCAGCGCGACGGCGTCGATCCGCGCGGGCGGCGTCCAGGCCAGCCCGCTGCGATTGACGATCGCGGCAATGGCGAGCGCGACCAGCACGCCGAGCGACGCGCCGGCCACGCCGAGCAGCGCGCCCTCGCAGACGAACAGCGCCTGGATGCCGCCGCGCCGCATGCCCATCGCGCGCAGCGTGCCGATCTCGACGGTGCGCTCGATGATCGCGGTGCTCATCGTGTTGCTGATCACGAACAGCACGATCGCGCTGATCAGCACGAACACGAAACCGAAGATCACCGAGAACATCCGGTTGGTCTGGTCGTAGAACGGGTTCAGCGTCGCGAAATCGACGACGTCGAGCGCCTGCCCGTCGAAGCCGCCGTGCAGCAGCTCCTCGATGCGCGCCCGCGCCGCCGGCAGGTCGGCCGTGCGCGCGAGCTGGATCTCGATCGCGGTCGCGCGCGGCGCGGCGCCGCCGTAGACGAGCCGCTGCGCCTGCGGCAGTTGCACCGCGAGATACACGTCGTCGAGTTCCTTCACGCCCTGCTGGTCCGCCTTCACAACCGAGAAGCGGCCGACGTTCGGCGCGCCGCCCGCGCTCGCGGTCAGCACTTCGACATGGGGCGCGCCGTCGGCGGCCGGCCGCGTTCCGGCCTCGGCCTGTGCGAGCGCGAGCACGTCGGGCGGCGCGGTCGCAGCCGGGCCGTCGGCAGGCGGCTCGGCCGGGGCCGGCGGCGCATCGCGGCAATCCGGCACGCGCAGCGGGCCGCACAGGTGCAGCACGCGCGCGACGCCGAGGCCGACGATCGCCGCGTCGCCGGCGCTGCCGCGCAACGCGAATGTGCGCGGCTGCAGCGGGAACCCGTAGGCGTTCCATTGCTGCATCCGGTACTGGTCGTCCGCAATCGCGCCGAAGCCCATCACGGTGCGCGACACGCCGGCCGCGAAATTGCCGGCGATCCCGCCGAACTGCAGCGTCGGCGTGACGACCTGCAGCAGCGGCGCGAGCTGCGGGTCGTGCCGCAATCGTTCGATCAGCGCCGGGTAGCCGCGAATCCCGTACGCGGCCGGGTCGCCCGTGCCGTACAGGAAATAGCCCTGCCGCTGGATCTGCAGGTGGCCGCTGCGCTGCACGAAGTCGGTCTGCAGGCCGAGCGTGATGTCGCGGCTGAAGCCGCCGAACAACAGGATCGCGCTGACGCCGACGATCATCGCGAGCAGCGTGGTGAGCGAGCGCCGGCGGTTGCGCTGCAGGTTGCGCAGCGCGAGCATCAGCGTATGGGTCATCGGTACACCTCCTGCGTCGCCGTGTCGTCGCCGGCCCGCTCGTGGCCGACGATGCGGCCGTCGAGAATCCGGATCACGGCGTCGGCCACCTTCACCACCTCCGGATCGTGCGACGACACGATGAACGACACGTCGCGCTCGCGCTGGATCGCGCGCATCAACGCGATGATCGCGTGCCCGGTCGCGCTGTCGAGGTTCGCGGTGGGTTCGTCCGCGAGGACCATCGCGGGCTCGGCCGCGAGCGCACGCGCGATCGCGACGCGCTGGCGCTGGCCGCCCGACAGCTGGCTCGGCCGGTGCCGCGCCTTGTCGGCCAGGCCGACCGCGTCGAGCAGGTCGCGCACCCGCGCCGCGCGCCGCGCGGGTAACCAGCCCGCCATCAGCAGCGGATACTCGACGTTCTCGTACGCGGACAGCACCGGCAGCAGGTTGAAGGTCTGGAACACGTGGCCGACATGGCGCGCGCGAAAATCCGACAGCGCATCGTCCGACAGCGACGCCGTGTCGTGACCGGCGATCATCACGCGCCCGCTGTCGGGGCGGTCGATGCAGCCGATCAGGTTCAGCAGCGTCGTCTTGCCGCTGCCCGACGGGCCGCTCAGCACGGTGAAGCGGCCCGCGTCGAGCGTCGCCGACACGTCGGCGAGCCCGGTCACGCGCACGCTGTCGAGCAGGTAGGTCTTCGACAGGTGTTCGACATGCACGAGGCTCACGACGCACCTCCCGCGCGCACCGCGTGCGCCGGCGCCACCTTCGATGCGTCCGCGCCCGCACCGCCGGGCACGGCCGGCAACCCGCGTATCAGCCGCCGCAGCTGCAGCCGGTACGCGAAATGCTCGACCTCGATCACGTGCCGCGGCGTGCGATGGAACGCGATGCCGCCGCTCCAGTCCGAGCGGCCGCGCCGGATCAGCCGGTCGATGCGCGCGGCCTTGCGCGGCGCCGCGTCGCGCGCATGCAGGTAGCGGGCGAGCAGCTGCGCCTGGTAGTCCATCAACGGCCAGTTGCCGGTCGAGGTCTGGAACAGCCCGATGAAGAACAGGTCGCGATGCTGCGCGTCGAACAGGTTCAGGTACAGCGACGGCTGCTGCTTGCGCCATTGCAGGTGCGCCTGTTCGATGAACGGGAAGCTCGGCTGGTAGCCGGTCGCGTACACGATCACGTCGATCGCCTCCTCGCTGCCGTCGACGAACACGACGCGATCGCCCTTCAGTTCGCGCACGTCCGGCCGCGCGGCGAGGTCGCCATGGCCGAGGTGATAGAACAGCGTCGAATTGATGATGAAATGCGATTCGAACAGCTTGTGGTCCGGCTTGCGCAGCCCGTAGTGTTCGGGTTGCCCGGCCGTCGTCAGGCGCAGCAGCCGCTCGCCGAAAAAACGCCGCGCCCACAGCGGCATGCGCAGCCGCAGCGGCCATTCCGCCCACTCGTCCGCCGGCATTCCGAACAGGAATTTCGGCCAGTAGTAGTACCCGCGGCGCGTGCTGTGGAAGACCGCGCGCGCACGATGCGAAGCCTCGACCGCGATGTCGCAGCCGGAATTGCCGGCGCCGACCACGAGCACGCGCTTGCCGTCGAAGATCTCCGGCGTGCGGTACTGCGACGAATGCAGCTGCAGCCCGTCGAACCGCCCCGGATAGTCGGGCAGTTGCGGATGCGACAGGTGGCCGTTGCAGACGATCACGCCGCGATAGGTCCGCACCTCGCCGCGATCCAGTTCCACGCGCCACTGCGTGCCGCCCTGCACCGGTGCGATCTCGAGCACCGAGCGGCCGAACTCGATCCGGTCGTACACGCCGAAGCGCCGCGCGTACGCGCGCAGATACGCGAGTGCCTGGTCGCCGCGTGCATAGGTCGGATAGTCGTCGGGAATCGGAAAGTCGGTGTACTCGGAAAACCGCTTCGAGCTGATCATGTGGATCGAGCGATACACCGCGCCGCTCGGGCGGCCGTAGTACCAGTTGCCGCCGACGTCGTCCTCGCGCTCGATCACGTCGAAGCCGATGCCGGCCGCGAGCAGGTTCTTCGCGGCGGTGATGCCCGCCGCGCCCGCGCCGATGATGCAGTACCGCGCGCCGTCGTTGCGCTCCGTCATGGTGAACCTCCTCTTCCCGTTCAAGTAGCCGACGCCGTCACGGCTTGCGTGTCGGTCGCGCCGGCGAGCCGCGCGTCGTACAGGTCTGCGATCGATGCGCCCGCGCGATCCGCGATCGCGAAGCGATCGTCCGGATAGCGCAGCAGCATGTCGGCGTCGCCCGCGTGCGCGGAGCCGAACACGATGCGGCCGATGCGCCATGCGTGCGGCGGCTCGCCGTCGGCGGGCCACGCGCCGAGCAGCACGCGCAGCACGTTTTCCAGGTGATTGACCGGCAGCCACAGCTGCGGACACGGCACGCGCCCTGCATCACCCTGCACACCCTGTACACCCCACAGCGCGGCGGGGTCGGCGGCCTTCGCCTGCGCGATGCCGCCGCTCCATCGGGCCTCGGGCAACAAGTCGTCGCGCCAGCTCGCGCGTGCGGACCGCCGGGCCGGGCCGTCCTCCGTCTCGCGCGGCAGCGCGACGGTCGTGCCGCCGGGTGGATGACTGCGGTACACGAACGTCGCATCGAGCAGCACGCGGGCGGCAAGCGACGCGCAGCGCACCGTCACGTGCCAGCCGTCGTCCACCGTGCGGCCGCTCACGTCGGTGTCGAGCGCGAGATCGCCATGGCCGTCGAGCGCGTCGGCGAGCGCGTCGAGCGCGATCGTGATGTCGACGGCTTCCTGCAGGCAGGCCCGCTCGCCGCCGGGCGGCGCGACCCAGTCGGCCACGACGCGCGCGTGCTCGAGCAGCAGCGACGCCGGCACGGCCGCGCGGCCGTCGACGCGGAAGGCATGCGTGTACGGTGCGCCGGCCGTGCGATAGCGCGTCGAGAAGCAAGCGAACGGCCGGAAGCGTCGCGGCGCGCCCGCGTGATGCCGGCGCGTCGCGAGTTCGCCGAGGTTCGGCAAGCCTTCCACCGCGTCGAACCCGCGCAGCTGGATCGGCGTCAGTGCGCGGCCGACCGCGCCCATGTACATCGGCTCGCCGCTGCCGGATGTCGCTGAATTCGCTGGATTCGCGAGTTCCGCGAGCCAGTGGCGCACGCCTTCGTCGATTCGCATCGGCGTTACGTAGCGCCGCGTGACGGCGAGGTTCGTGATCATCCCGACACCGTCCCAGGTCGGCCACGCGATCGTCTTCACGACGCGCTCGCCGGCGTCGCGCCGCGCCCACCAGCCGAGCCGCGCCAGCGCCTCGTTCGCGGCCGCATAGTCGGTCTCGCCTGTCATTCCGCCCCAGCGGCCGGTCAGCGAGCCGACGTTGACGAAACAGTCGACGCGCGGCCGGTTGCGCACCGCCGCGTAGAGATTGAGAAAGCCGAGCACCTTCACGCGCGCGATGCCGATGAACTCGTCGGCGCGCTTGCGCGGCAAGCGCACCGGCTGATCGATGCCCGCGTTGTGGATCACGGCGCGCAGCCGGTCGCCGAATGCGTCGCACAGCGTGCGCACGGCCTCCGCGTCGGTCACGTCGCATACGCGGTAGTGCACCGGCAGGCCGAGCGCGGCCACGGCGTCGAGCGACGCCTTCAGGTCGCGCCGGCGTTCGAGCTGCCGCAGCGCATCCCGGATCGCCTTCGGCGATCGCCCGGGCGTCGCCTGGCGCAGTTGCTCGAGCCCGTAGCGCTTGAAGCCCGCGTCGTCGAGCGCGAGCCACGGCTCGTCGCCGGCGGGCAACGCATCGCGCCCGGTGACGACCACCGTGCAGCGATGGCGTTTTGCCAGCGCGCACGCGGCCAGGAAACCGATGCCGCGCGCGCCGCCCGAGAACAGCACGACGTCGTCGGGCGCCCAGTCGGGCGCCGCGTCGGCCGGCAGATCGTCGCGGGTCGCGACGAGCGTATGGCGGCGTCCGCCGCGGTGGCCGACCTCGAAGCGTCCCCAGCGGTACAGTTCGCGCGCGACCAGCTGGTCGACGCGCCCCGTTTCGTCGGGCGCGATGTCGAGCACGCGCACGTTGCAGTTCGGCAGTTCCTGCGGCAGCGTCTTCGCGAGGCCGGCCCACAGTCCGCCGAGCGGCTGCACGAGCGGGCCGTGGCCATGGCCCATCAGGCCGTCCTGCCAGGTGAGCGCCAGATAGAACAGCCGCGACGTCGATTCTTCCTGCGACCAGTCGCCGTAGCACGCCTGCAGCAGTGCGACCGTACGGCGCAGCGGCGCTTCCCATTGATCGCGCGCGTCGAGCGAGAACTGCGCTTCGATGCCGAGATCGACGATCCCGTCGAACGGCCCCGACTGCGCGGCGAACGCGCTCGCGGCGGCTGCCGGATCGACGCCGTCGGCCGGCGCGAACACGCCCGGTTTCGCACAGGCGCGCGTAAGAGTCGCCACCACGCGCTCGACCGTGCGACCGCGGCCGTTGACGATCGCGATCCGCTTGCCGCTCAGCTCGGCCGCCGGCAGGTCGGGCAGCGGCTCGATCTCGACCGGCCGCCAGGTGAAGCGGTGCGTCGGCGTGGCGTCGGTACGCTGAGGCGCGTCGTCCGCGATCGCGTCGCGTTGCAGAAAGGCCAGCACGTCCGGCGCCAGCGTAGGGCCGGCGGAATGAACGGGCGTGGGTGATGCCGCGCTCGCCGGTTGCTCGGCACCGGGTGTCGGTGTCGGTGTCGGCGTTGGCGTTGGCGTTGACGCTGGCGTCGGCGTCGGCGTTGGCGTTGGCGTTGGCGTTGGCGTTGGCGTTGGCGTTGGCGTTGGCGTTGGC